>CAISJJ010000124.1 GCA_903885595.1 uncultured Bacteroidales bacterium
CCGTGTCCCGTGTCCCGTGTCCCGTGTCCCGTGTCCCGTGTCCCGTGTCCCGTGTCCCGTGTCCCGCCTTCTTCGTCCCGCGTCCCGTTTTTAAACCAATCCCAGCTGTTGCAAAAAAATCAATGCCAATCCCGGTTTCAGTGCAAGGGTAAAGATCACCCCGAAAATGGCGCCCCACAGGTGGGCATCGTGGCCGATATTGTCGCCACCTCTTTTAGCCATGTAGTACTCGTAGGCAACATAAAGTATCCCGAATATCGGGGCAGGAATCGGTACGGGGATGAAAAAGAGGAAAATCTCCCCTGTCGGATAAAGAATAATACTTGCAAAAACCACTGCTGCCACAGCGCCTGAGGCGCCCACTGCATTGTAAAATACATCATTCTTATGCTTTCCGAAGGCAGGAATAATTGCCAGGATAAGTCCTCCCAGGTACAGGAGGATGTAATAAAATCCTGCCTTCCCTGGGAAATATAAATTGAAGTAAGTTTCAACGATTACCCCGAATGAATAGAGAACCAGCATGTTGATAAAAAGATGCACATAACCTGCGTGCACAAATCCATAGGTGAAAAACCTGTACCAATGGTTTGCGTGTTTGGCATCGTAGGCATTAAATTTAAGTTTTGCAAACAACTCCTCGTTATTCAGCGCAAAAACTGAAACAACTGCGGTGATGAAGATGATGAGGTAGGTAATGACCATAATAAATAGCGAGGTAGCGAAATAGCGAAATAGCGAAATAGCGAAATAGCGAAACAGCGAAATTAATTTGTTTTTTCTATGGGTTGTTCTTTGGTAAAGTCGATTTCTGAACCAAGCATGCTGTGAGGAATCAGGAAGATAACCAGGAGAACGATGGATGCCACGATGGGCCATACCCTGTTTTTACGGTTCTTTTTCATTACAAACAAGGCAATCACCCAGAAAATAAATGCAACCAATGATTTGTTGTCGGTCAGGTCATGCCCAAAGGGCCATCCGGTCCAGTATGCATCGAAGGAGAATTTCTGAACGATGGGTCCCAGGACCAGCCCGCCGAGCAAAAGTGTGACGACGGTAATCCAGGTATAAATATAGGTGTGCTTGCCTCTGAATATAACCATCAGTCCGGTCAATGTTGAAAACAGCATGGCCATAAAAATGAAGAAAATGTGCGGTAAAAGAACATATCCCGGAACAAATCCCTTGTATCGCAAAACGGCAGGATGATCGAGTAATTGATAATGCTTATCGCCCTGGAGAAGTGTAACTTCATACATTATTTTCCCTGCAGGATCCTGGTGCGGAAGATATCCGATCAGGGTATCGCCATGGCGCTGCATGGTTTGCGTTTGCCAGGTATCATAGCTCTTAAACCGTCGTAATCTCAATTCTCCCCTGATTGATGTGTCGGCCGCAACAATCTTTATTGGGGCATCGTCCGACCCGTCGTAGGTCCTGATCAGCCTGTATTTGATTTCCTGCCGGCCTATTTCAACCTTGCCACGCACCGGATAGGTAGGCCCGGTCATTCGCTGGTACATAGCGATAGCCAGGGTGAAGGCAATCGCAAATAACCAAATGAATATATTTTTCAATGTATTAATCAATGCTGTCGGTTTCGAATCCATAATGAGGTTTTAAAAAAATTTATAGCCCGGCAAAGATAATTATTTGATCTGATATTTGCGCAGCAGATCATATGCAACCTGATGGATATTAGTCCGGATGTTCAGCTCTGATAATTTGTGATTGCCCGCACCGGGGTAAACCCGGTTTGAGAGGAAAATATATAACAGGCCGTTTGCGGGATCGGCCCACACGTATGTGCCGGTGAATCCCGAATGTCCGAAGCTTTCGCGGGACGCACCTTCACAGCTGGGGCCATCGGGGGCGTAATGTAACATTGGTTTGTCAAAACCGAGTCCCCTGCGGTTGCCTTTTTCAGGAAACTGAACCTGGGTATACTCCTTGATGGTGGCGGGCGAGAGAAAGTCTTTACCGCCGTAACTCCCCTCCTGCAATAGCATTTGCAGAATTACGGCCATGTCGGCAGCATTGCTGAAAAGACCGGCATGGCCCGATACGCCGCCTAACATAGCGGCTCCCGGGTCATGCACATCGCCCCATACAAGCTGGTTCCGGAATTCAGTGTCATATTCCGTCGGGATTATTTGCGAAAGGGGAAATCTGTTCCGGGGATTGAAGCCCATGGACTGCAACCCAAGGGGCTGGTAAAAGGTTGTGTCGGGGTAGTGGCCAAAACCGATGCCGGTTAATTGTTCAACTACCATCCGCAGCAGGTAAAATCCAATGTCGCTGTACTTGTAATCACGGGTTTGGCGAAGCGGTGAATCCTTAATCAGTTTGAAAATTGTGTCGGAATAATCCTGCCGGATATAGAGGTTTTGTGCCACCCTGACCGGGAATTCACCGGATTGTTCCGGCTGGTAAATTGCCGGGTCGGGATGTGCGTTCAGCAGTGTTGATTTATAAAACGGAATCCAGTCCTGCAATCCTGCCTGGTGAGCCATAATGTCACGGATCCGGAGATTTGCTTTGTTGCTTCCTTGTAGCTTGGGAAGGTGTTTTACAAGGCTGTCGTCGATTTCCAGTTTGCCCTGTTCGCACAGCTTCATGACAGCCAGCGTGGTGGCTGCAATTTTTGTTACGGAGGCCAGATCGTAACTTTGTTCCATGGTCACTTTAACGGTATCTTCGTACCTCGGATGGCCAAATGCTTTTTCATAAAAAATCTTGCCGTCTTTGGCCAGCAATATCTGGCAGCCCGGGTATGCGTGCAATTTGAGACCTTCGAGGGCGATTGAATCAATCGCTTTCAATTCGCTGCGGGGAATGCCTATCTCTTCAGGCAGGACAAAAGCAAGCCTTGTTTTTTCGGTTTTATCACCGGTGCCTGACGGAAACATGGAAGAGGTTACAGGAAGTTTGCCTTGTGCGGCGATGCCGCCAAAAATCACCTCCGCAGCCGCAAGTTCTGTGGAGGGATTATCCTGGTATGCCACAACGATGGCCTCGGTTTTATTGAGGTTTGGAATCCAGGTCAGTGCATAGGGCGTGCCGAAAAGGCTAATTATCGTACGGTTTACACGGGTCACTGTATCGATTAAACGGATCATATCGAGGGTTATACCAAATGTGTCGGCAGGATTGCTTTTTATGCCATGCATGCTGAGGATCACGATATCGCAATCATTTACCTGTTTTATGATGCTGTCGGCATATTCTTTCGGGAAATTGGATGGAACATTGAACATATTCATTTGAACGTACCGGTTCAATGTATGTTGAAAGAGGTTGGGCAGGGAGTCACCCAATGAGAGAACTGCGATTTTCCTCCGGTCAAGGCCAGTAAGCGGGATCATCTTCAATTCATTTTTCAGCACAGTGATAGATTCATTCACCATTTCCTGGCGAAGCGCTTCTGCTTCAGGTTGATTGAGATCATTGACCAGGTTATCCAGCCCGATGATGGGTTTCTCCCTGAGCCCCAGGTAGTATTTCAGCGCCAGGATGTTGCGGCACCTGGCTTCCAGGGTGTCCATAGAAAACAATCCGCTGTCGATAGCCGTTTTTATTCCCTGAATGGCAGTTTCCATATTTTGTGGAAGCAACAGGATGTCGTTTCCTGCCTGCAAGGCCTTCACCTCGATTTCGCCGGGTTTGTAAAACTTTGTGACCCCCTGCATATCCAATGCATCGGTGACGACAAATCCCCTGAATCCAAGTTCATGTTTCAGCAGACCCGTTATCACCTTTTCAGATAAGGTAGTCGGGGTGTTTATTGCGGTATCGAGGCATGGTACATAAAGGTGCGCGATCATCATTCCCATCACCCCCTCTTTGATCAGGGCTTTGAATGGGTATAATTCAACCGAGTCAAGGCGTTTCCGGTCATGATTAATAACAGGGAGGGTCAGGTGTGAATCGGTTTCCGTGTCGCCGTGTCCTGGGAAATGTTTGGCTGTCGTCATAATTCCCGCTGTCTGCATCCCTTTCATATACATGATGCTTTTTCGCGTGACCAGGTCCCTGTTTTCACCAAAAGACCTGAAATTAATGACCGGGTTTAACGGATTGTTATTCACATCAGCAACGGGTGCGAAATTGATGTGGATTCCCAGCCTGCGACAACTTTTTCCAACAAGGAGTCCCATTTTATAGATGAGCGAATCATTACTGATTGCCCCCAGGGCCATTTGCCTTGGGAAAGAGAAGGCGCTGTCGAGCCGCATTCCCAGGCCCCATTCAGCATCGATGGCAACGATCAGAGGGGTTTGAGCCTCTTGTTGAAGGCGATTTGTAAGCAAGGCCTGCCTGACCGGCGATCCTTTAAAAAAACAAACACCACCCGTGTTGTATTTCCTGATGATTTGGATAAGGCTGTCATTGTATATGGAATCCTTCCACGACCATGCCCGGATGATGCAAAGTTGCGCAATGCGTTGCTCAACCGACAATGAATTGTATACCGAATCAACCCAATGATTTTGAACTGCCTGTTTTCTGACGGGCTGTGCGGCCAAACCGGCAATCATGCCCAAAAAACCGATGACGATAACAGCGGGTACCAATACCCTGCGGTGGAAAAAAGAGATGATATTTATATTGCTTATGTTTGCCAATGTAATCATTACAAATAATTTGAGCGTTTGAGAGAATCCTGAATGGAAATTTGAGTCCACTCCGAAAAGTCCGATCAATTGGATCCTGAGTGGAGCCGAAGGATACAACAGGCTGAAATTAAGTACACTTCGAAATCGCTCAGTGTCATTAATTGTTTGAAAATGCCTTTTCGGAACAGACTCAACTTTCAAGTTGAAATTGCTCCGCAAAAGTCAGAACTTTCAAACTTGATCTGACGAAACAGCTTCAAATCTTTTAGATATTTATCAACACGCAACCGGACCCCGGCAGTTTATATAATTTGAATGAGCGCAATTATACCAGAAGAATTCAAAATAGCAGGATCCTTCCTGTTCGGGGAAACAGTTTTCAATAATCTTTTCCGGCTCCGTAGGAGCCAAATCCTGGTAGCCCGCATACCCCCACCCCGAGCTCAGCGCGCCGTAGGTGCGCAATGCAGGTTGGATTTGATTCTCCGGGAAATAATTTCGCACCTACGGAGCGAAATGCTCCTGAATTTCATCGTTCTACCAATATTTCGCACCTACGGAGCGAAATGTTCCTGAACCTCATCGTTCTACCAATATAACGCTCCTACGGAGCGTATGGAAGAAGGTCTCTGCTCCAAATATTAACTTCACTGGTATAATAGCGCTCAATCAATTTATATAATATCTTTGCCAGGTTCACGTTTCCCATATCAGATCATCAGTCCGCATTTTTCACTCATTAATTTTTTATTATTTCATGATTTCAATCGAAGATTTAGAAAAACAAGCCACGCAGGTCAGGCGCGACATTGTCAGGATGGTGAATGGAGCGTCGTCGGGACATCCCGGAGGCCCTCTTGGCAGCGCTGATTTTTTAGTTGCGCTCTATTTTAAAATCATGAAGCCCGATCCGGCAAAATTCACCATGGACGGAGTAGGAGAGGATCTGTTCTTTCTGTCAAACGGGCATTTGTCGGCTGGCTGGTACAGTGTTCTGGCACGGTATGGTTATTTCGACATTCACGAGCTGGCTACCTTCCGCAAACTGGGTGCACGGTTACAGGGGCATCCTGCCACTGCCGAAGGTTTACCTGGAATTCGCATGAGTTCCGGGTCGCTTGGCCAGGGTTTATCCGTCGCAATCGGCGCGGCGATGGCCAAGAAAATGAACAACGACGAGCATCTCGTTTATTGCCTGATGGGAGATGGTGAGCTTCAGGAGGGGCAGAACTGGGAGGCGCTCATGTTTGCTGCCGGTCATAAAGTTGACAATCTTATCGCGGTAATCGATTTCAACGGCGTCCAGATCGACGGACCCAACGAAAAGGTAATGCCGATGGGCGACCTCGAAGCAAAGTTTGAGGCTTTTGGGTGGAAGGCGCTCCCCATGTTTGGCAATGACATGAACGAAGTTGTGAACACCCTGAAAAAAGCCCAATGGTACACCGGCCAGGGGCAACCGGTAATAATTCTTATGACGACCCACATGGGTTATGGTGTTGATTTTATGATGGATAATCATGAATGGCATGGCGTGTTCCCCAATGATGAACAGACGAAAAAAGCGCTGGAGCAGCTGAATGAGACAATTGGAGACTATTAATAATTACCAATTACCAATTACCAATTACCAATTAAAAAAATCATTGGTCATTCATCATTGGTCATTGGTCATTGGTCATTGGTCATTGGTCATTGGTCATTGGTCATTGATACTGCTTTTCCTTCTCCTATCGTTTAACGGATTCTCCCAGGGCCAAAAAGACCCGGTGAGGCCCAGGCCGACCACCCGCATTTTATTTGTTTTCGATGCATCGCAAAGCATGTATGGCCGCTGGCAAAGCGACACGAAATTCGATATTGCGGTAAAACTATTTTCAAATATCCTCGACAGTTTGCGAACACAGCCAAACCTGGAACTTGCATTGCGCATGTATGGCCACCAGAAGCAATTTCCCCCGCAGGATTGCAATGATACCAGGCTTGAAGTCCCATTCGGAAAAGACAATATCAACAGGATAAAGCATGCGCTGAAAACCACCATCCCAAAGGGAACCACGCCGATCGCCTATGCACTCTCGCAGGCGACCAAAGATTTTCCCCCATGCGACAATTGCCGGAACGTAGTGATCCTGATTACCGATGGTCTCGAAGAATGCGGTGGAGATCCATGTGCCGTATCGCTGGAATTGCAGAAAAAGGGAATCATGCTCAAGCCCTTTATCGTCGGGATCGGCAAGAATTTCAGGGAACAGTTTGAATGTGTCGGTACCTACTTTGATGCTTCAAATGAAATGGAATTCAGGAATGCGCTCAACGTGATCATTTCACGAACCCTGAACCCGACGAGTGTCCAGGTTAACCTGCTTGATGTGTACGGAAACCCGACCGAAACCAATATCAACATGACCTTTTATGATAATTTCTCGGGACTTCCCAAATACAATTTCATTCACTCCTTTAATTCCAGGGGATTTCCCGACACCCTCGATATTGATCCGCTGATCACCTATGATATCGTGGTGCATACCATTCCCCCGGTTCGTAAGGATTCGGTGAAACTGAATTCCGGGAAGCATACCATTGTCGGCATTGATGTTCCGCAAGGTTTCCTTGCCTTCAAATCAACAGGCAATTCCACACTTAAGAATCTCCCATGTATCATCCGTAAAAAGGGTCAATCTGAAACCATCAATATTCAGCAGTTTGACCAGACTGAGAAATATCTGACCGGATCTTATGATGCCGAGATATTATGTATGCCCAGGATCATGGTGAACGACGTGGAAATCCGGCAAAGCCATACCACCACCGTGGAAATACCCCTTCCCGGTATCGCGGTGATTCAGAAATCGACCAATGGTTATGGGAGTCTCTACCTGGAAGATAAAAACCAGATGGTTTGGCTATACAACCTGAGGGACAATCAGCAGCAACAGGAAACACTGTATTTGCAACCGGGCAATTATCGGGTGGTTTTTCGCTCCAAATATTCGAATAAGTCAACATATACCACTGAAAAATCGTTCAAGGTTGAACCCGGTCAAACGGTCAACCTGAAATTATATCCATACTGAAAATGAAGAATTTTATAAATCTTGGTTCCAAAGATACCCGTTCCGGTTTTGGCGAAGCCTTACTTGAACTTGGAAAACAAAATCCCAATGTGGTTGCCCTGTGTGCCGACCTTACCGGTTCAATGAAAATGGATGCCTTTGCAAAGGAATTCCCTGACCGTTTTATCCAGGTTGGCATTGCCGAAGCTAATATGATAGGCATAGCGGCAGGTTTAACGATTGGTGGCAAAATACCCTATACGGGTACCTTCGCCAATTTTTCGACCGGGAGGGTATATGATCAGATCAGGCAATCGGTCGCCTATTCAAACAAAAACGTAAAAATATGTGCTTCACACGCCGGGCTTACCCTGGGCGAAGACGGCGCCACGCATCAGATGCTCGAGGACCTGGGAATGATGAAGATGCTGCCCAACATGACGGTGATCAATCCCTGTGATTTTAGCCAGACCAAGGCAGCGACCATTGCCATCGCAAATCATAACGGCCCGGTTTACCTAAGGTTTGGAAGGCCGAAATGGCCAAATTTCATACCGGCTGATCAGCCATTTCTTATCGGGAAGGCTTTGATGCTCAGTGAGGGAACCGATGTTTCAATTTTTGCAACCGGCCATATGGTATGGAATGCATTGCAGGCATGTAAAATCCTTGAAGAGCAGGGAATAAGTGCGGAAATTATTAATATACATACCATTAAGCCCCTTGACGGGGGGGCTGTTCTTGCATCTGTGGCCAAAACAGGATGTGTGGTATCGACCGAGGAGCATATGCGGAATGGCGGTCTCGGAGACAGCATTGCTCAGCTGCTTGCCATGAAACATCCGGCCCCAATGGAAATGGTAGCTGTAAATGATCATTTCGGGGAAAGCGGAAAACCGGAAGATCTTCTTAAAAAGTTTGGACTGGATGTTCCGGATATCGTGGCTGCCGCGTTGAAAGTTCTAAAAAGAAAATAAGGGGACAACTAACCCATGTGTTTTGTATGATCGTTCCGCGACAACAGGATGGGAACTTCCCTGTCGACATAAAGCGGGACGGTTTCAACTGTCACATTGCTTGTGTCCAGTCCCAATGCCCTTACTTCGGATATGCCGAACCGCTTGAAAATTGAATAAAGATCCATCACAAACTGCTCCTTTGGCGGAAAATCAAAGTCGTAATTCTGTATCCGGTCGATCACCACAAACCTGAAGTCAGCGCTTACAAAATGTTTGCGCAGCGACGGGTAGTGGCTCAGCATGTCAATCTCCTGGTTGTGATTAAGTTCTTCCAACACCTGCCTGAAAAACAGATTCACCCTGGGCTGAACTTTAAACCCGATTTTAAAATCGACCTTGATCAGGGTCCCGGGAATGATATGGGTTATTTTGTATTCAAGTACATGCGGCTCATCGAGGATGTCAACATGCAGCATCCAATAGAGGTCGGCGCGCTTGGGATGTTTGTTCAGGATGGAATAGATGATCTTCGATTCGATATCAGTCCCTTTGTTGGCCTTGGTAAGAAATACCAGGTTTGTTGCGTATTTTGGCACGGTTTGATCCTGGCTCAGGTCCTTGATCACCTCCGTATAATTCTCGATACGCAGAAACTCGATAAAGCTGTTTTTGATCTTGCGGCCGCTATACCAAACATACATGATTGTGAACAGGAATCCGCCAAGAAGGAGCGTAAACCATCCACCATGCATGAACTTGTTCAGATTGGCGATGAGGAATGATCCTTCGATAGATAAGTATACGATCAGAAATACAACGATCACATAGATGGGCACCTTCTTGTAAAACAGGTAGATACTCAATAAACTAGTGGTCATCAGCATCGTTATGGTGATCGAAAGGCCATAGGCAGCTTCCATGTTTGACGACCGCTGAAAAAACAATACCACGAAAAGACACGAGAAATAGAGCATCCAGTTGATGCTGGAGATATACATCTGACCTTTTATGTTGGTCGGGTAATTTATTTTGATCTTCGGCCAGAAATTAAGGGAGATGGCTTCGCTGATCAGGGTATAAGAGCCGCTGATCAGGGCCTGGCTGGCGATGATGGCCGCCGCGGTGGAGATGATGATGCCGATGATCAGAAACCAGTGTGGCATGATGGCAAAGAATGGGTTGGTCCATTCGTAAATGCTGTCGGAATTCGCAATAATCCATGATCCCTGGCCAAAATAATTTAACAGCAGGGTGATTTTAACATAGATCCAGGTAATGCGGATATTCTTCAATCCACAGTGACCCAGGTCGGAATAGAGCGCTTCGGCCCCGGTCGTGCATAGAAATACGGCGCCCATGAGCAGAAAACCCTGGGGGTATTGTGTCAGGAAAACGTAGGCATAATGGGGATCAATAGCTTTCAGTATCATCGGGTTGTGCAGGATCTGGGATATGCCAAGCACACCCAGCATGGCAAACCAGATAAACATGATCGGACCAAATGATTCTCCAACTGCCTTTGTTCCAAACTTTTGCACGAAGAAAAGGGCGGTGATGATCATAATTACGATCGGGACGACCGGAACACGCGGATTTACGATGGCGAGTCCTTCAACCGCAGAAACAATAGTGATGGAAGGGGTTATTACCCCATCGGCAAGGAGTGTGCTTCCACCGATAATGGCAAAAACATAGGCCCATTTGGCCCTTTTACGGATCAGGGCAAAAAGTGAGAAAATACCGCCTTCCCCGTTGTTATCGGCACGAAGTGTTATGATGATATATTTCAGGGTGGTTTGAAGGGTGAGCGTCCAGAAAATGCACGAAAGACCTCCCATAATGAACTGGGCGGTTATGGAATCGGCGCCAGCCACAATGGCTTTCATAACATAAAGGGGAGATGTTCCGATATCCCCGTAAATAATACCGAGGGTGATCAGCAAACCCGCTGCCGAAATAGCCTGGGTGTGCGGTTTATGAATGGCGTTCCGCATAAGGGTGACGGATTAACCTGTGATTAAAAGTGTGCAAATGTAAACTATTTCAGCCGGAATGGAAAAGTTAGCTGCACAAAGATGAAAAGCAGCATCAAAGATATCGGCTGCAGACACTTTCGACAGGTCAGCATTGAAGTCAATCCAGGCAGGCGTAACTTCTCCTCGGCATTCTTTTGGGCAGTAATATCCCAATTTTTTCCAATCATGCGTAATGCCTTGCCTGAATCATCGCGTTGAACGATCGCATGCGCTCCGATATACCGTATATCTCCATCGGGCCTGATAAATACCTTCGGTATCTTTTTCACGGCAAGATCAATTCAATTTAGTTTTTTGGAAGGTGTTTCTCAATCATTTTCAACAGCTCCTCCTTCAGGACAGGTTTGGCCAGGTAATCATTGCATCCCGCTTCCATTGCCCGATGTTCATCGCCACTCATCGCATAGGCTGTAAATGCGATGATAGGGACTTCATGCCGAAATTCCCTGATCAACCTGGTGGCTGTCAAACCATCCATCACCGGCATCTTGAGGTCCATCAGCACAAGAGATATTTCGGGATGCTCAAGGCAAAGATCAACGGCTTCTTTCCCGTTTGAAGCAAAATAAATTTCAGATGCATTCTCCCTTAAAATAACTTTCAGATAGACATTGTTAACCGACTCATCGTCGGCAACAAGAATAACCGGCAGATCATGGCCCTGTTGTGAGTCAACCGGCCTGATTATTTCCTCTGACC
Organism: uncultured Bacteroidales bacterium; assembly: GCA_903885595.1. Lineage (GTDB taxonomy): Bacteria > Bacteroidota > Bacteroidia > Bacteroidales > FEN-979 > CAIVAT01. The sequence goes on from CAISJJ010000124.1 coordinate 11,370, forward strand.
CGCTGGTCATGGCCTCATAGGGATGGGTAAACATGACCGTTGTACCAACGCCAGGAACCGATTCAAGATGGATTTTCCCTCCCAAAATTTTAACCAGGCCGTCGGCTATCGATAACCCAAGTCCATTCCCTTCAAATCGCCTGACATTCGAGAGTTCTTCCTGCATGAACGGTTTTAAAATCCGTGTTATGGCCTCTTCGTTTATTCCAATGCCGGTGTCTTTGATAAAAAATTCAATATGGTTTGCCTTAATGTCGTACCCAAGTGTTACAGATCCCTCGTGGGTATATTTGATTGCATTATCAAGCAGGTGGGATATAATCTTCTCCAACAGTTCGTGGTCTGTACGGAGCATGATTTTTTCGTCAGTATTTGGGAATGAAACATTAAAATCAAGTTTTTTAATGGCGCAAAGGGGTAGTGTTTTCTTCCTGATCTCTCCAAGAAACTCTCTCAGGTTCATCTCCTTAAAGCTGGCCTGCAAGTTGCCTGAGGTAATAAGCGAAATATCCATATAGTCGTTCATAGTCCGGAGTAATCTCTCACTGGATGTTTTCAGAAGGCTGCTAAAAAGCTCCTTCTCCTCATTTGTAGTGTCGGGTTGGGCGAGCAGGTTGCCGAATCCAAGTATTCCATTCAGGGGGGTACGCACTTCATGTGAAATATTGTTCATGAAGGCGGTTTTCAACTGATCGCTAGCCTCGGCTTTTTCTTTTGCCAGGAGTAACTCTTTTTCTATCCTTAACCGTTCGGTGATGTCGGAGTCAGAACCTCTGTATCCTATCAGTTTGCCCTCTTTGTCAATAAGGGGTATGCCGTTTGTTGACACCCAGATAGTTTTGCCCTCAGGAGTAAGAATGGGATTAATAAAATCCCGCATGGTTTCTTGTTTTTCAAACACGCTGTCAGCGTGAAGCTTGAATTCTTTCTGATACTCTTCGGGATGTAATTCCCAAAAATGTAATTTACCAACCAATTCCCCGGGCGAATAACCATATACCGACTTTGAAAGAGGGCTTACGTATGTGTACAAACCGGTAACATCTATGTCCCAAACAACTTCACGGCTTTGTTCAATGATCTGACGGAGGCGTTCTTCACTGATTTTCAGGGCATCCTCTGCCTCTTTTTGATCTGTAATATCGCGGCCGACCCCGATTATTGCAGTAATTTCTGTACGTTCATTCAAAACGGCTTTTTCTGACCATGAAATCCATCGCCAGCCTTTCATGGTCATGACCCGATGTTCATAATAACACGTAAAGGGGCTTCGGTAAAGGTCGGGCATGGCAGTTCTGATTTTTTCCTTATCATCTTCATGCACCAAAGGCATGAAGGCTTTGCCTATTAGCTGAGATTCTGTTGTTCCAAAAAGCCTGCAATAACTCGGGCTTACAAAGATGAACCGGTTATCGGGGTCTACTTTGACAATCAGGTCATTCTGGTTTGCAACCAGGTTCCTGTATTTTTCCTCACTATCCTGCAACATCTGCTCACTGAGTTTCTGATGTGTGATGTCGAAGATCATTATCTCGTAGTTAGGCCTGCCCTCCTTATCGGGCACGTTATTCCCCTCAACCCTCACCCAGAAAGGTGTCCCGCGACTGCGCATAAGCCTCAGCGCATAAACCTGTGAAGCATTCGACTCAAACCTGTTTTTAAAATATTTGTTGAAAACGATAAGGTCGTCGGCGGGAATAAAAATCGAAAACAGTTCATTGACAATTGACTTTTTCGATAAGCCGAGCATTCCGACTGCGGTCGAGTTGGTTTCAATGATTTTCCCAGTTTCATCCAGGGTTAAGTAACCAACTGGTGCATGATCATAAAGGGCAAAATACCGCGCCTGCGATTCTCCAAGCTCCTTTTGTGTACGTAGTAACTCATCATTCTGCATGGTTAATTCCATCTGGGTCACCACCAATTCGTGATAGACCCTCCGGGTTTCATTAAGGGTATTCATTTCCGGGACAGTGATACCCGTCTTATTTAACCTATCCTTCGCAATTTTATTGAAAGATGCAGAGGGTCGTTCTGGCTGATTTTTCGATTTCATTGTTTCATTGATTTTGCCGGCATTGCATGTAATCCATTGTATTGGAATGAACATAAAAAAGGAGTTCCTTTTTTAAGAGCACGCTGTAAAAAAAGGTGCACAAACAAATGAACTTCTCTATATATTAGCAATTCGTTTTTTCCTTTGATAGTCTCTCAATGGTCATTAACAGTTCGGTAAACGAAAATGGCTTTGAAAGAACGGCATCGACATTAAAGGCTTTCGCCATGGTAAGATATTCAGTTGATGCCACCCTGCCACCTCCCGAGATGGCGATGATTTTCGACCGGATATTGCGTTGCTTGCAATCAAGGATAAACTCAATACCCTCTTTGCGTGGCATAACAATATCTGTTATGATGAAATCATATTCAGATTTGTCCAGAAAGGTTTCTGCATCCATTCCGTCCATGGCAGTATCTACTGTAAATCCTGCACCCTCAAGAAGTTGCTTTGATGCGTCCCGAAAGGCTCTTTCGTCGTCAACAAATAGAATTTTTTTCATTGGTTTTTCCTTCCGTTAATTATTGGTTAAGAATAAAATATCCACTTTTGTTCCGTTTCCTGGTTCCGAATCAATCTTAATCTTTGCATTGTGTTTTTTGACAATGCCCAGCACCGTCGACAGCCCCAAACCCGTTCCTTCACCCACGCTCTTGGTTGTGAAAAACGGGTCGAATATCCGGGCGAGCACATCCTTTGTCATGCCACTTCCATTGTCAGTGACCTGGAGCAATACATCATGATCTGATTCCTTATTGTGCCCGTTAATGTTTTGTAAGTTAACATGTATGACCCCTTTCCCACCCATGGCATCAACTGCATTGTTGAACAGGTTAAAAATGATCTGCTGGATCTGAACAGGGTCGCACAATACCATTCCCGTTGGCTCGATCTGCCTGATAATTTCAACGGAACCAGGATAGATAGGTCTTACAATATTGATGATTTCCTTTACGAGAAAATCAAAACTGTAGGGCGCCATTTCATTGGGTTCCTGCCTGCTGAAGGTGAGAATATTGTTAACCAGACTTTTGCCCCTTGAGCAGGCCCTGATAATTTCTTTTAGGCTGTCGTTTACCTGAACATTGTTCTTCTCATGGAAATTGATCAGTTCGGAATAGACCTGAACGATTTGCAGAATGTTGTTAAAATCGTGCGCAATACCTCCTGCAAGGGTTCCCAGCGATCGAAGCTTCTCCGTTTGCTGAAGTTCCTGTTCAATCCGCAATTCCTGCGTGACATCGAGGGTAATCGCAATAAAATTGGCGATCTGGCCATCAGTCCCCTGAACAGGTGAAATCACAGTGTCTTCAGTGTACAAGGTTCCATCTTTCTTTTTATTGATGATGCGGCCTTTCCAGGTTTTTCCCGATTGGATTGTCTCATTCATCAAATTGTAGAACTCGTCGGGATGCTCATATGATTTGACAATTTTCGGGGTTCTCCCCAGCAATTCATTGCTTTTATATCCTGTTGTCTGTATGTATTGCCGATTGACATAGAATATCCGGTGATCCTTGTCGGTTATTACAATTCCATTGGCTGAATGTTCAGCTGCCTGCCATAAAACTTTAAGCTCCTGTTCTCCCTTCTTCCTTTCTGTGAGATCAGTAAATGACAGAACAAAGAACATCAGAAACCCCTCCTTGTCGTGAATGGCCGATGCATTGGCAAGCGCCGGGACTTTTTTGCCTGTCCGGTGTACAATCGTAATCTCCAGTGCGGTTATATCAGAATGCCGTTTTATAAACTGTGAAAATTTTTTGAAATTTGGCCCTTCATGATCAACGAACGCTTCGATAAAATCACAATTTTCCAATTTTTGTGCAGGACAGCCCGACATTTCTGAAATTTTCCTGTTCGAATAGATCACCATTCCATCTGGCGACAAAAGGAGAATCGGGTAATTGGCCTTATCTGCAATGGTTTTGAACTTTATAAGTTCATCATTCTGCTTGGCTAGTTTTTGAAGCGATTGATTCAGAGCCGCATAGCTTGTTTCAAGCTCACTGGTTCTCTCCTTGATAAGGGCCTCCAGGTGATTTTTGTAATTCTCAATGGAGGTTTCATTTTCCTTGCGCTGAAGGGCATTCACGATGGTAATTACCGCGTTCCTTAAAAGCAGTTCTGTTTCGGCGTCCCATTTCCGGAAATTAGTTACCGCATCAAACCCAACAAATCCGGTCACTCTGAGTTTGTTAACCATTGGAACCACAATCACTGACTTGATTTCCTGGGCTTCCAGGATCTCCTTTTCTTTCGATGCCTCTGGTGGCAATTCCGAAACATGCTCAATGCTGATCGATTGCTTATTAATGATTTTGTCCATCCACCAGGGAAGAAAGGATGTGGGAATATTCTGCAGATTTTCTTTTTGGGGCGTGATCCCCTGCCTGCACCATTCATGGCTGTTCGACATTTCTGTTTCCGATGGATCCATTAAAAAAACATATGCCCGGTCAACCCCTATGAATTCGCCGATCTTCTGTAAAAGATTTTCAACCTGTTCGTCGATCTCAGGGAAGGGGATGTTGATCAAACCCGTTGCAACCTCGTTGATAAGCTGCTCAAACAATTCCCTGTAAAGCACTTTCCCCTCTGCTATCTTTTTTTCGTGTATATCAGAATGGGTTCCGGCCATCCGGACAGGACGGTTATCATTATCCCATTCCACAATTTTACCGCGGTCCAGTATCCAAATCCACGAACCATCCTTGCATTTAACCCGGTGTTCGGTCTGGTACCTTGATATTTTCCCCTGGATGTGTTTTTCAATTTCACTTAATACAAACGATTTGTCATCAGGATGAACAATCTCTTCCCAGAATTTTACAGTATGCTCGAATTCATCCAGCTTGTAACCGATCATTTCGGCCCACCGCGCACTGAATTCAACTTCGCCGGTTTGAATATTCCAATCCCAAAAACCATCATTTGCCCCTTCAAGTACCTGTCGTAAACGCCTCTCACTGTTTGCCAGGGCCAATTCATTTTTCTTTTTTTCTGTAATATCCTCTGCAACTGAAAGAAGGTAGGTTTGGCTGTTGGCCTCAAATGCGACAGCATCGAATGAACAGTGTATGGTCAGATCTTTGGGTGGAATGTACATTTCAAGTTCTTCACCTTTAACATTTTCCCCTTGTAAAAGCTTGGCGATTATGCGCGCCCGGCTTTTTGGATCAAACAGCCGGAGATCGGCTGAGGTCTTGCCAATGATCTCATCACGGGTGTAACCTGTTGACAGGATAAACTGTTCATTTACATCGTAGTATTTGCCGGTTAGGAAATCGCTGATGGCCTTCATCCGGGCGCTCAGGTCAAAAGATTTCTTAAATTTTTCCTCCGATTGCTTCAGTTGTTGATTGGCTTCTATCCAGGTAGAAATATCGCGGGAGATACCGAGAATGTACTGCTCCCCGTTCAAAGCAATATGCGAAACTTTTGTTTCGACGCAGACTTGTAAACCCGATTTGGTTACCAGAGGAATAGGGCAA
>CAISJJ010000125.1 GCA_903885595.1 uncultured Bacteroidales bacterium
CCAGACCAACCCAATGCGCCTGAAATCCAGGTTGACGGAAAACCTGAAGTCTTTCCGCAGGAACCGGTTACGATCATCTCGATGCCTTCCGGTCAACACCGCTTGTACGGACCGGAGGAAGTTATTCAAAAAGCACTGGAACGGGTTCAAGAAAAAGGATTTGATATGGTTATCGAAGGACCTGAACCATGCGTGTAGGGAGGATTTACAATGAGTGAAAAAGATACCGGCAGCAAGATGAGTTACGAACGGGAGCAATGGTTTGGCAAGCTGATTACGAACTATATCAGCGAGGCATCCAAGTTTTGTTTTCTTCACGGCAATGTTCGCGATCACGTTCTGTTGAAGACAGCAGATGGTCTTAAAATTGAAACCAATGCTTCCAATTATTTAGAGTTCTACGATATTATTGATTATTTAACATGGCAGTTAACGGAAGGCATCAAAAGCCGGTTCAATGCGGTCATCTGCTATAGCCTGACTCGGGGCTTTTATATCCGGAATTCCATTACTCATTCAAACAACACGGATTTTTTTTTGAATATCGGCTTCAACGCGCCGATCATTCAGGTCAAACCTGGTGAAAAATATAAGGAACCCCAAAGACCGGTTCTCCCCGGCAATGATGCGCTTCAAATCATTGGTCAGTTGCTCAGACAGAATCAAAAAATCGCCGTGATCATTGATCATGCTGAAATGATTGTCCCCAGAAACACGTTCAGCAATATTCATCACGAGAAACTGCCGTTTCTGGAAATGCTGAAGGACTATTCTTATGATCCGGCCATTTATCAGTCTGAAAATTTACTGGTTCTGATTTCCGAAAACATCGCCGATATTGAAACCATGCTGTTTCAGGGGCAGTTTGTTCAAGACATCATGATTGACATGCCCGATAAAGACAAACGTTTGGATTATCTGTTGTATTTATCCGCCTTATCTAAAAATGATTCTTCAACAGAAAACTCCAGAAACCTTCCTGAAATTGCGGTAAAAGATTTTTCTGGCGAACACAATGGACTCGAAAGTCTGAGCAAGGCAATGAACGGGTTTACCCTCTCCTCCATTGATTCTTTTATCCGACGAATTCAGACATACAACATACAGAAACAAAGAGAGGGGTCTTCAAAAAAAAAGAAAACCATTAACCGAAAAGAAGTCAACCTGCATAGAAAAAAAGCTGATTATAACGGATTTGGGGGTTGGTTATTTCAACGTCACTTTTTTGCGAATTACAAATCGCTTTAATCATAACTCGTTGATATAATTTAAAATAAAAATAGTTAGCTTTTTTTGCCATAATTTCATATAGTTAGAGACAAACATTTTTCAGGAGGTCTCTCGATATGGAAACGACAGCAACAAAGCCTATTACCCGAAACAACAGAGCCATAAATCTGTATTTTTTACAAGAAACTTATAACGCAACTGTCAACGATAAAACTGTTTTCAGAAAATACGTTGATGAAATGATTGCTGTATATCCAGAATTATTCCCTCATGACATTGCTGGTGGCTATACATTGAAAGAAATGCGTTATTCCAAAAAACAGAACGTTTGGATTCGGCGTATTGATGTCAATGACATCTCATACACGATTCGTCCTTCATTTATAATGCCGTATATGACTGGAAAAACAGATGAAATTGAAAAGGCGCTTTTCCTGCGAAAGTTTAGCGTTCCTTTCTGGGCATTGGCTTATGTGTTTGGAAAAGACCATATGTATTGGTATCGAATTGCACAGTCACTTGGACGAAACAGCATTGTCGGAACAACTGTTAGAAATCCGGAGGATATCCCCCGGAATTTGGCGTCCGATGAAAAACATTCCTGGATTTTAGGCAACAAAGTCTATGTTGCCACAACGGTTGGCAACCAGTGTATTCTTGGTGCATCTATTGCGGTCGATGCTGGTGACGCTGCATTACGAAAAGCTTATGGGGTGTTTAAAAATGAAGCGCAATGCCTAAAGCCAAACTACACACCGGATACTGTCAACATTGATGGATGGAAAGCCACTCGAAATGCCTGGTTAGGTCTCTTTGCATCTGTTGTCATTATCTGTTGTTTTCTCCATATCTTCATCAAAATTCGGGACAGAGCGAAAAAGAAATACCATGACATCTTTACTACAGTATCTTCCAAGCTATGGGATTGCTACCACGCTGAAAGAAAGTGTCAATTTTCGCAAAGAATCAGAAGATTGCATGAATGGTGCAAAAAAAGTAAGGTTCCGGAGGTGATTCTGAATCCAATCGCCAAACTGCGAAAGCATATTACTGATTATAGCACCGCATATGATCATCTTAATGCACACCGAACCAGTAATATGCTTGACAGGTTGATGCAACGAATGGACAGACATCTGTTCAGCACACAGTATTTTCATGGGTCGATGGCAGCAGCAGAGTTAAGCATCAGAGGATGGGCGCTTATTCAAAACTTTGCTCCTTCCAACCCTCGAACGACTCTTAAGCATCAAAATTTTCAAAGTCCTGCTGAAAGACTGAACAAGTTTCATTATCATGAAAATTGGCTGCATAATCTGATGATATCGGCTTCTTTGGGAGGATATAAAACGATTCCCCCAAATCCGTTATAATCAGAATTTTTTTGATATGCTTAAAATGCCTTATCCTACGAATAGAGATGCAGTAATTGAGCGTTTTCTTTCCGAAAAACTACTGTCAAAAACTAA
>CAISJJ010000126.1 GCA_903885595.1 uncultured Bacteroidales bacterium
ACCATGGGCGAACTGATTGTTGATCTTCTGAAACAGGGAATGCTGTGAACGGCAGATGAATGGTTAACGGATATGCACATCCTGCCTGAGGAAAGGTATCTCAATACCGTGTTCCTTAAAGAGTATCTCTATCATACGAACCAGGTCACTTTTTACATCCAGGCCGATATCAAAATGCGAAACCCGGAATTTCAGACTCAAGTCAATTGAACTGCTATCGAATTTATTAACCAGCACAAACGCAGGGGGATAATCACATCTGCTCCGTCCCAGGTTGTTATTACACTGCGCCATGCTCGAAAACCTTATTCAAACCCTGCCTGATGAGCGGGCTGCCGTGCTCCGGGTAGAACTTGATCTTCTGGAAAGGTCAGCCCGGCGCTTTTTTCCTGATGCTGAAGATCTGGCTATGGCCGATGTCAGTGACTTTCAGGGTGTGGGAAGTAAAAAGGTCAGAAATGAAACCCGATCTGGACAAGGTATCTGAAACCCATCCTGAAAACATCAAGTTTCCCGGTTTGCTGGAAAGTCTTACCTGTGGTTGAAAAGGCTGTTATTCCCGGGAATCGCGCAAGTAACTTTTCATACAAGGCCTCATTGACCTGCTGTACCTGACTTCCATCCAGGTTTCCCGTAATCTCGGTCTTGCCGCCATAATAGCTGACCGATGGGCCAACCAACACCAGGTCAAGGGTCCATCGTTTCCAGAATACAAACTGATAACCGAGTTCAACACCCAGGTTGAAGGCCCAGAAATCACCTTTAATCATCCCTGTTGTATCAACCGTGGCAGGAAAAATATCCAGCCCGTTTTTAAACTGGTACCGGTAGTAGGTCAGGTAGGGTCCGATATACAACCCGGCCGGAACGGGTCGCGAATTAAGCTTCGTAAGGTAAAACCGGTATTCTACGGTAGCATTCAGTCCCCACTTCTCGCTACTCGTTACATTTACCAGGTCTATGACCGTATCTGCAATCAACTTTGGAAATACCAGGTATCCCAATTCGAAGGAAATGGATTGACGAGGGTTAAGGATCCGTTCGTAACTGAAGGTTACATTTTTCCAGCTCCACAGGATCATCGGCGTGGGGTTGAATTTTATTACATTTTTGTGGATTGGCTGAAGGCCGGGTGTTACTGAATCTGGTTTTGCGGCAAAAATCATCAGCGACAAAACAGAGAAAATACAAATTAAACTCAGGGATTGTTTAATCATGTCGCTGCATTTTTAAGTTGAACTTATCAGAATGCATATCCAATTGAAGTAATGATCCCCCAGTCATTTTTGGCTGATGCGCCGCTAAATGGCTGATTGATTTTATGCAATCTCAAAAAGTTTCATTCAGATTAAAAAATATTCCCTTCGTGCCATCAGCGCCGAAACCAAAATCGATGCAGAGGTTCGACAGGGTTTTCCTGCTAAACATGATCCTTAAACCAAACCCGGCAGCAGGATCAACATACTGAAAAAGTTTCCGGGTTTCGTCATCAGAACTCGCGGTGGTTGCATTCACAAATACGACACCGCTCAATATCCCGGAATAGGGACTTATTGGGAAACGGTACTCCGACTCCACATACATGAAATTTACACCCCTTATGCTTCCCTGGATATAACCTCTTCCCGCCCGATTGTACATGTCCCAGCACAGAGCAGGTAATCCCAGGTATGGAATTGTTCCTTTCTCATTAAACTGGCCCAGGTACCAAAAACCGACGAGATGATCGGGGCGGCGTTTTGAAAGACTGATATAAGTTCTGAACTCCGTGTTTAGCATCAGGCTGTTTTTTGTACTGCCCAGAAAGGTAAAATTCGGCCTGAATGCAATATTTGCGAAGTAACCCTTCGTAGGCCTGATCGAATTATTGCGACTGTCAAGCAACACCTCCAGGCTTAGCCCCGACATGGTATATTTTTCCGGGTTAAAACCATGATCAGTGCTGTATTTAAAATTACTTGTTTCTTTCGGGGGAACACTGTCGACGTGATTGTGATCGACAATTTTCGAAAAATCATCAAGGCAATATCCTATACCCAGGTACCAGTTCTTTGAGAACCTGAAATAAAAGGTCTCGTAAAGCCTGATGTAATTATAATTGAGCGGCTGGGCGTCGGGAGGCAGCGATGCAGTAGAGCCTCCGTCATTAAAAACGATCCCCCGGTTGGTGTGCATTTTTATCCCGGTACCAAGCCCATAGGTAGGCTGGGAGAAGACCAGGTATCTCCAGTCTCCCCGCAGGATATAGCGGGAACTGCCGGTGATAATATTTGATCTTAGGGTAATGATCGTTTGTTCCGCCGTTGTAAAGTTAACGGCTGCACATAACGAAGAAACGGGGGTGGTCTCCAGTTCGCCAAGGTAAATCGCCATGGTGGTTCCTACACCGATCAGGAAACCGTAGGCGGGGTTATAGCCTACAAATGGAGTTGTAGCAAAATAGGGCTTTTTAATTATGATAGTTTCCTTTGCGGCACTATCACGCTGGGCTCGCTTTTCCTTTTTAATAAAAATGGTGAATACATCTATGCATTTTGCTGCATTATTTTAAACTCTAAACAAACATTTTCAAAGAAAAACCTATTCAACAACTGCCAGAATCACTTGCACCGATTTGGAGCCTGCAGAAATTTACCTTGTTTTCCTGCCCCCTCTCCCGAATGTGAGAGGGGGCAGGGGATCAGCCTATCGAATGATCATGGCGATGCCGACTTTCAGGTTCAGCATCTGCAGATTTTTTGAGGTTGTTTCGTAGAGTTCAATCTTGTTGGTGGTCCATTTGTAGTTGAATGCCACGAGTGCGCCCCA
>CAISJJ010000127.1 GCA_903885595.1 uncultured Bacteroidales bacterium
AAATTGTCGAGTAGGCAAGGGGGAATCTCACCCCCAAGCCTCTCACAGAGTTTTGCACCCACTTTCAAAGAACTTTCTTATCATAGTACCCTGTGGAAGCCAAGGACACACTACTTGCCCTAATAAGCCGTCAGCCGGGCAATGCGGACGGTTTCAGGAGGCTGGCATTCACCAAACCTACAAAATAAGGAGGCAAGTAAAAGAAACAACAAGCCCCCCCCCACTGCGGCTGCCGGCGCGGCGTTCTATTTAGTGTCTGTCCAGCAGGGTCGCAAATTTTAGTCCGTGCATTTCCTTTCCATTGCAATGAACCTCACTTGCAATATTTCGCCGCAAATTTGTCACCAAAATGGGCAATACATTGTAAATCAATGTTATAATTGTATTGGTAGCCTTATTGGAACCTTAACAAAAATTGTTCATTGAAATTTAATTAACAATAAAATAATCAATTGCAAATATTTTGTTACGGTAATGAAATAATTTGTCGGGAATTGGCTGTAGATTCTGAACTTTACATGAGGAATCAGAATGTTGCGTCCACTCCGAAAAGACAATTTAACGGGATACCGGACACTGAGCGAAGTCGAAGTGTCCTTATTGACAGGTGTTTGCATCCTTCGACTCCGCTTAGGATCCGATTGGTCGGACTTTTCGGAGTAGACTCAATATTGGATGATTTGAATGAAAATTGACCAAAATCATAGTACCATGAAAATATTTATTTTTCTGTTTTTATCTTTCGTGATAATAACGACAGTATACTCGCAGTGACCCGGTTATGCAAACCTGCACATACCCGATCCCTATAACCCTGAATTTGTCCCGGGGGTGGTATTGGTAAAGCTCAGGGATGATATTTCCATACAGGTACGGAAAACCAAATCGACCCTGCAAACCGGCATCAGCAGTGTGGATGCGTTTATCATCAGAAATAATTTTAAATAATACGAAATAACCACGCTCCCCGGCTCCCCTCTCCTTGAGGAGAGGGGTCAGGGGGTGAGGTGAAAAAACTTTCGCATCGAAAAAAAATCAAATAATGATCACACCGCTTCCCCCCTCTCCTCCAAGGAGAGGGGTCAGGGGGTGAGGTCAAAAAGGATTGTTACACGTTCCTTTTCCTTTTTGCTCCGTTCATTGCCTGAAAGTGAGCGTTCAATAAATTGCCGGGTTTATTCTCTCAGGTTGTTCTAATTTTCGAAAAAAAAAACCTTATGTCCAACATATCCTGTATCATAATTGATGATGAAAAAATGGCTCGCGAAACCTTCGAAAAAGTCATCGGGCGTTACTTCCCCGATAAGCTGAAAGTGTTATGTGCAGCCGAGTCGGTTAAAGAGGGTGTTTACGCAATCCACAAGCACCATCCCGACCTTGTATTTCTCGACATTGAAATGCCCGGGGAAAACGGGTTTAAACTTTTTGAGTATTTCGAAAAGGTGACCTTTGAGGTAATTTTTCTGACTGCCTATAAAAATTATGCCATTGATGCCATCAAATATGCAGCATTCGACTATATTCTCAAACCTTTGAATTTTATTGATCTTGGTGAGGTTGTTGAACGGTATGAGAAAAAACAAAAGGAGAACAATTACAATCTCCGCGTCAAAACCCTTATGTCGAACCTAAACGCCGGAGGCGATATTAACACCAAAGTTGCCCTTCCTACACTGAAAGGGTATGTCATGGAAAAAATAAACAACATCATGTATTGTGAGGCCGATGAAAATTACACTAAAATATTCACGGCAAACGGTGAGGAAACATTGGTATCGAGGACCCTGAAATCAGTTGAGGATTTGCTCCCGGCTGAATATTTCTTCCGGATTCATAAATCGTATCTTGTAAACATGAATTATATAAAATCATACGACAAGTCGGAAGGCCATAAAATCATGCTCGAAAACGGGATCGAACTCGAAGTAGCCACCCGCCGTACCGATGAATTTGTGAGGTTGCTCACAAAAACGAAACTTTAAAAATTATTTGAAGATTTGGAAATTTGAAGATTGTGTCCACTCAAAAAAGGTAATTCAACGGAAAACCGGACACTGAGCGAAGTCGAAGTGTCCTTATTTACAGGTGTTTGCATTCTTCGACTCCGCTCAGAATCCAATCGATCTGACTTTTCAGAGCGGACTCAGGATTTGAAAATGATTTTGTTATGAGTATTCTAAATTGCTGATGAATTGATTGATTAACCGACTGACAATGTTCGTCCGTTCAACTGCTCGCCTTCTCACCTGTTCCCCTGACCACTTATTCACTTGGTCGCAGGGTTATGACCTGGCTTTGATAATCTTGCGACTCCTGCTGCCCGTCCTTCTCTTGTTCACAACCGGAGTAAGCTTCCCGCAACAGTATTTTTCTCATAATTATACCGTAAACGACGGGTTGCCAAGCAACATCATTCATTCGATCGTAAAAGATTCGCGGGGGATTCTCTGGATCGGAACGGGCGGTGGGCTGTGCAGGTTTGACGGTACCGTTTTTCAAGTGTATAATTCAACCCATGGACTGGTTGGCGATAATGTCTATTCCATTACCGAAGATAAAAACGGCGACCTCTGGATCGGTTGCATGGCCGCCGGTATTTCGCGTTTCGATGGAAAAAAATTTTACAATTATACCACCAAACAGGGGCTGGTGAGCAACGATGTGCGGGTAGTTTGGTATTCAAAGAAATTTGATTGCCTGATGATCGGGACCAACGATGGCTGCAGTGCGTTCCAGGATGGCCGGTTCATCAATTTTACCGTGCACGACTGGAATCCTGCGGCTACAAAATCTCATATTATGGGATTTATGGAAGCCCCTGTCAGTGTTTATGTCTTTAATTACGGCGGCCCGGCAATGGCAATTTATAACCCTGTGCTTAAATCGTATTCACACACTGAAGCATCAAAGCGGTTTTATAATTCTTCAGTTTCTCCGTTGATTTTATCGACCGGCGATACCATGATGGGTGTCGGAAGAACCGGAGTGGCAATTCATGGCAGAAAAGTTCCGAAGATTTTTGAAAACCTGGGCCAGGTATTCGGTTTATCGCCCGATAACCGGGGAAATGTATGGATCGCCGGCTGGGATGATCCAATGGCAAACAGGTATGCCAACTCAGGATTATTCAAATTTGATGGTAAGGTGGTGGAACGGCATAGTGATAACGTGGGTATTACAGACCCCAGCGTCTGGACTGTTTTTTATGATACCTGTTATTCCCAGCTATGGGTTGGCGCCTTAAACCAGGGATTGTACAAAATACCCGATCCCTTTGTAACCTGTTACGACAATACCTATTTTCATGTCGGCAAGCTGCATGTTAACGATCTGCAATTCGACAATAGCGGCACTTTGTGGATTGCTCATACGGCCGGTCTTATCCGGAAGCTTCCCGATGGCAGTTTTGAGAAGGTTGACACCGCTGAATTAATTCAGGCTGAGCAAAATGGATACCTTGAAAGTTTTAGTTCGATGAACCATTTTATGCTTGATAAAGAGGGTTCATTTGAAAAGTATGAAGCACTTATCAGGAGCGGAAAATACCCGCATCCGAACCCTTACCGGTTAATCAGTACTGAATACGGATCGTCCCATATCGAAGAGCCTGGCAGTCAGTACAATCCTAATGGCTATTACATATCATTCAAGGGGCTGAAACAAGGCCTCGGAATGAAAGCATTTCTCGATTATGATGATCAGAAATCCTGTCTGGGAAAGGATTCCCGTGGGAATATCTATTTTGGAAATTTCAATTTTTTCTTCCGGTTCAATTTGAGAGATCAATTCCGGAAACCGGAATCGATTTCAACGTTTTTTGGAGCTGAAATTTTCACCATTGACCATGCTGACACCATTTATATCGGCAACGTATGGAACAAAGGTGTTTATAAGGCCGCTCTGTTCCCTGCTCCCTATTATGCACAACATTGTTATTATGATTGGATTGATGAAAAAGGGCCGCCGGGGGTATTATGCACTGCAGTAAAGGGGAATGAAACCTGGTTTGGGAGCCGGTATCAGGGATTGTTCCGGATTGTGAACAGCCGTTGTGATGCTTTTAATGTCATGAATCCCACCCTGCCGAAAATCATCAACGCCATATGTTTTGATCGGCAAGGCCATGTTATTGCCGGTGGAATTAATGGAGAGATCATTATTGGCACGGCTGAAGCAAACAGGTTGTCAGTCATTCATCGTATTTCCACGAAAGATGGACTCATTGGGACCAACATTCAATGGATGATCACCGGCCCGGGAAATATGCTTTATGCAGGCACCAACCGGGGTTTGAACTGCATCGACCTGAACCGGCTTTATCGGGAAAAAGTTGTTCACATCCATTTCTATGATCAGGATGAGGGGTATTTTGATTATTCGGGGACAACAGCCGAGATGGATGGTGATAGTAATATCTGGGTGGGAACAGCCTCCCACCTGCTGAAAATCGACACCAGGAAATTGTCCAACCGAAAGATTCCGGCCATGAACCTGAAAATTACTTCACTGGATGTTAATTATCAGAAATTTAATTTTCCCCGGAAGGCCGACACCAATTACTGGACTGATTTTCCAAATAATCCCTGGAAGTTCAACCACAACGAAAATTCGATCACCATCTACTTCGAAGCATCCGACATCTCCAATCCCGAGCACATGCGTTACCGTTTCAGGCTTGATGGGTTGACAAAGCGCTGGACACCATACTCACCCGATAAAAAAGCGGTCTTCACCAACCTGAGCCCCGGCCGATACCGCTTCATGGTCGAATGTTACAATAAGACAGACAACCTGAGCATAACTCACCTGGAGTATTCGTTTGCCATCAGCCCGCCCTGGTATTTAACCTGGTGGTTTTTGATAATTTTTATCCCATTGCTCATCTTAACGATGTTTCTTCTTTTCCAATGGCGCATCCGCCGCATCAAACTACAGGAACAGAACCGGAATGCGTTGTTGCTTGATATTTCGAAAATGGAGATGAAGGCATTGCAGGCCCAGATGAAGCCTCATTTTATCTTTAATGCCATTAATTCGATGCAGGGATATATTCTCAACAACGATATCGACAAGGCATTGTACTATCTGAACATGTTTTCAAAGCTCATCAGAAAAACCCTTGAAAGCGCTTCGAAAGAGTTTGTTCCTGTCATTGAGGAGCTCGATTACCTGAAATGCTACATTGAGATTGAAAAGATGAGGTTTGGCGATCTGTTTGAATATGAAATGACCTTTTCGCCCGATGTTCCTCTTGAAACGACCCTGATCCCCCCGCTGATCGTTCAGCTTTTCGTGGAGAACGCCATCAAACACGGTTTGATGCACAGGAAAGAGGGTGGGCAGCTGATCATTGAACTCATCCGTGAGAAGAATAATATGTTCAAGATGGTGGTGCAGGACAATGGCGTGGGGCGAAAGCGCGCCGAAGAGATGAAGAGTAATCTGAAGGGCGACCATCATTCCCTCGGTTTGCAGATCACCCGCGACCGTATCAGAATCCTCAATGAAACCCGGCACACGACAGCCTATAACATCATTTTCACCGACCTTGAAAACAGCGACGGCAGTGCTGCCGGAGTTCGTGTTGAATTCTGGTTTCCGGAAATCAGGGCGTAACCGGTTTGATTCCTTAATAAAATTTCTTACCCGAATCCATTGGTTTTGGATATTTGATGGTGTACTTTTGCTTTACCATGGATAGAATAAATATTAAAATACTGAATATCAAGCAGGAAAACATTTTTATACTATAGCGTTTAGCCGGATTCTGCTTCTGAAAACGTTTTTGTTCAGCCAGGGCAGCATATATCGGGGAATAAATTTACAGTAAGACTAAATATTTATTGATTGAGCGCTATTATACCAGTGAAGTTAACATATAGGACAGTGACATTCTTCCATGCGCTCCGTAGGAGCGTAATATGGGTAGAACTATTAGATTCAGGAGCATTTCGCTCCGTAGGTGCGAAACACTGGTAGAACGATGAGATTCAGGAGCATTTCGCTCCGTAGGTGCGAAATTATTTCCCGGAGAATCAAATCAAAAATGCATTGCGCACCTACGGCGCGCTGAGCTCGAGGTGGGGGCATACGGGCTACCAGGATTTGGCTCCTACGGAGCCGGAAAGGATTATTTAAAACTGTATCCTCAAACAGGAAGGAT
>CAISJJ010000128.1 GCA_903885595.1 uncultured Bacteroidales bacterium
ACAACACCGCAGGAGGCAGTTTCTGCGCAAAATAATGTTCCCATCAACGAAAACGGAACCATATTTCTTTCGGTAGAAAAATCGGTGGCATTCGATGCTCCCAATATTATTACGGATGCCCTGCCACTGGGTTCAGTCAATCAGCCCTATAGTTACCAGCTCAGCGCAGGCGGGGGGCTTTCACCTTATACCTGGGATTTGCAGGTGGACTATGCCGAAGAAATTCAGCAAGGGACCTTCCCGGCCATCACAGGCCAACCCCTTTCTCCTACCAGCGATGATGATGGATTTGCCATTCAGGCCATCGGTTTTCAATTTCCGTTTTACGGGAAATTTTATGACACCCTCACCGTTTCCACCGATGGGTCCCTTCTGTTTAATGATAACTTTGAATATGTCCGCAGCGCCGCTAACCTGATTGCAACCCGTTGCATTACACCTTACGGAGCCGACCTGATGATTTATCCGGCTACCGGAGATGGCATTTATTATTCGGGAGATGCCACACAAGCCACCTTTCGCTGGAAGACCTCCCTGTTTGATCAGCCGGAAGTCAATATCGATGTGGCTGTAAAGCTTTATCCTACCGGCAAAATTGAATTCTATTATGGGAACGAAATAACCCCGGGGGCCAACTGGGCTGCAGGTGTTTCCGACGGGAACAATAACAGTTATGTCCTGGCAGCCATTACGGGCACCTATGAGATCCCCGATAATTATGCTACTTCATTCACTTCACCCTCTGTGCCAATCGGGATGTCAGTTGATGCTGCCGGCATGTTAAGCGGTATCCCGGTACAGGCAAACCAGTTGTGGAATATGACATTTAAAGTAACGGATTATAATAATATCTCCTCCCTGAAAACGTTGGTATTTTCAACAGTCACCTCAGGCCAATGGAGCAATGATCCCGCTGTAAACAATGTGATTAGCGAAATGAACGGGGAGCAGACCTTGCCAAAAGTGGCTACCCATCCAAGCGGTATAACCTATATCAGTTGGTTTTCAAATGACAATGGTAATTATAATGTACGGCTGCAGAAACTTGATGTAAATGGCAGTGAACTCTGGCCTGCGAATGGCATTCTTGTTAGCGGAAATACCGCCGATACCTGGATCACCGATTACGACATGACGGTTGATAACGATACCTGCGCCCTCATTACCTTCCAGGATATCCGTACAGGTCTGAACAATTCATATGCATACCGGATTTCCCCTTCGGGAGAGTTCATGTATGGCCCCGACGGCATCGCATTATTCCCGGGTACCACGATACAATACAGTCCGAAAGTGTTTGCCTGTGCCGATGGCAATGCCGTTTTCATCGATCAGTGTTTCCCGGATGCAGGTAAACAATATCTTAAAATGCAGAAGATATCTCCGACAGGTCAGCTTTTATGGGGAGCCGGCGGGATAAATATCCAGGAAGCTACCATCGGGAACACAGCTCCCAAGGCCATCCAGTCTGATGGCGATAATTTTATCCTGGTATGGTACAAAACCACAGGTAGTTTCCCAGGCGTTACAAATAATATTTATGCACAGAAGTACAATGCTGATGGAAATCCGGTATGGGCAGCTCCTGTGGGTGTATATACCAACGCAGGCATTCCATTTTATTCCACCGATATTCACATATCCAGCGATAAGGCCAATGGTGTTTTCATCACCTGGCATGCTGAAGTATCGGGTGCAGTTTTTACCAGTTATGTGCAACATGTCACTTCAAATGGTAGTGTCATGATGCCTGTGAATGGTGCATTGGTTTCTACACATGCAAACTATCACCAGATCGATCCGACCGTTACCTGTTTTGATGCTTCGGGCGAAGCATATGTTTTCTGGGATGAACGCGATTATAACCAGAATTACCGTGGGCTTTACGGGCAAAAACTTTCGGCTGCCGGTGTCCGTCAATGGGGAAATTTGGGAAAGGTCTTTATTACTCCATCCCTTTCCACCTCCGAAAGTTTTATAACTGCACGGTCAACTGAAACCGACGTGATTGTATTTTACCAGTATTATGATTTTGGTAACACACAAGACAGTAAAATGGTGGCTATGCGCGTGAACAGCGACGGTGGATATGTTTGGCCTACCCAAAAAGTTTCATTTTGCACTGTGCAAAGCGGAAAACTACATCCAAGTTTTGGATATCTTGATCACAACCAATATATTATAAGCTGGTGCGACCAGCGTAATGATGATGGCGACCTTTATGCCCAGAATATCCATCCGGATGGGACCCTGGGGGTTTCCTCTGCCGGGCATACTGTTAACGGTACCGTTACCTATGCCAATGCTACCCAGACGCCATTGAATAATCTGGGGATCGGCTTGAAAAACAGCGGTGGAACCACCATTGCCACCACCACTACCGATGCATCAGGTAATTACTCATTCTCAGATGTTCCTTCAGGCAGTTACACGCTCGACGTTTCATCGACCAAAGCCTGGGGAGGCGTGACTGCCAGCGATGTTTTGCTGTATAAAAAACATATTGCCAGCATCGCTCCGCTGACAGGTATTTTTCTCGCCAGCGGCGATGTAAACGGAACAGGGGGATTGACAGCCAGCGATGTTCTGCTCGTGAAAAAAAGGATAGCCTATATTATTAGCAGCTTTGTTGTTGGTGACTGGTTATTCAACAACGAGCCTATCACTGTAGCGAATGCCAATGTTACTGCCAATTTTAACGGGCTGACCTATGGTGATGCAAACGGATCTTATCTTCCTCCTGCTGTGAAGATGGAAGTAGCAGATCAGGGTTTGATCACGCTGGATCCGGTTGCCGCCGAACCAGGGTTCATCTCAGTTCCGGTACATTTTTCTGATATTCCCGACCTGGGGGCCTTCCAGTTTACGTTGCAATATGATCCGGGGAAACTCGTATTTGTTGATGTGAACGATTGGTGCTCTGGGCTGGAGGATGTTACTGTGGGGTTGCCTCAGCCGGGAAAAATCACTTTTGTCTGGGCCGCCAGCACAGAAGGAATTCGCAACCTTGATCATAATTTATGCCGGTTGATTTTCCGTGTTATTTCAGCAGGAAAATCTGAAATATCCTGGAACAATTATCCTACTGCTTCCGAATTCAGCGATTTTGACGGCAACCTTTTCCAACCGAAATCTCTGAACGGAACCGTGGGAAATTCTTCCGGAAATGCCGGAATAAATGATGCATCATGTATGGTTTATCCCAATCCGGTGCTTAACCAAACGACATTCTCTTTTGTATTGCCCACTGGCAGCGAAGTTGAAATCAGCATTTATGATCAGGCCGGTAATAGGTCGGCTCTGCTGCTGAATGAAAACAGGGCAGCCGGCCGTCATACCCTCAACTGGAACGTAACTGGCGACAGCGAAAAACGGTTGTCGCCGGGGGTCTATTATTGCCGTTTCACTGCATGCGGACAAACCACTGTTCAAAAAGTTGTCGTTTTGCCGTAGCGAAAACCTCCCTGAATTATGGTAATACTGATCGCACCGACCCGAGATAAACGACAGATCACTCACCTGCACCCCTCCCAATCCAGGGGCGGGGGCAGGGAGGAGGTCAACCTGGTTAGCAGGATCATTCTTACCTGTTTCTGGATGATCCTTGTTCTTTCTTCAGTTACGGTAAAAGCCCAGTTTTCAAAAGGAGCCGATGTGGGATGGCTGCAGCAGATGGAAGCTACGGGCTATAAATTTTATGACACCACGGGATCTGAACAAAACTGTCTTCAGATTTTGAAAGATCATGGAATCAACACGATTCGTCTGCGGGTATGGGTTAATCCTTCATCTGACCGTACCAACGGGCATTGCAGCAAAGAGGAAGTAGTTGACATGGCAGTCAGAGCCAAAAACATGGGTATGCGGATCATGATCGATTTTCATTACAGTGATTCCTGGGCAGATCCTGCGAAACAAACAAAGCCGGCTGCCTGGGCTTCACATTCGTTCAGTCAATTGCTAACCGATGTATATGATCACACCACCGGTGTGCTCTCTGCGCTGAAAACATCGGGTGTAACACCCGAATGGGTGCAGGTTGGAAATGAAATAATCGGAGGCATGTTGTGGCCCGACGGAAGCACTTCAAACTGGACCCAGCTTGCCCAACTTCTCAATAAAGGGTATGATGCTGTCAAGGCTGTTGACAGTACCATTAAAGTTGTGGTTCATATTGACCAGGGCAATGACAATGGCAGAAGCAGATGGTTCTTTGATAACATACGGAGCCAAAATGTGAGGTATGATGTGATTGGATTATCCTATTATCCTTATTGGCTGGGCAGCGATTATACTGTTACTATTAACAACCTGGGATCCAATCTTATTGATATGGCGTCGAGGTATGGAAAGGAGGTAATGGTCGTTGAAGTCGGGGGAGATTATACCAAAGTCCAAAATACCTACGATATGCTTGTGGCAGTTATAAATAAAGTGACCTCAGTACCCGGAGGAAAGGGTCTTGGGGTTATTTACTGGGAGCCTGAAGGAGAAAAGAGCTGGAGCGGCTACCAGTTAAGCTGCTGGGGAGCTGATAAAAAACCGACGGCTGCCCTGAAGGCATTTTTGACCGGGCCGTCTGGCATAACTATCAAAAAAGATGGTTCAGGATTCAGGATTTATCCTAATCCTGCATCCGGAGGATCATTCAACGTTGACTTAACCGGAATGAAGCCTGCCTCGGTTATCAGTATCTTTGATATGAATGGCAGATTAGTGGGAGAACAAAATGTTAACGATCAGCCAAAGGCCTCGATTGATATCAGCCTTATACCAGGAGTCTATATGATTCAGGTTGACAGTAAACAACAACGGTCTTCAGGGAAATTACTGGTTAATTAAATTTATTGCGCCTGGTTAAGCCAGGCGCAATAAATTTACACTGATATTATTCCTTTACAATTTTCCTAACCTCAACTTTGTTATTATTCACACGCTTAATGGTGTAAATGCCTTTGGCAAAGCCACTCAGGTCCAATTTAACGGTACCTGTTCCTGCTTGTTGCCGGAGTAATTCCTGTCCGTTGATATTGAACAGGGAGATGGTGCTTTCCCCGTCATTTTGCGGAATTTCGACTGTAACAATGTTTTTGACCGGATTTGGATATATTTTCATCGCATTCGGATCACGGGGGTGTTCATTAACCCCGACCAGGATTGATTGTAAATTGACCTTTTGAGCATCAAGTACTTCCTTGGTTGTCAAATCCTGAACCCATGCAACCAACTCATAATCGTCAACAATATTTCCGCCCCATGCAGGATTAAAGGTAAATGTTAACGGAACGGTCACCTGGTTTTCTATTTCCAGGTCGATGGGTGTTCCTGATGCACTCGGGGCCATGGCACGGCTTACAAATTCCAGATGGGTTTGTCCCTGCCAGTTTACCTGCATGTTTGATTGCGTCAGGGCTAAATGTACCACCAGGTTACTACCGGCAAAGGGTGTTTCTCCGTATCTGTCAACTGAGACTGATAAGTTATAAACATTCCCGACTTTTGCCCCATCCCCGATGGTAACGCCGAAAGCAGTTTTAATGGCATATTGTGATTCGTAGATTGGCAGATAGGATGTGTATAAACTATTGGTATGATCTCCCCCAACAAGGCGTTTGATCCCGTCAAAGACGGCTGTCGGATAACCAGTTATGCCATAATAGGTATTGCGGGCATTTGAAGCAGCATACGCATAGGGATCTCCGTTATGATTTTCAACAACGGCAACATGATGACCATTCTCAACAAGATCATCGGCGCCCATTGCTGCTCCCGGGCAATAGGTGCACCACGTGCCGGTACCTACCTCCAATAACACATTTTGTTTATTGTGGGTATAGGTGTACACCGTTTTCACAACTGTATCATTGGAATGATCTAAATCTGATGCAAGGGAGGTATATATTTTTATTTTATATATCGCTTCTGCTTCGGGGAGTGTAAACGAGGAAAAGTTTACACTAGCCGAAACCCATGAAGCAAGTTCGGGCACCGTTTGGGTATCGGTATAAATCTCATTATTATCGTAATTATATATTTTACAGGTAACATCAAACCCGGTTTCATTGTTTAATCCTGTGTTTTTTATCGTGGCTGCCGGAACTACAGGAGCGGTATTCGTTAAATACATTTCATTATTGATGGAAACAGTCGACATATCATCGGCAGGAGGAACTAAAAGCGATACATCATCCACAAACATGTTGTTGCCATACTTGCTGTAGCCTCTTAAAATAAGATATTGGGTTCCCGTAAGACCAGCCGGAAGAATATAGCTGTGTTTATACCATCCATCCACAGGGTTATAGCGGGGGATTGTTGCCAGCCAGGTAGCGCCGTTCAGCGTTGCAGTGGCATTGTAATATACGCCAATGCTGTCATTATAGATGGGCCATCCCGAATCGCCATATTTCCAGAAACTGAAGATGTGAATAGAAGAACCGGTAAAGGTCAAAGGGGGCGATACCAGGATCGCATTCGCTCCGACCTGGTAATCATAACTGTTGTACTCGGCCATTCCGGCACCACTGTGCGGGGTGCAATTGGGCTCTACACCACTGGTAACACGTTTCCATTTTCCTGAACCTCCAACCTGAATGTTCTGCCATCCTGAAGGAGGAAATGTTGTTCCATCGAAGCTTTCATTAAGGGTTTGCGTGTTTGCGGTAATAATAAAGGCAAGTAAGAATAAAACACTGTAGATTTTTTTCATAATTCCTGTTTTTGATTAATAATATAAGACAATCATTCCCATTTCGTTTGGGTTATCCAACATGAGGTTAGGAAATCTGATTCACGGGAAACTCTTGACCTGGATAAGGTCAACGAAAAACATTGCAAAAATAATCATTTTATCAACATATCAGTGATGACCGGGTGTTGCCAGATCTTTTTTCTATTTTTACAAAAAATTCCTTCTATGTTTAAAACATACACCATCTTATTCTTTTTCTTTCTTTTTGGTACAGGGTTTTCAGGCGCACTGGCCTGCACAAACCTCATTGTAACAAGGGGCGCCAGCAAGGATGGCTCCGTAATGATTACCTATGCCGCTGATTCACACACCAGGTATGGCGCCGTTGCTTTTTATCCATCGGCAGATCATAATCCTGGCGAGATGTGCCAGGTTTACCATTATGAAAACGGCAGGCTGTTGGGTGAGATTCCCGAAATTTCACATACTTTTTCGGTGATTCAGTTTATGAATGAGCACCAGGTAGCTATCGGAGAGACAACCTTTGGCGGCTTGGATTCATTAAACGGGCAGCCAGGTGCAATCCTCGATTATGGTTCACTGATGAAGATAGGGTTGCAACGCTCCAAAACCGCCAGGGAAATGATCAGGATCATGACCAGTTTGGTTGAAAAATACGGCTATGCTTCCGGAGGGGAATCCTTTTCCATTTCTGATGCAAACGAGGCCTGGATCATGGAAATAATTGGCAAAGGCAAGTTTGAGAAAGGCGCTGTTTGGGTTGCCCGCCTCATCCCCGACGGGTATGTGAGTGGTCATGCGAACCAGGCGAGAATCACCACCTTCCCGATTCAAAAAGTCAATGACTGGAATGATACCAAACAATCAATCTATCATTCAGCTGATGTGATTAGTTTTGCAAAAGCGCATGGTTTCTATAAAGGGACTGACCAGGATTTCAGTTTTTCTGATGTTTACAACCCTTTGAATTTCGGGGGTGCCCGTTTTTGTGATGCACGTGTCTGGGCTTTTTTCAGGAAGATAAACAAATCGGTCAGGGACAATCCGGTTTTTGCAGAATATGCCAAAGGAAATCTGGTTCGTGACACCCGCTTTGAGGATGGACGAATGGATCAGGACAGCGATTTGAATCCAAACGGTTTTGTTACCAACAGGCTGCCGTTATGGGTAAAGCCTGATTCGCTGATTTCACTTAAAACAGTGATGGAAACCATGCGTGATCACTATGAAGATACCCCGCTTGATATGCGATGGGACTTTGGCGCAGGGCCATTTCACCTGCCCTACCGCTGGAGACCGATGGAATTTACCATTGACAGTGTAATGTACTTAAATGAGCGGGCCATTGCCACCCAGCAAACCGGGTATAGTTTCGTGGCTCAGTCAAGGAACTGGCTGCCCAATCCGATCGGGGGGATATACTGGTTTGGTGTTGACGATGCCGATGGATGCGTATATGCGCCATTGTACTGCGGAATAAAAGAGATACCGGCAAGTTATGCCACCGGCAACGGATCGATGATTGGGTGGTCGGAAACATCGGCCTTCTGGGCGTTCAGCCAGGTTAACAACTGGAATTATTCGAGGTACGACCTGATTCATCCCGAGATAGAAAAATATCAGCGCCAACTCGAAGCCCGTTTTATACGGGAAACGGAAATAGTCGACACAAAAGCACTGGTGTTATATAAAGAAAATCCATCGGTTGGATGCGACTATATCACTGATTATTCCGTTTACTCGGGGAATCTCCTCGTAAGCAAATGGACAGCATTTTATCATTATCTCTTCATGAAATACATGGATGGCAACGTGAAACAAAGCCAGGGTTTCGAGCTCCTGGATAACGGAAGTGGCAGAGGCATCCCTAAAAAGCCATCACAACCGGGCTATGGCAAGGATTGGGAACGAAGGATGATAGAGGGAACAGGGGAGAAGTTTAAGGTGAGGAACGAATGACAAGTGACAAAGTGACGAGTGACGAGTGACAAGTGACGAGTGACAAGTGACGAGTGAC
>CAISJJ010000129.1 GCA_903885595.1 uncultured Bacteroidales bacterium
AGGCGGTGTTTTTATACCCTGGGAATAAATCGTAAATCGTTTTCCCGGTAATTTGGTCTGCAGGGATGCCAGCCATTTCTGCAAATGGCTGATTTACAATCATGTACTTGAGGCTTGTGTCTTTGAAATAGACATATGCGGGGATGGTTGTAAGCAGTGTTGAAAGTTCTTCAGCCCGGATTTTCAATTTGTCGGAGACCTTCTTCAGGTCGGCCGAAGTGCGTATGAGTAAAGAGGAGAGAATATTTTTTTCTTTGCTCGACCGTTCATATTTAAATAAAAGTTTATCATACTCCGAATTGAATTTCTTCAACTCATCAATAACCGATCCTAAACGCCCGGCGAAATCTTCCGGGTTTTGAATTTTGGATAAATCTTCGATAAGTGAAAGAAATTTATGCGACATCTGCCTTTTGTTTTAATGAAACCATGGTAAATGTCTCATTGTGAAAATCACAGGCAGCTGTATAGTTATTTCCGATTTCACCATAAGTGAAAAAACCGATCAGAGGTTTTGCCCAATTTTGCCAGGCTTCATTAATTTCTTCAGAAATGGTTGGCCCCAAAGCATTGTGTCGGGCCATACATGAAAACAGGATGAGCATATCAGTCTCGCTGTTAAGGAGGTAGAATTCATTGACTTTTTGCCGGGTATCCTCGATTATCTCGAACCCGGGAGAACTTGAGAATGTCACGACAGCTCCATTGGGAACAGTTCCTGCAAAAATCAGAGATTTTTTAGTTGTATCCACATTGATCACTGCTCGTAATACATCCTGGGAATCAGGTTTTTTTATCAGTAAAGGGTATTCAACTCCGATTTCAGGTAGGTCGGTGTCGCGTACATTCAAATAATCCTTATAAACATCAAGTGCGGGTTGACCATCGATGGTATACACAATATTTCCTTCCGAATGGGTAATGATTTTGTCGGCACCTATACTAACCCATCCGCTGGTAGCAATCCCATTGATTTCATAAAGGTCAGTGTTCAGGACCATGGCAATAGCACCATTGTTCGCGAGGGTTTTTCCGGAGAATACAAACGTCTCCTTAAAACGGGCATCATCGCCTGCTAAACCGCCAAACATCCTGATCGCATTTCCGGTATGATGTTGGATCCCTTTAACAAGTTGCTCTCCGTCGGTTTCAAGCCCACTGCCAAGAACGAGGATTGCGGGCTTTTTAAAAACATCTCCGGCCCATTCACCAATACTGTTTCCCAAATTGAATGATGATTTTCCATTGCCATTGAACAGTTTAATTTCAAAGCTGCCGGGAATTAATGTCATCATCAGGCAAACCAACCCACCCTCTGTGATGACCTGATCCTGGCCGTCATACAGAAATTCGCCACAGGAACTGCAACCGAACACGCTGACATTCATCGTTTCGAGAAAAGAGACCAGTTCCTGAAGGTCCAGATCAACTGATGAAAAAATGACTGCAGCATTTGGATAAAAACCATCGTCTGTATTTTTACTCCATGCTTGCCTGAAACCTTTGACGGAATCAGTGTGGATTGTTTTAATAATCATACGGGTATGTTTAAGGTCGGGTAACTTTGAACAAATATACAACTTTCAACAAATTGATCAATTGTTTTCAAATGTGACACCCGGGATGCAGAATATAGCTATTTTTGTAAATGTTAAGTTAATCAGACTATTTATGAAGAATGTAATTTATCCGCTGTTCCTTTTGGTTTTTTTTGTTCAAATTGCAGCAGCTCAGAATTCACGGTTGATCCCCAAAACTGACCAACCTGTTTATTTTGATATTTCCCCTCCGCTGAGGGATATGGTCAAAATGTTACCCGAGCAATATGATGGAAGCTGGAAAGAGACTGTCGTGAAAAATTTCTTTGACC
This sequence comes from uncultured Bacteroidales bacterium, assembly GCA_903885595.1. Lineage (GTDB taxonomy): Bacteria > Bacteroidota > Bacteroidia > Bacteroidales > FEN-979 > CAIVAT01. Next base: position 1,871 of record CAISJJ010000129.1, read on the forward strand.
TTAATGGGGAACAGCAGCGTGGACCTTTCATCAACGATCCGGGATTACAGAATCATAATGGCTGGCTACCTGCCGATACAACGATTCAGAATTTTGAGGGAATGGGAAACATCAGTGGTTATATTCCGCCTGATACACACGGTGAAGCAGGATTGGATCATTTTTTTCAGACTGTAAATTGTTCATATTCAATATACAACAAGAGTGGTGGAAAGATCCTGGGACCCTTTGCCAATAGTTCTGTCTGGCATGGGATGCCTAATAATGCAAACAGCGGTGATGCAATTGTCATTTATGATGAGCAGGCAAACCGATGGTTTTTTTCTCAGTTCTCGCTTCCAAATGGTTCATCCACAGCCCCTTTTTATCAAATGATCGCAGTGTCTCAAACCCCTGATCCAACTGGCAGTTGGTACAGGTACCAGTATGAATTCTCTGATATGCCCGACTATCCCAAGTTTGGGGTTTGGCCTGATGCCTATTACATGTCGGCAAATCTTTTTTCAGGAGGAGCCGGTTGGGTCGGCAATGGAGCATATTGTTTTGACCGTGCAGCGATGCTTTCGGGAAGCCCCGATGCTTTGCGTGTTTCTTTTACCCTTCAACCAGGGGAGGAGGGGTTTATTACCCTTTTACCCGCTGATTGCGATGGAACTTTTCCGGTTTATGGAACCCCGAATTATTTTACATATATCCGAACCAACGACAACCAGCGGCTGGGCGTGTTTGAATTTCAGGTTGATTGGGGAACTCCGGCTAATTCGAGTTTTGGAAATTTACTTTATCTGGATGTCAATCCATTTGGCACACTTGGTGGCTGGGGGGGTGGGATTCCCCAGAAGGATTCGCCGCAATTGCTGGAAACGCTCTCTGACCGCCTGATGTACCGGCTTCAGTACAGGAAATTCAACGAATATGCATCCATGGTGCTAAATCATACGGTTGAAGCTGATTTGGGTGTTGCTGGGGTAAGGTGGTATGAATTGCGAAAGGCAAATGAAGCCTGGAGTATATACCAGCAGTCGACCTATGCTCCGGCCGACGGCAACTACCGCTGGATGGGAAGCATTGCGCAGGATACCGCCGGCACTATTGCACTTGGCTATTCGGTCTCCGGTACCAATCTCTATCCGGGTATCCGATACACCGGAAGGTTAAAAACGGACCCGCTTAACCAGATGACCATCATGGAAAAAGCGATTATTGACGGCGGAGGTTCACAAACCGGCAATTGGAGTGGCCGTAGCCGCTGGGGTGATTACAGTGCCATGAGCGTTGATCCTTCAGCCCCGACAACCTTTTGGTATACAACAGAGTATTATGCATCGACCTCCTCAAGCAGCTGGCAAACACGCATTGCCTCTTTTACTTTTGATAATGTTTTTTCTTCGGCAGTTTCATCCTTCCCTTCCCGTTTATGCTCAACAAGCACCGACTCCTCTCAACTCAACGCCTATGGCTATGGAGGATCAGGAACTTACACCTATACCTGGACTTCCATTCCGGAAGGATTTTATTCTGCTGTACCTAGCCCGAAGGTCAAGCCGCAGGAGACAACCATATATATTGTAGCAATAAGCGATGGGAGTCAAACCAGGATCGACACTACCGAAGTCTCCATCGTCATGAACCTGGAAGCATCTGCCGGAAATGACACCATCGTATGCTGGTATACATCACCCGTTCCCCTGTATGCCACGGCAACAAATTATAGCCGAATAGCATGGGGTACAGCAGGCGACGGATATTTTTCCAATGCATCTTCGCTGGTAACTGATTATTTCCCAGGGATGCAGGATAAAACAACTGGTTCTGTCAACCTGATATTGCTTGCTATACCCATAGCCCCTTGTGCTTCCAATTCCTTTAGCCCCAAGCATATTATTCTTGATCCCTGCACCGGCATTTCAGAACCTGATGCCGGTATCGTAAAAATCACCATTCAACCAAATCCGGCCCACGGGCAGGTTATGATCACGGTGAACGGACTAAAATGCAATGCTTCGCTCAAAATAAAAGGGATAGATAGCCAGACTATTTATTCGGATAATGTTGATCCGGCAGGAAAACAGGTTGTGACGAAGCAATTGGATGTAACAGGATACCCATCAGGATTGTATCTGTTACAATTGAACTGCGACGGTCAGATTACCACATCCCGCTTTATTGTTCAATAAACCGGTTTGACGGGCGTGCCCGGCATGTATTTAAGGAAAATATTCCTGAAGCTTTCTTATGGATGATGTATCCTGTTGCCGACTGGATAAACGCTGCATTGAAATGTTTACCTCTTAGAATGCTTCAAAATGATCTGTAAGGTAAATTGACATTTAATTTTTCAACAAATGGTTCCCATTCCAAATATTTATTACATTTAGATCGCAAAAAATCAATCACTGTTAATTGATTAACAATGGAATATAATATCCTGAAAATCCAAATTGCTGACCGTATTGCCATCGTGACCATCAGCCGTCCTGCTGCACTGAATGCGCTGAATACGAATTTTTTTCAAGAGCTGAATCACTTTATTGATGATATTGAGCCACGGGATGATGTCAAGGTTTTAATCATTACCGGTGAAGGAAAATCCTTTGTAGCTGGTGCCGATATTGCCGAAATGGCGAACATGAGCGCTGACGAAGGGTACGCTTTTTCAACCTATGGTCAGCGTACTTTCGACAGGCTTGAGCATCTTCATATTCCTGTTATAGCTGCTGTGAACGGGTATGCGCTAGGCGGTGGATGTGAACTGGCCATGGCCTGTGATTTTCGAATTGCCAGTAAACTGGCAAAGTTTGGGCAGCCCGAGATGAACCTGGGTATGATTCCAGGGTACGCTGCAACACAAAGATTGTCAAGGCTAACAGGCCTTGGGAATGCGCTCTGGCTCATTTTGACGGCGGAGACTATTTCGGCTGATGATGCATTGCGGATTGGTCTTGTGCAAAAAGTGACTGAGGCGGAATCTCTTCTGGATGAGGTGATGAAGCTGGCGTCAAAGATAGCAGGCAATGGATCTGAGGCGGTTACTGTTTCGAAAAAAGTGATACGTGACGGCTTCTCCATGGATTTCAAGCAGGCCTCTGAATTGGAAGCAGCCGAATTTGGAAAACAATTTGACCGCGAACCAACCAAAGAGGGGATGAGAGCTTTCCTTGAGAAACGCAAACCAAACTGGTAATAATAATTTGAAAATTTGAAGATGTGAAGATGTGAAGATTTGGAAATGAGGTAATTATAGCAACAGATGCTGAGAATACCGTGATAATTATTAGTAGCGCTGGTTTTGATCTTTAATCTGTGGTTTTGATCTTTGATCTTTGAGTTTTGATTTTCATTTTTGGTTTTGATTTTTGATTTTTAAGTTGTGGTTTTGCATTTTGCAATTATTTCACAGAGATAAACCCCAAATAAGAAAAAAATATGTCTTACGAAGAACGATTACAACATGTTTCGGTATTGGGCGCCGCAGGGAAAATGGGAAGCGGTATTTTGCTGCTTACCGCGGTTGAAATGGCCGACATTAGCCTGAAGCCTGAAAATAAAGGAAAACCCTTTGTTCTGAATGCCATCGATGTTTCGGATGAAGCCCTGTCGGGGGTGATGAAATATTTAAAGGCCCAGGTTCTCAAAATGGCAGAGAAAAAGATGGTAGGATTGCGGAAGGTCTATGCTGATCGTTCCGACCTGATCGACAATGATGAGATCATAGATCAGTACATTTTTGATGTCCTGACCCTTGTTCGACCATCCACCAGGATAGAGGCGGCTTATGATTCGAAAATGATATTTGAGGCCATAAAAGAAGATCCTTCGTTAAAAAGCAGCATTTTTTCCAGGATCTCAGCCAATAATCCTCATCAACCCTGGTTTTTTACCAACACCTCCTCCATCCCAATATCGAAGCTCGATGAGGATGCCGGTCTTGCCGGACGGATCATCGGGTTTCATTTCTACAATCCGCCTGCCGTACAAAAGCTGGTCGAGATCATACGGGCTGAACATACCCTTCAGGAGGTGGAGGCATTTGCACAACAATATGCAAAAAATCTGCGCAAGGTGGTAGTTCCTTCGCATGACAAAGCTGGCTTTATTGGCAATGGTCATTTTATGCGCGATATCCTGCATGCGGCCGGCGAAGTTGATAAGCTAAGCAAGGATTTCACCTTTGTTGAGGCGGTTTATGCTTTGAATAAAATCAGCCAGGATTACCTGGTTCGACCGATGGGAATTTTCCAGTTGATCGATTATGTAGGCGTTGACGTTTGCAGTTTCATCATGTCGGTGATGAATCCGTACCTGCCTGGCGAAGAGCTGCACAGTCCGCTTCTCGACAAACTTCTTTCACTTGGGGTTAAGGGAGGTCAGTTTTCCGATGGTTCCCAGAAAGATGGCATTCTGAAGTATGAAAAGGGCCGGCCGGTTGCAATTTTCGATCCTGAAAAAAACAGCTATGTTGCGATCTCTGATTTCCAACCAAAGGTGGACGAAAAACTTGGCCCGATGCCTGTTCCTCCTGCCTGGAAGGCTGTTGTTGGCAGCAAAACAAAAGATGAACTGCTTCGCGGATATTTTGATCAGCTTAAATCGGCCTCAGGCCTTGGTGCAGGCCTGGCAAAAGATTATGCCAACCGTTCCTGTGCAATCGGACTGCAACTTGTTACTTCCGGGGTTGCCTTCAACGAAAACGATGTAAATACCGTCCTGCTGACGGGTTTTTTCCATGCATATGGTCCTGTTAACAATTACCTGAATTCATAAACTCATGAAAAAGTTAAGACGCAAAGTATATATGGTGGCTGGGTATAATACCCTTTCAATGGGAACCGGCCGTAAGGAGTTCAGTCCAAAAAAGGAACGCCCCGGGTTGGAAGAATATATCAGGGAGGCTGGCCAGGGCACGCTGAGGTTGATCGGGGGTGCGCATCATGTGGATGAATGCGTGATCGGAAATTTCATGGCCTCACGTTTCAACAGGCAGGCCAACCTGGCTGCTTTTTTTCCTTATGTTGACGAAGGGTTACGCTATAAGCCGGCTATCAGGGTTGAAGGAGCTTGTGCAACCGGCGGGCTGGCGCTCATGAGTGGCATCAAAAGCGTACTGGCCGAAACGGCCGAGGTAGTACTTGTGATCGGCGTCGAGGTTCAGAATACGGTAAAGGCCATCTATTGTGCTGATTATCTTGCCGGTGCAGGCTGGTTTAAGAACAGGAAAAACGGTCATGCCTATTTTTTCCCCGGGCAGTTCAGCGATCGTGCAGGGTCCTATTTCGAGAAATACGGAAGGGATAAAACCCGGCAGGCGCTTGCACGCTGGTTTCGCAATGCCATCGAAAATGCACGCCTTTGTCCTACGGCACAGGAGTATCATAACACAACAAAGGATCTTGATGCACTGGGGCTGACAGAACCCAATGGCCGGGCTTTTATCGATAATCTGAATGTGTTTGATTGTTCCAAAGTATCTGATGGCGCTTCGGCTATTGCCATCGTTTCTGAAGAGGGATTAAAACGCTGTGGAATTCCTGCCGGAGAGGCGATTGAAGTAGTGGGATGGGGGCAGATAGAGGAGGACATTACCAAACCACCCATTGATCCCACAGAATTAAGTACAACAAAACAGGCTGTCAGGGAAGCCCTGTCTTCTGCCGGCATCACCCGTGAACAGATCGGGACAGCTGAAATTCACGATTGTTTCACTATTGCCGGTCTGATGTGTATGGAAGCCATTGGGTTTGCTGAAAAAGGCAAAGGCGCTGATTTTATTCTCGAAGGACATACATCCCGAACCGGGCGTGTTCCCGTCAACACAACGGGGGGGCTTATTGGGTGGGGACATCCCACGGGAGGCACCGGCGTTCACCAGGCGGTTACCATTCTGGAACAACTTACCGGCAAAGCCGGAGATGCCCAGGTTAACATTCCCGCCGATCGCCCATACGGCCTTACCGTGAATATGGGAGGGGACGATAAGTCGCTGGTTTCGATCGTGTATCGGAAAGGAAATTAATACAAAACTCAAAATGCAAAATGCAAATGTTGAAATTGTAAAGAAGATTGGCCTTTGGAAAGCAAAGATTGAACAATATCTTTTTACGGGGCCTTACTAAGAATTGCTGTTTTGAACTTTGCATTTTTCACTTTGCAATTTGAATTTATTCAAACATCCATAATTCCCTTTGAAAAACCGGATAACCTCTCTCTTTGGCATTGATTTCCCAATCATCCAGGCCGGGATGATCTGGTGCAGTGGATGGCGGCTTGTTTCGGCTGTAAGTAATGCCGGCGGACTGGGATTACTTGGTGCGGGTTCAATGTCGCCAGGCTTGCTTAAAGAGCATATCGGAAAGTGTAAAGCAGCAACCAACAGGCCTTTTGGAGTTAACATCCCATTGCTTTATTCACTTGTTGATGAACAGTTCGATGTAATAATCCGTGAAGGAGTAAAGATTGTTTTCACTTCAGCAGGGAATCCGGCAATCTGGACTTCCATATTGAAAACACATGGTATTACGGTTGTCCACGTAATCGCAAACGTTAAGTCGGCATTGAAATGCGAACAATCAGGCGTGGATGCCATTGTTGCTGAAGGGTTTGAGGCCGGCGGCCACAATGGTAAGGAAGAGACCACTACTTTAACGCTGATTCCGTTGATAAAGAAAGCTACCGCGTTGCCTCTGATCGCTGCCGGTGGTATCGCAAGCGGTCGAAGCATGCTGGCTGCATTTGCTCTTGGCGCCGAAGGGGTTCAGATAGGCAGCCGTTTTATTGCATCTGAAGAATCATCTGCACATCCCGCTTTCAAACAAAGGATTCTGGAAACCGGTGATGGCGGTACATCCCTGGCATTGAAAAAGGTTGTTCCTGTTCGACTGATCAGGAATTCTTTCTTTCAAAAGGTTCACCAACTGGAAGATTCCGGCGCTACTGCAGAAGAACTTAAAGAATTGCTTGGCAAGGGCCGGGCAAAACTCGGCATGTTCGATGGAAATTCAGAGGATGGTGAACTTGAAATCGGACAGGTTGCTGCATTAATCAGTCACATTCAGCCAGCAGGGGAAATCATCAGCGAAATTGTTGGTGAATTTGAAACAGCTAGAAAAGAACTCCTTGAATATCGAATATCGAATGTTGAATGATGAATGTCGAAGTTTTTCTGCATCCGGATTTACTCAGTTTTGGTCATTTTCCAAATGGCACGCGGAAAAACAAATTCTTCAGACAGCAGAAATATCAGTAATTCCTTTGAAACATAACTCAGGCAAATGTGTTATATTTGTTGAACCAATATTTTGTCCTATGAAAAAGATGATTTTAGTCCTTTTCCTGGTTTTATGTCAGGCTATTTCGCTGATGTCCCAGGATGAACCCGTTGTCAAGTCTGATGCAACAAATGATGACGGAGAAATAAAAACCCTATTCAGGAAATCGGATCACCCGGTAAAAGTCGGCTATTATATCGGCCCTGAAGCGGCTTACACACAATTCAAGGGCAAGGATGTTTTCCTGGGAGGCCTTAGTTTTGGCGTCATCCTCAACCATTTCTTCTCGGTTGGGCTTGCAGGTTATGGTATCGTGAACTCAGGAAACCTTTGGTACGACGATGTTGACGTTATAACCCATCAGGGAGCTTACCTTTACGGAGGTTATGGTGGTGTGAAATTTGAATTCAGGGTATTCCCAACTTCACCAGTACATCTTAATTTTCCGATTCTGATAGGCGGAGGAGGCTTGGTTTACAATAGTTGGTCATACCGTGGAAATGATTATAACTATAACGATGGCTATACCCTTGATTCAGATGGTTTTTTTGTGGTAGAACCAGGTGTGTTAATAGAGCTGAACCTTCTGAAATTTATGCGTATTGATGCCGGGATTTCTTATCGTTATACCCCCAACCTGGATCTGATCAATACCAGCACAGGCCTGATTAACAACTTCAATGCAAATTTATCCCTGAAATTCGGGAAGTTTTAAAGAAACAGGATTTTCGGTATTTGAAACAGCCGGTCTTTAACTTCATCCTGTTGCGTGGCATTTGAGTATGACGGTGCCGGTATTGATACTTCATTATAGCGAATGCAATACCCTGGCCATATCAGGTGAAATCCTCCAATGATCTCTTTCTTTTCTCTTCGTTAATTGGTTTTTTTTCAAGTCATTTTACCCAATTTGACTATTTTTGTTTTTCAAACCACCTTGAAAATATTTATTATTTTTCAGAATGAATTTTTCATAATTCAGAGAAGTTTTTTTCTTGGTCAAGGTAAAATGATTTTTACAAAATAAAATTAAACCGGGACATCACATGAAGATCAGAACAGTTTTTATGTTTGTGGTTTTTTCCTTTATCATAGGATCCGCACAGCCACAGCAGCTTGTATTTAAATCACATGGAAAGGTTAATTATCCTTTAACACCTCAGGAAGAGACGATGTTTGATACAATTCAGCGTGAAACGTTTCTTTTCTTTTTAAAAGAACATCAGCCTGAAAAGGGTATTGTAAAGGACCGTACCGCAAAATGGGCTCCTGCCAGTATCGCATCAACAGGTTTCGGCATTCCCTCATTCGCCGTCGGCGTTGAAAGAAATTGGATATCTCGTGAAAAAGCGGCACAGATTACACTTAATATTCTTAAATTCTTTGCAAATTCAGTTCAAAGTACTGATACAAATGCAACGGGATACAAAGGATTCTACTATCATTTCCTTAAAATGAATTCCGGCACCCGCGAATGGAAATGCGAACTTTCATCAATTGATACCGGCATTCTGTTAATGGGTATCATTTTTGCCCGTAATTATTACAACCTGGACAATGATGTTGAAAAACAGATCCGTTCACTGGCAGCATTCATCCTTGGCCGGGTTGAATGGAATTTCATGTTATTGCCGGCGTCAAGTAAATACGCCTACACGATTTCCATGGCCTGGTCTCCAGAAAAAGGATTGCAGGATTATGGATGGTGTGGCTATAATGAGGCGCTCTTCCTATATGTGTTAGCGGCTGGGAGTGGAATGGAAAATGCTGAACAAAGTTACAAAGCCTGGCTATCCACATATAAATGGAATACGCCGTACAAAGGACTCTCACATGTGGCATTCCCCCCTCTGTTCGGTCATCAGTTTTCCCAGGCATTTATCGATTATCGCGGTATCGTTGATGAATATATGAAAGATAAAGGAATTGATTATTTTGAAAACTCCCGCCGTGCTACCTATGTTCAGCGTCAATATGCCATAGATAATCCCAAAGGTTGGATTGGTTATGATTCGCTTTGCTGGGGAGTTACAGCCAGTGACGGACCCGGGGATAAATATAATTTTGGAGATAAAAAGTTTTTGGGTTATGCCGGAAGGGGAACGAGCGGACCTGATTACAATTATTTTGACGATGGAACCATTGCACCTTACGGGCCGCTTTCATCACTGCCATTTGCACCTGAAATAGTTCTGCCGACCATTAAATCAATCAATCAGAAGTATGGTAAGCATTTATGGGGTAAATATGGCTATTATGATTCTTTCAACCCTACAGCCAAATGGTTTAATGACGATTTTATCGGTATCGACGAAGGCCCGATGCTGATCATGATCGAGAATTTCAGAACAGGATTTGTCTGGAATTATATGATGAAGGATCCGATAATCCAGAAAGGGTTAAACAAACTAGGATATGAATCCTTAAACTAGGATTTATGGTCTGTAACGCCGGGGCAGATGCCGGAAAAAGTTCCCGCAGATTAAACTGAAAAACTGCAGATGAGCGCAGAATCATTCATTGATCAAGCTTTATTTTGCGCAATCTGCGGGAAAATTCTCCGCAAATCCGGGAGAAATAATAAGGTGACTAATACAAAATTTCATATAGTTATATAGCAGTCCACAATGAAAAATCTGATTAAAATGAGGATCATACCATTGATCATGATGATTCTTGCAGCCACAATTATCCAGGCACAAACTAAAACCCTTGACGAATTTGAAAACAAAAACGGCTGGGCTTTCATCCGGTCCGATGGTGTTAACCTCAACTTATCCACGGAAAAAGGATTAACCGGTAATGCGATCCGTTTCGATTATGATTTCACCAAAGGCACCGGTTACGGCGGAATACAGAAGCTATTTCCAATTGATCTCCCCGATAATTATGAATTCACCTTTTATGTTAAAGCCGAATCACCTTCCAATAATTTTGAAATAAAATTTATTGACAGCACAGGAAACAATGTTTGGTGGATCAGCAACCGCAACTATGATTTTCCTTCGGAATGGAAAAAGATCCGGATAAAGAAAAGGCATATCAATTTTGCCTGGGGACCAACGGCTGATCAAAATTTAAAGCGGATCGACAGGATTGAATTCACCATTGCATCATTTGTCGGAGGGAAAGGTACCATCTGGCTTGATGATTTGAAATTTGAAGCGCTTCCTCCCGAAGCACAATCATATCCCATACCATCCGTCACAGCTTCGTCATCGGTGAAAAACCATTCACCCAACTTAATTATTGATCATTCAGGTGATACGTTTTGGCAGAGCAAAGGGATTAAAGATCAGTATGTTGTGATTGATTTTAGGACCCGCCGCGAATTTGGCGGTTTACAGATCAACTGGCTGAAAGATCATTTCGCCGGAAGTTTCGACGTGCTGTTATCGGAGGATGGTAAGAATTGGGAAAAAGCATATTCGGTCGGATCAAACCGGAGTGATATCAGTTTTATCAGGCTGCCCGAAGCAGAGGCAGCCTATGTTAAGATAGATCTGAAATATTGCAATTCTGATAAAGGATTCGGTATCTGCGAGGTGAATTTCCTGGATATTAAAAATTCTTTAACGCTGAATGATTTCCTGATTTACGCTGCGAAAAATTCGCCCGCAGGAAATTATCCGAGATACTTTTCAGAACAAGCATCCTATTGGACCATCACGGGTGTCAACAATGACGTCAAAGAAGCGCTGATCAATGAAGACGGCATGGTGGAGGTAGATAAAGCCCAATTTTCGGTTGAGCCGATGATAAAGATGGGTGATTCACTTTTTAACTGGAGCAATGTCAAGGCCGTTCAATCGATGGGATATTCCAACGGTAAAAAGGAATTTGAGTTTGTACCGACTGTTACCTGGCAATGCAACGGTCTGAAATTTGAAACCGGGGTGACGGCATACGGAGAGGCGAATAAAAATTCCAGGCTTGATATAAGCTATTCTTTTGCAAATCAATCAAATCAGCCAAAGGATTTTGAGCTTTATCTGTTGATCCGTCCGTACCAGGTTAATCCATACTACCAGTTTCTCAATCTTGCCGGCGGTGTCGGAAAAATATACTCAATTAAAGAAGAGGGTGGAATCATAGAGGCCGATAATAAAACGATCCTGTCTCTGAAAAAATATGATTCCTTTGGGGCAGGTGTTTTTGATGAGGGAAATATCGTTGGGCTTCTGCGGAGCGGAAATGTTCCTCAAAGCACTACTGCTGTTGATAAAAGCGGGCTTGCAAACGGCATAATCAAATATTCATTTCACCTGAATCCCGGGGAACAAACCAAATTCTATGTGGTGGTTCCGTTTTACGGGAAACAATCAATTGATAAAAAGCTCAGCAATGCGTCTGTTTCAGAAGAGGCCGGGAAGTCGACTGAATTCTGGAAAACGAAAGTCGGGCATGTTACATTCAGGTTACCTGCATCAGGCGACAGGATTGTAAACACCTACAGGTCAAATCTTGCGTATATATTGATCAACAGGGATCTTGTAGGCGTTCAGCCCGGTTCGCGTTCGTATGAGCGGAGCTGGATGCGCGACGGCGCGCTGACTTCCTCGGCCCTGTTGAAATCAGGCATCGTGCAGGAGGTGAAAGACTTTATTGACTGGTATGCCGGTCATCAGTATGAAAACGGTAAAGTTCCCTGCGTGGTCGATCACAGGGGGCCCGATCCGGTTCCCGAACATGACAGCCATGGTGAACTGATTTATCTGATCCGCGAATATTTCAACTTTACAAAGGATACAACTTTCCTCAGGTCAAAGAACAAAAATGTATTGCAGGCAGTTACATATATCGAATCGCTGATTGCCGAGCGGTCAACGGATCATTTCAAATACGGGAACGACAGCGTGCGTGCCTACTACGGACTTGTTCCGGAATCGATCAGTCACGAAGGATATTCCGCAAAACCGATGCACTCATACTGGGATGATTTCTTTGTCATGAAAGGGTTAAAAGATGCAACGGAGATTCAGCAAATACTCGGAGTGAAAGAATCGTATGAAAGGCTGAAAAAAGTCCGCGATACATTTAAGGAAAATCTTTACAACTCCTTGAATCTCGCAATGAAAACGCGGAAAATCAATTATATCCCCGGCTGTGTGGAACTTGGTGATTTTGATGCAACCTCAACAACAATCGCGTTAACTCCCTGCAACGAACTCAACAACCTGCCAAAACCGCAGGTTTATAACACCTTTGACAAATACTATGAATTTTTCAAAAACCGGAGAGACGGAAAACTCAACTGGATCAATTACACACCCTATGAAAACCGTTTAATTGGTTCGTTCATCATTTTAGATCAGCCAGAAAGAGCCCATGAATTAATTGAATTTTTCCTGAATGATCAGCGTCCGCAGGGATGGAATCACTGGGCTGAAGTTGTATGGAAAGGATACCGTTTCCCGGGTTATATCGGGGATATGCCGCACACGTGGGTTGGCAGCGATTTTATCAATGCCATCAGGGCCATGTTTGTTTATGAAAACGAGTCTGATCAATCGCTTGTTCTGGCATCAGCCCTATACCAGGATTGGATCGATTCGCCGGATGGAATGTTGGTTGGAAACCTGCCGACCTATTATGGAGAGATCTCCTACACAATAAAAAAAGACAACAATAAATATCTCTTTTCAATTTCCGGTGATCTGAAACTTCCTGCAAACGGAATCAAGATCAAAAACTTCAACGGGTCAAAACTTCCATCAAAAGTTGTAGTAAATGGAGTTGAAAGCAAAGAGTTCAACGAAAAGGAAATATCGGTGAACACAGTACCTGCAGAGGTTGTGATTTATTATTAACCAAAAGAATCAACAGGGATTTATGAAAGAACAAGAAATTAGCCCGGACCACGCAACAAAACCTGAAGACCGGATTCGCTTTTCACAATTAGCCGCATATGGCGCCGGCGGGATAATCCCCATTGCCCTTTTCAACATTGCCGGAATCCTCGTTGGTTTGATGGGCAACATAAGTTTGGGACTGAGCGCATTCTGGCTTGGGGCAATTTTAATCGTCCCCCGTTTATGGGATGCCCTTTCTGATCCTTTTATCGGGCACCTGTCTGATAATACCCGGACCCGCTGGGGACGCCGGCGTCCCTATCTGCTGATCGGCGGGATACTCGTCGCAGTGTTTTTTGTGGTCATCTGGTGGATTCCGAAGGGGGATATGGTGCGAACGTGGTTCCCGTCGGATACGGGGTTCCAATGGTTCCAGCTTGGCTATATCCTTTTTTCCCTTTTGCTGTTTTTTACTGCCGTCAATCTTTTCGAGATCCCTCACGGTGCCCTCGGCATGGAGATGACCACCGATTACCACGAACGCACCCGGCTGTTCAGCGCCAAGAGTTTTGTAGGCAATCTTTTTGCCATGGGCACGCCCTGGCTTTTTGCCCTCGCCAGCATGGAAATTTTCAAAGGTCCCGGAGGAAATGAAGCCGATGGCATGCGTTACGTTTCATTGATGATCGCTGCTGTTCTGATCCCGCTTTCCTTCTGGTGGTTTTTCAAATTACGTGAACCGGGATTTGTAAAAGCTGCAAAGCATGAAAAAACACCCTTCTGGCAAGACATGAAACATACCACCGGCAACCGGAACTTTATCATGCTGACACTGACGATCTTCACGCTGGCCATGGGCTTTAATTTCGTCCAGCTGATAGGGTCATATATCCCTATTTTTTATGTTTTCGGGGGAGATAAGGTTGCCGGAGCTTACCTGCTCGCGATCAACGGGATGATCTGGGCCATCACCGGGGTACTGGCAGTATTTCCTCTTAACTGGATCAGCCCGAGGCTGGGTAAAAGAAATACGCTGACCATTGCTATTTTACTCATGTGCCTTGCACAACTGTCTAAAATTGTATGCTATAACCCTTCATATCCCTACCTGATCATCATCCCCACGGTGCTGCTTTCTGCCGGAATGCTGTTTTTCTTCACCCTGGGATCCTCCATGGTGGGCGATATCTGTGATGAAGATGAATTAAAGACAGGGTATCGTTCAGAGGGAAGTTATTACTCGGTATTCTGGTGGTTCATTAAAATGGGATCTGCCCTGGCCAGCTTTGTAACTGGCGTGTTGATCGTATTTACCATGTTCGATGAAACCCAGGTCACCAAGGTCGATAAGATACAGGGAAGCGTCAGGGAGATGCGAAGCATCGTTCAGTACTGGAAGGGATACCAGGGGCTCGGCAGCACCAATAAAGAGTGGCTGGAAAACACTAAAACCAAGACAGCCGAAGCGCTAACGGAATCAAAAGAATATATTACCTATTTAGGCAAAGAATCCCTGAAAGAGCCTGATAAGGCGAATCAGATCCTGACCTCCTATCCGGATCAGCGGAAAAACATGCTTTCAAATGCACTTCTCAAAACACAGGTAACAGTCAATGAACTGGAACAGGTTCAATCGCTTCTGGCAAACCTGGTGCCCGGGACTCAGGACTCCCTGATGAATGCCGCCGTTGCAAAAGCAATCCCACTGACGCTGGAAACAAAACTTGTAAAAGCCAGGATGTATTCTTTTGAGCTCAGGTCGCACCTGGAAGCCAAATCACAGGAAACGAAAAACAGCAGGGAACACTATGATGTCATCATGCAGGAAATTTCCGGGGTAGACAGCCGGCTTGCCGTCATGAACACTGCATCATCCATGGTTTTGCTGGATAATGAACTCGGCGCCATTGAAAGCAGAATCGTACCACTCACTCAGCAAACCCCGTATACACTTTTAATGATGCGTGTGGTTGAGATTGGATTGCCCCTGCTGTTGAGCCTCTTTTCAATCTTCTTTGTTATGAAGTACTCACTGACGGAGAAACGGAGTCACGAGATTAAGGATTTGCTCAGGGAAAGAAACGTGACGCGTGACGAAAATCGTGACACGTGACAAAAAACGTGACGCGTGACGCGTGACAAAAAAACAAGTGACAAATGAAATTCAGGATTAAAGAAAATAGTTTTTATCTTGACGACAGGAAGGTTTTTCTCAATTCGGGGGAGATTCATTATTTCAGGATAAAGCGCGAACTTTGGGACAGGCACCTGGATGCAGCCAGGGAGGCCGGTTTGACGACTGTCAGCACCTATGTTCCATGGGCATGGCACGAACCGGAGGAATCTGTTTTTGATTTTGACGGTATATCATGTCCCGAACGCGACCTGGAGGGCTGGCTTCAGCGTTGCCAGGCCCATGGGTTGAACTGCATTATAAAGCCAGGCCCGTTTATCCTGGCTGAGTTCCGGGGAGCCGGTTTGCCTGACTGGTTTATGGATCAGTATCACGACGAAGTCAGGATGCGCAGCAGCAAAGGTGAGATCGTTCCGGGTGACGGCGTCAGCCTGTTCAATCAAAAATACCTGGAAAAGGTAACCTTGTGGTACGATCAGATCATGCCCTTTATCAGTGAACGGGAAATATCAGCCGGTGGTCCCGTCATCATGATGCAGATATGCAATGAGATCGGCGTATTTTCGTGGCTGGCCAGGCAGGCTGACTATGGCAATGAGGTGAAGGATCGTTTTGTTTCTTACTTATCCCGAAAATTCACAGCCATTTCTGAAGTGAATCGTTTATGGGGAACAGGTTACCCGGACTTTACACATGTCGAACTTCCTCCCGACGGTAAGCTTCCTTATGTATCCAGGGGTGATCGTGGCCGCGATTACGAATGGCACTGTTTCTGGAGAACCTATTACGGCGACTACCTGAGAATGCTGACCGCCATGGCACGTGAAAGAGGCGTGACAGTTCCTTTGTATCACAACCTTCCTGGCTGGATCTATGGAAACGGCTATGAATTCCCGGTCAACATCACCATGTATGAAGATCTTTTTGGCGATAAGAGCGAGATCATGTTCGGCGTTGATCATATACCGGAATTCATGTCATACCGTAACCTGCACGACGACCGGATCATCAACGACATCACCTTTGCCATGCAGGGGAAGAAACCCCTGTTTGCCGCCGAATTCCAGTGCGGTTCCCGTGAATATCACGTGGTGACGAATCCGCGGGAGATGGAACTCTTTTACAAGGCAAGCATTGCCAACGGCCTGGTTGGCTGGAATTACTACATGTTCTCACAGGGGCGCAACCCAAGCCGAAAAGGCTATTCGGGGGAGACTTTTTACTGGTTCAACCCGCTTACACCGGAAGGGGAGCGCACCAGCGCCTTCCCGCTGGTGAAACGGATGAATAAAATTGTAAAAACCTCCGAAACACTTATCGTTAATGCAAAACGGAAAGCTGAAATTTGTGTTCTTTTTTATCCGCCATATTATGCAACGGAGCTGGAAAGACCGGTTGACGGGGTAATTGAGCTGATGTTCACCGCTTCCGCCATCCGCAGGCCGGCCTATTTCGACGGATTGCTGAAAGCGCTCCAGGTGCTGAATGTTGATTACGACATGATCGACCTGAGCAAAGCTTCTGCGGATACATTGCATGGATACAAACAGGTGTGGGCATTCAGCACAGATGAAATGAATGCGGGGGATCAGCAGACCATGGTTGATTATACCAAAGCCGGGGGCAATTGTGTCCTTTTCCCTTATCTTCCTGATCGGGAAATGTCGCAGAAACCATGCACCATCATTCGCGATGCCTTGTCCGTATCACCATCCGGGAGAGAAATCATTGATTCTCCGCTGGTCGATATCTATGATCTGAAAGAGATCAAGTGCGCCAATCCGCTGATCACCTATTCAGAAGAATCACTCTCCGGTGCAGAAATCATTGCCCGGACGCTTCATGGCACTCCATGTGGATTCACCAAAGTTCTCGGACTCGGAACGGTGATCCACCTCGGAACCTGGATCGGGTTCGACACCGAGGGACATAAACCGGTATATGAGGCAATCCTGGAAAGATCAGATGCAAAACTCAGGCAGGCATCAGTCAGCAATGATTTTATCGCGGTCAGGGAACGTTTCACGGATGACAATACCGCAATGCTTTTCGTTGGGAATTATTACAACGAAGAACAAACCGGCAAAGTAACCTATACGCATCCGGAAACCGGCGAAACAATATCAATGCCTTACACCCGGGATGAAATTTTATGGCCGGCACTTTACGGTTTATTAACTCCGGTTTGCCTGGAAGTTTCTGACGGGTTTAAGATCCTTCACAGCACCTCCGACATTCTCGGGATTGCACGGGTTGACGGTCAAATAGAGATAACCCTTCACGGAGACCGTGACCTGGCCGGGGAGATTGTTTTTGAAGGTGTAAAAGTTGATAGAATTGAATCCGCAACATTAAATGGCGAAAATGTAAAAATGGTTCGTGATGGCAAACGGGTTGCATTTGTTTACAATCATCTGCATATGGTGGAAATGATTCTGACTATCAGAATAGAATAGGTTTTTACAAAATACAGAAAACAATAACCGCAAAGGGCGC
Source organism: uncultured Bacteroidales bacterium (assembly GCA_903885595.1). Lineage (GTDB taxonomy): Bacteria > Bacteroidota > Bacteroidia > Bacteroidales > FEN-979 > CAIVAT01. The sequence continues at coordinate 19,558 of CAISJJ010000129.1, forward strand.
ACAGAATCACAAAAAGAACACGAAGTAATAATCAGGGTGTTCTCCTCTGCGAACTCCGCGATAATCTCCGCGACCTCTGCGTTAAAATATATATCATGAAGATCAAAAACTCCCTCGGATTATCAATCGGTTTCCTGGAAAATGGCTCAATGAAGAGCATCGAAGTTGCTCCAATCAGAATAAGCCTCAAACCGGCAACGCCTTTTTCAAAATCAGGTCCAAACATTTGGTTAAGGAAACGAACAAAAACCATTGAATACAAAGCATTGCTGGGTCCCGAAAGCAACAGCCGGTTTGCGGTGACTGACAATGAACTGTATGCCGAAGGCAGCTGGGACGGTCTTGATTATGTTTGTGTGCTACAGCTTTCAGAAAAAAGTCTGAGCTGGAAGTGGCGCATCGGGATTCATAATTCTTCGGGCGATGTTGCTGACCTTGATTTGATTTATGTGCAGGATGCCGGATTAAAGCAAATATCCGATGGATTGGTGAACGAATATTATGTTAGCCAGTATCTCGAGCGGCGCATCCTGGAAGATAAAATTTATGGTTCCGTCATCTGTTGCCGTCAAAACATGAAAGAATCCGCCAGGCATCCATGGCTGATGATGGCCTGTAAAAATGCAGCTGTAGCTGCAGGTGTTGACGGGATGCAGTTTTACGGCAAAACATACAGGGAAACCGGGATTCCGGAAGGGTTGCTTACCGACAGGCTTGGTGGCGAGTATGCCGGGGAATCGTCGGTTCTTGCCCTGCAGGAGAAACCGTTTATGCTTGCTCCGGGAGCTCATCATCAAAGTATTTTTGTCGCGACCTGTTTGCCGGATCACCCGCTGGCCACCTCAGATGATGACCTGAACCGGTTACCCGGGCTGATGATAGAATTTGACTCCGAATCTTCTTATGCAAGGCCGGCTGAATTGTTATCTCCGGTTAAAAATATTTTTAATACGACGGGATTTTTACCGGTTGATGATTTGAATGATGAAGAACTTGACCGGTTTTTTGGCAATGAACGGCGTCATTGTGAAGAAGAAAATGGTCAGCTTTTGTCATTTTTCTGTGATCATAATAACCATGTCGTTCTACGTACGAAAGAAATTTTGGCTGACCGGCCGCATGCACATATCATGCAGGCCCGTGCAGGTTATGCTCCCGATGAAAATATAATTTCAACCACTTCATTCGCATTTGGTGTTTTCAATTCACATCTTTCGCAGGGGAATACGAACTTCAATGTGTTTCTTTCCATATGTACCAGTCAGTTCAATCTGGAACCTGAAGCAGGACAACGGATCATAGTAACGATCGATGGCCGGCAGTATTTACTTGGAGTTCCTTCAGCTTTCGAAATCGGGCTGAATCATTGCCGTTGGATTTACAAATCAGGTGATCATTGTTTTCAGGTCCGCAGCTGGCCCTCCGCAACTGTGCCACAGGTAAACATGGATTTCAAGGTTATCAGCGGCTGCAAGGTGAATTTACTGATCACCCATGATTTTGACCGGCTCAATGGCTGGACTGTCTCCGCAGGTCATTCAGACAGGGAGTTTGTTGCTACACCAATGGCAGGCAGCATGATCGCGGAAAAGTTTCCCGGGGCACAATTCAGAATGATAATTCAACAGCTTAATTCCGATTACAAACCCTGTGGAAAAGAGGCGCTATACCCGGTTTATCAAAGCCAGGGGTCATCGTTGTTCGTCCTCGAAGTACGGGAACCATCTGATTTCTGTATGAGTTTCATTGGTGAGGTTTGTTCGGCTGTTAAGACTGATAGAATTGCAGATGCAGATGCTCAGTGGGTTTCAGATTGTGAGGCAGGCCAGTCAGTATGGAACGACCTGTGTTTAAATCTGTCTTTGAAAGGAGACCAGGAAGATGCCGCAGCAATCCGGGAAATCCTGCCATGGTATGGCATGAATGCGCTGACCCATTTTTTGACGCCCTATGGATTGGAACAATTCAGCGGAGCTGCCTGGGGAACGCGCGATATTTCGCAGGGCCCGTTAGACCTGTTGCTGTGCATGGAAAAATATGATGCAGCCCGGCAGATCCTGCGCACCATCTTCTCCAACCAGAACCCTGACGGCGGATGGCCTCAATGGTGGATGTTCGACAGCTACGCAAATATCAGGGCCGGCGACTCGCATGGCGATGTGGTTTACTGGACCATCATTGCCCTCAGCAACTATATAAAGGTTACCGGAGATATCAAAATCCTTGACGAGATTCTTCCTTTCTATTATGACAAAGGTATTTCCCATGCTGAAACAGCCCCCCTCAGCGAACATGTTGACCGGCTTGTCAAAATGATCGTTGATTCATTCATTTCCGGCACCTCCCTGGTGCCCTTCGGAGGCGGCGACTGGAACGACTCCCTGCAACCGGTCAGCAAGGATCTGGCGCATCGCATGATCTCAAGCTGGACAGTCGAAATGAATTACCAGGCCTTTATGCAATACCAACTGGTTTATGCACAATCGGGAAACAGGGGAAAAGCCGGTGAATTGAAGGCGATCTGTGAGCACATAAAATCAGACTTTAACAAATACCTGGTTAAAGATGGAATTGTTGCAGGATACGGACTGGTCGAAGAAGATCGCACCATCAGCGTACTGCTTCACCCAAGTGATCACACGACCAACATCCATTACAGCATACTGCCGATGAACCGGGGCATCATCAGTGAAATTTTTACCAAAGAGCAGGCGCTCTATCACCAGGATTTAATTGAAAAGTACCTGAAAGGTCCCGATGGCGCGCGTTTGATGGATCGTCCGCTCAGATACAAGGGTGGGATTCAAACTATTTTCCAGAGAGCAGAAAGCAGCACCTTCTTTGGCCGCGAGATAGGACTCATGTATGTACACGAACATATTCGCTATGCAGAAGCCCAGGCCCGGACGGGCAGGGCCGATGCCTTTCTGAAAGCGCTCCGCCAGGCCATCCCGGTTGCATACCGGGATATTGTATCCTGCGGGGATGTCCGCCAGGCGAATTGTTATTACAGCAGTTCCGACGTTGCTTTTAAAAGCCGGTATGAAGCCGATGATCTTTACGATGAAATAAAAACAGGAAAGATCACGCTCAGGGGCGGATGGAGGGTTTATTCCAGCGGTCCGGGCATTTATGTCGGGTTGATAGTAACCCGGTTGCTTGGCCTGCGCATCGAATCCGGCAATGTAATTATCGACCCGGTTATTGCCCATTCTTTAAATGATTTTTCTGCATCCCTGGAATTTATGGGCTATCCGGTCACCTTAACCTATGTGGTAAAGGAGGATTGTTTTGGTCCTAAAGCCATCACCATTAACGAAAAGCCAGTTGAGTTCATCTGCGAAGAAAACAAATACCGGCAGGGAGGGGCAATCATTCCGGCAGACCGGTTTTTAGCCAGGTTAAATCAAACAGATAATAGGATTGAGGTACAGTTATAGTACGGTTCTCGGTGCGTTGTGTCCGGGATTTCTAACAGGTTTACTGCTTAATAATCTTAATAGTTTCAGTATTGTCACCTGTGATTGCACGGAGAAAATAAACCCATGGTAGCTTGTCTGACAACGAGAACTCATGCTTGCGTTCTCCCTTCAGGACTTTCGACAACACCTTTTCGCCCCGAATTCCATAGATATCCACCGTGACCTCATTGGTTGGATCCCCTCCTTTTAACTCCAGAATAAAACTGCCGGTAGTGGGATTCGGATAGATTTTTATTTTGGAATCATTTATGTAATTAATCCCGACATTTCCAATGGCAACTTCCACCATGACGGTGTCTGCAATACAACCGGTTTCATTATCCGTTTCTACCAAAACGACATACCCATACCCTGTTGAGAGCCACTGAACAGTAATACTGGCGCTCGTTTGATCAATTTCATTACCCCCGGTAACCGCAAAATCATATGCATGGTTTTGTTGTTCATTTACCGAGTAGACCGCTACTTCATTTTCATCCACATACCGCGGTCCGGATATAGTTCCAGCGCCTCCTTCATCGCCACCTGCAACAATTGGAAAATGTGTGTGCACGTAAAAATAAAAACTCTGTGAACCTTGTCATTATTGGTTTACAGGGTATAACTGTGTGGAGCTGGAGGGGTTGGAGGATGATAAATTCCAGATGGAAACAAACACATGTCTATTAAGCACATATGTAATATAGGTGTAAAAATAGGTGTAGATAAAATATAAATCTACGAAATGCCAGTAAATACTGATATTTTTTGAGGGTACCTGTGGAGTATACCGGAGTCGAACCGGTGACCTCTGCATTGCGAACGCAGCGCTCTGGCCAACTGAGCTAATACCCCCCTTTTTGCTATAAGAACGGGGTGCAAAGATAACGGAATTACCAATTACCAATGACTAATTACCAATGACCAGTATGCAGTTTAACATGATTCCTGATAAGATTTTTTGCGATTTCAGAAATTTTAAAAAATCGTCATTGGTCATTGGTCATTGGTAATTGGTAATTCATAAGGCCGGTTTTGTCTTAATAACTTTGTTGCTTCCCGGCTTCAGGCTTTGAAGGTACTTATAAATGGCTGATAGATCTGTAGTATCCATTCCGGCATACATGGTCCAAGGCATGATCGATTGATCGTCACCCTTATGAATTACCGGAGGTTTGAATGTGGATAAATCATATGTCTTAAAACGGAAGATGAAAGCCTCTTTCGTCCATTTCCCGATACCAGTCTCCTTATCCGGGGTGATATTTGAAGAAATGAGCATGCTGCCATCCGGCATCTGAAATTCACGTCCGCCTGTAAAAGCAAGCGCTTTTACGATTTGACCATGTTCGGCAGGTGTATGACACTCAATGCAGCCCGAGGCTCTCACCAGATATTCACCATAACCCAGCGTATCGCTTACAGGAGGTATTGCATTCGGTTCAGCCTTTTTTGGAATGAGATGAAGGATTACATTCATCGGGAAAGTCGGATTTGAGCGGGATGCCGTGTATTCAATGGGTGAAAGACTTCGGATGTAGGCTATGATGCTATAAATATCCTCCGTGTCGAGCGTGCCATAAGCCGGATAGGGCATAATCGGGAACATGGGACGCCCGCCTTTGCTTACGCCACTGGTTATGGCACGATAAATTTCTGCGTCGGTCCAATCTTTCAGTGCAAAAGGTGTGATGTTCGGCGACATGAAATGCCCGGGGAATCCCAGTTTTTCATCGAAAACCTCACCTCCTTTTCCTTCTGTGCCGGCAACCAGGGGACCTGAAAACTTACTCCAGTCGCGGGTGGAGTGGCAATCGATGCAGACCATCACATGGTAGGCAAGGTATCTCCCCCGTTCGATGCGTTCGGGTGACGATGCCACCGTTACCTCCTTGACCGGCACATTGGGAAGGAACCAGACAATATACAGGACAATGCCGATAAGGATAAGTACAACGGCAGCAACAATTCCGCCGAGGATCTTGGGCCATTTTTTCTTTTTCATGTTTAAAAGATTAATTATGAATGGAGAGCAATCTGCTGCCGGGTAAGCTTCATTTTAAAAACGGTTTTATAAAAAATGGATGGTGCGTTCCATTTCTGCCACAGGAATTTCGAACCATCCAATAACGTTATGTTTAAATTCCATAGTATCAGAATCAAGGTTAAGAAAACCTTATCAAAAATACTAAATAAATGACAGTTTGTCAATTTTGATTAATCACAATTTCCTATGATAAAACCATGTTGAAAGCTTTATTTGAGGCTGTATTTTTTCATGATTTCATTACGTTCGGTAAAAGCATCGGATGGGAAAATGACGCCAAATTTTTCATTTAGATCATTAATTTCTTTCTTTTTGGCTTCAGAGCCTTCAGGAAATCCATTTTCTGCCGTGAGCTCATGAAAAATCCGCTCCAGGTATTCCTCAAATGGCTGATTGAAATACATATCTATAAATCGGAGTGGTTTGTCGGAGGCATTCCAGAAGGTGTGTTTGATCAGTCGCGGACGTAAATGCCACCCACCGGCCTGTACTTCAACAATATCGTCGCCTATGAGTATGCTGGCCGTACCATCAGCTACATACATGAGCTCGTCCAATTCCCTGTGAAAGTGTGGCGGAGGCCCCATCATTTTTGGTGCAACAGCACATTCAACGTTTGAATATAACCCATCGGTCACGGAAGACCGGATCAGGACCCGGATTTCCATCCCCCCTTTGTCTTCCAAAGGCGCCCGGGCAGGAAGCAGAAATGGCTTTAAAGCAACCTCGGGAGGTGTGACTGCTGATACTCCAAATGAATTTTGTGATAAAACCCCTGAAGCTGTCAATATCATTGATTTTAAAATAAACGCTCGTCTTTCCATATATGTAATTATTAGTAATAATTCTATTGTTGATTGATTCCCTGCAAATAAACCGATGTCTGAGGCTTAGTGATTGCCCGGTGGTCATTCAGGTTATTGCCCGGAATTGAGAATCAAAAATACTAAATTATAATGATTCCAAATAAGAATGCATCAAATTTATTCTGAAATAATTATGTTGGAGTTGAAGGGACGATTGATTCCCGGGAATTTAATCCGCATCCGAAAAAGCAGATTCAAGAACATGATTCCATCCGCATTTCACTGTTTCAAGTGTGGTATGAGTTTGCCCGGCTACAAACCGGATTACATACTTTCCGTTCAGCCTGGTTTGTGTAAGGAATACTGTTCCGGAACGATTGATTTCATGAAGCTTGTTTTCATTGTATTTGTCCAGTAAAGTGGCATCATCCATCCCTTCGGGGTGGAAACGAAAGCAGACCAGGTTGAAGGGTGCGGGTGCCATCAGTTCAATTCCGGGGGTTTTGAGGATCTCCGCTTTAAGCCATTGCCCGGCTGCAATGTGATGGCGGATCATCTGCTGCATACCGGCAATTCCGTAAGTCCTGATCACGAACCAGAGTTTCAGCGCCCTGAACCTTCTTCCAAGGGGAACACCCCAGTCGCGGTAGTTATTCACTAATTTATCTTCCTGTGTTTTTAGGTATTCAGGTAAGATGCTGAAGGTGTTGACCAGTGCCTGTTTATCGCGGATGAAATAGGCCGAACAATCAAAATTGGTGAACATCCATTTGTGCGGATTCACTACGAATGAGTCACACCGGTCCATCCCAGGCGCCATCTCACGGATTTCAGACAGCATCAGGGCTGTTCCGGCATATGATGCATCCACATGATGCCAGCAATTGTATTTCGCGCAAATGATCCCGATCTCACCAATGGGGTCGATGGCCGTTGAACTGGTTGTGCCAAAGGTGGATACTACGGCCAGCGGCACCAAACCATCAGCCAGATCACGGGTGATGGCCTCTTCAAGTTTATCTGCCAGTATGGCAAAATTCGGATCAACCTCGATTTTGACCAGGTTTTCAATGCCGATCCCGGCGATCTTTACATCCTTATCAATGGAGGAATGACCTTGCGTGGATGTGTACACCCTGAACTTGTCGGCAGGGCTGAAACCCCTCCGGTTGATCTCAAATCCTGACCTTTTTTCACGGGCCGAAAGAAGGGCAACGAGCGTGGCTGATGAACTGCTGTCCTGAATCACCCCAATGAACTCCTTTGGAAGTCCCAGGATGTCGCGCAACCATTCCATCACGCGCTCCTCAAGCTCTTCCGCTGCAGGGGAGGTGAGCCAGAGCATGCACTGGGCGCCCATGGTGGCAGTAAGCATTTCGGCCAGGATGGAGGGTTCGCTGTTGTTTGCCGGGAAATAGGCGAAAAAGCCGGGATGCTGCCAGTGGGTCATCCCCGGGATGATGATATTTTTAAAATCGGAGAAGATCGCTTGAAAATCTTCCCCGTTTACCGGCGCTGCTGAAGGAAGCTGACTTTTGATATCGCCCGGTTTAATATCCGATTTTACAGAATAATGCTCCAGGTTCCCCAGGTAATCAGCCATCCAGTCGACCAGTTCATGGGCATTCAGGCGGAATTCTTCATTGGTCATATGCATTCGATTAAATCTGCAATGTTTGAAAAAAACAATATAAGATGGGTACAGCGATGCCCGGAGGGTATTTGATCCCAATCACTGTTCCAGCGCCATTAATTCCTGAATCCGCTTTGCAGCATGATCCAACATCATTTCATACAACTCAAAGGCTTCATCTTCATCGATTGAAATATCAAACGCTTCTTCCAAATCAAGCAAGGGCTCGGTATCTTCAAGCACATCAGGAGGATCGTCGGATGACCACATACAACACATTTGTTTGGAATCCGGATTTTCCAGGTGTTTTTTCCGATGCTTTTGATAAATCGTATGGAGGGTTTTATATACTTCAGTAAGGTTTTGATCTGAATTCATGTGTTTTATTGGTATTTTCCCGCGTGATGAATAAAGCATGCGCCTCCTCTACATAAAGGCGCCGGCAACCGGTCATGATTAAACAGAATATCCTCCAGTTTAATCAGATGGTTCCAGCCATCGCCAAAATCATATTCATAAATGATGATTTCATGAGGGTAAAGCAACAGATCACTGATTCGGGTATTCTTGTAATCAATCGTGCCATCAGGATCTTCCTCCCAAGGCACACCATATCGTTCATCTTTACAAATAAACTGGTGAAGATGGTAATTTTTCCAACCCATGGCGATCTGGATGATCTTATGCAGGGTTTTCAAGGCAGTGGAAGGCAAAATAAGCAACCTTCGCCATATCTTCGGATTGATCTCTTCAAGTGAAATATGAATCTGAAAATATACCGGGTTTTCTTTGGCTTGCTTGCCAATCCATGATTTTCGTACTCTTCTTACCTTTTCCTCCCTCAACATTTCACGCAGATAAATTGAATGATCACCTCCCAGTCCTTCTACCTGTAACTGAGTTGCGAAATATTTATACCATGCATCGGGTGGTTCGGAAGAATAGACTGATACGGATTCTCCACATTTGCTGCATTTGCCTTCCATGGTGATGGTGTTGTCTCTTGTCAGAATGATTTTAAAAGTTTCAGTAGAATTCTCATTTTGACAATGGTAACACAGAGCAAAATGTAGCAGATGATTCAGATAGAGCGGTTGTGTTTTGTACAATTCACATAATTGGTCACGGGTGATTTCGATCTCCTGTTTGATCAGGTTCATAGGTGTAGGATTAAAATGATTCAATGATCGCAATGTTAACGACCTGATGCTCTTTTTAATCCAACCTGATATACAAAAAGTCGGTTTCCGAATCATATTGAATAGTCATAAGTCACGCTCCCCTTTTCCATAAAAAACATAAACTGTAACTGTTATCAGGCGATCCTTTTCAAGAACATCAACAATTTCAAGCCTATCGGACCCACGTTCCAAAGCTCTCGATAAAGTATGTTCATGAATCTCGATTTTCATTCTCAAATATATGTATTATTTCTGATTTTTAAAGGTTTGCATGAATATTAAAAGCTTGAATGATCTTCATCACGAATCACGTGTCATTAATTCCATAATCCTATTAGACGCCTGATACAGGGTCATTTCATACTGAACGATCATTTGCGCCGGATAGAATCTAAAAACTGATTTGTATTAACATATTCCCCGGTTTCTCCATCCTTAATGGCTTTTAGCAACATGATATCTTCCATGTCTTCTATCGAGAGCTTGCGGGTTTTATATCTTGGTATCGGTAGCTGTGACTTGTTTGTATTCCGACATTGAGATTCCCACCTTATGGACAGGAAAATCGAAGTAATCAAGTTCAGATGAAACAGTTTCAAGGCTATTGAAAGCAGGAGGTCGTTCACCGGTTTTGGGGGAGGAGAAAAATCAGTCGCCAGGAGAAGATCAAAGAACACAAAGCTTTTGTCATGGCCTGTTTCAGAACAAATTGTTAATACTTTTTTCTCAGAAATGCAAATTTATTTTCACCTGATTCAGGAATGTAAATTTTAACATATCCCGGTTTCAGAATTGCTATTGAAACCCCCGAAAACTCCCTACTTTTGCTGCTATATTTTCCCTCATGCCTTCCAGCGAATCGATAAAAATCACCAACGCCTCTGAACATAATCTCCGTTCGGTTAGTCTTGAATTCCCAAAGAACAAACTGATTGTGGTTACCGGTGTCTCCGGATCAGGGAAATCATCGCTTATTTTCGATGTATTATACCGGGAAGCCGAAAGTCGCTATCTTGGCTCGTTTTCATCATTTGCCCGGCAGTTCATGGGCAAACTGAAAAAACCAGCAGTTGAAAAGGTGGATGGATTGTCACCTGCCATTGCCCTCGATCAGAAATCGGTGGTCTCCAATCCCCGCTCAACGGTTGGAACCATTACGGGCATATATGATTCGCTCCGGTTACTGTTTGCCCGCATCGGTCATCTGCCCGACAAAGGGGTGCCATTTCCATTGAACAGGAGTTTGTTTTCTTTTAATTCGCCCGAAGGCGCCTGCCCGGGATGCAAGGGAATTGGTGTTGAGGATTTCCTTGACCCGGAGTTATTGATTGCCGATCAAAACCGGACCCTGCGTCAGGGAGCGCTTAAAATTACAGCGCCCAATGGCTATATCATCTATTCACAGGTGACCCTTGATGTGCTTGACCAGGTTTGCCGGTCCGAAGGGTTTCATATTGATATCCCCTGGAAAGACCTTACACCAGAACAAAAAAATATTGTCCTTTACGGCAGCGACAAGATCGAAATTCCTTACGGGAAACATCCCCTCGAATCGCGTATGAAATGGAGTGGCATAACAGCGAAACCACGTGAACTGGGTTTTTACAAGGGGATTCTTCCGGTTATGGAGGTCATACTGCAACGTGACCGGAACAAAAATATCCTGCGGTTTGTTCGCAGCGGGCAATGTAAAGCATGTGGCGGCCGACGGCTAAATGATAAAGCCCTTTCGGTGAAAATTCCCGGTGAAAGTACGATAGTTCATGAAATCAGACATGCTGACGAGAACACCGTCCATGGTTTTGATGGAACCATCCATGCAGATGAGAAAACCATCCAAGCATACGAAGATACTATCCATGAAGAAGAAGGAACCATCCCTGAATACGAGGGAACCATCCTTCCTTTAAACAAAAAAGAACCAACCTTTTTAAAATCATACAACATTGCTGAACTGGCAGCGCTTCAGCTGGATGATCTTCAGAGTGTACTCCGGGGCATCCACTTCGAAAAACCAGATCAGATGATCGCAGGTCCAATTGTCACACAAATATCGAAGCAGGTAGACCTGTTGAAACGGCTGGGACTTTGTTACCTGACGACCGATCGCGATTCAACCACCTTGTCGGGTGGGGAATCTCAGCGTTTGCGAATGGCTACGCAGGCCGGAACCGGGCTAAGCGGTCTGATCTGCATTTTCGATGAACCCTCGGTCGGGCTGCATCAGCACGATATAAAAAATTTGATTGACATTCTGAAGGAAATCCGGGACAAGGGCAACACTGTAATCGTTGTGGAACATGAAGAGGAATTCATGCATCATGCCGATTGGCTGATCGATATTGGTCCTGGACCGGGAACTAACGGGGGCGAAGTGTTGTTCAACGGCACGTTGGAAATGGCCCGTACCCTGTCAGATACTGAAATCAGGAAAAGCCGGACCTTTTCCTTCCTGTTTGGATTCGAAAAGTTTGAAGGTGGAATCCCTCGGTCAGGACCCATTCCCATGGATTGTAACGGTAAACGCGTACTTCCTGAGGCAGGATTTATAACCATTGAAGGAGCTTCAGCGCGCAATCTAAGGAACATCGATGTCACCTTTATGCTTCAGGCCCTGAATGTAGTTACAGGAGTATCAGGCGCTGGAAAATCTACACTGACGAATCATATCCTGGGAGCATTTTTGAATAATAAGCTGCATGATGCCAATGAAGATGTAGGGAAGCACCTGGAAATCAAAGGCTGGGAAAGGATTGGGAAACTGATCTCCATTGACCAGGCCCCTATCGGCCGCACTCCGCGCAGCAATCCGGCCACCTACACCGGGTTGTTTGATTATATCCGCGATCTCTATGCACGGCTACCGCTGGCAATCAGCCGAGGGTACGATAAAAGCCGGTTTTCATTCAATACAGCAGGGGGTCGCTGTGAATCCTGCCAGGGTGCAGGCTATCAGCAGGTGGGCATGCATTTCATGGGAAATGTGGAAGTGTTGTGCGAGGCGTGCGAAGGCAGACGGTTTGACGATGAAACACTTGAAATTACCTGTTCCGGCTATGGTGGTTATATTTCATCGCCCCCCGAGCTTACACAAAACAACCATTTTGACGCAGGGGTTACCCCAAAACCTGGAAAAAATATTTCTGAAGTTTTGGAAATGACAGTTGCTGAGGCCCTTTCGTTTTTTTCAGATGAACCTAAGATTGCGCGATATCTTGGAACATTAGATAGTCTTGGCCTGGGATATCTTACACTTGGGCAGCGGTCTTCAACCCTGAGCGGCGGCGAAGCCCAACGAATTAAACTGGCAACTGAACTGGCAAAACCGCAATCGGATCATACCCTCTACATTATGGATGAACCGACTACCGGATTGCACCAGGCTGATACCGGAATCTTGCTTAAAGCCCTCGACCGCTTGATAAAACAAGGCCATACCGTCATCCTGATTGAACATCATTTGGGACTCATCGCAGCTGCCGATCATATCATCGACCTTGGCCCCGGAAGCGGACGCGATGGCGGGCGATTGATTTTTTCGGGGTCGCCGGAGGAGATGATTAATTGTAAGGATTCATTTACTGCTGAAGCGCTGAATGAATATCGAATATTGAACAACGAATATCGAATATCGAAGTTTTTTTCTAACGAAAATCAAGGTGTTTCAACCATACTGTCACAGGGCAATTCATTCGATGTTCGACATTCGACATTCGATATTCAACCTTCAATCTCCCTAAAGGGCATCTCCACGAACAACCTCAAACACATCGATGCCATTATCCCGCACAACAAGATCACGGTAATCACGGGTGTTTCCGGAAGCGGAAAATCTTCCCTGGCATTTGATACCATTTTTGCCGAAGGGCAGAACCGTTTCCTGGAAAGCTTCTCTCCTTATGTGCGAAGTCGCATCGGGCTTAAGGAAAAGGCCGATTTTGAAAACATTTCCGGACTTACACCCACGTTTGCTGTCGACCAGGGTGGCACCAGCCGGAATTCTCGTTCCACCGTAGGAACCATGACAGGTATCTATGACCATTACCGGCTTTTATTCTCGCGCATCGGGAGAAAGGAGGAGGGGAAGGAATCTCGAATATCGAATATTGAATATCGAATGTCGAAGTCTGACCCTGACCAGCAGAATGGCAAAATCGTAAATCGTAAATCGTATATCGTAAATCCTCCGCCTTCCTCCAGTCTCTTTTCCTTCAACCACAAGCATGGCGCTTGCCCCGATTGCGACGGATTGGGTTTGCTAACGGTTTGTGATCCGGAAAAATTGATTACCCACCCTGGGAGATCCTTGGTGGATGGCGCCATGGATGGTACCAAGACCGGGAAATTCTATGGCGATCCATATGGGCAGTATGTGGCCACCCTCAAAGAAGTCGGCGTTCAACATGGCATTGATTTTAACCACACATGGGATTTACTTTCGAGAGAGGCAAAGGAGATTGCTTTGTATGGAACCGGAGAGGAGATGTACCAAGTTACCTGGGAATTCAAACGGGATGGCCGCATCGGGGAACATCACTTTACAGGACCCTGGAAAGGAATGGTGACCCTAGTCAATGAAGAATACAGCCGTAAACATGCCGACCATCGGGGCGAAAGCATGATATCGCTCATGAAATCTGGACCATGTCTTTCCTGTTCTGGGACAAGGTTGCGAAAGGATGCACTGGAGTATGTCGTTCAGGGAAAAAATATTGCTGAGGTTTCGGCGCTGTCGGTTTCGGCATCGGTCACCTTCTTTAAATCTTTGCTGCCTCAGCTATCAAATTCAATGGAAGTGGAGTCTGCCAAACCACTGATTGGTGAAATTTTACGGAAACTAGAGTTTCTATCCGGACTTGGCTTATCATACATTACCATCGACCGCATTTCTTCTACCTTGTCGGGTGGCGAATCCCAACGCATCAGGCTGGCCGGGCAGCTTGGCTCAGGCCTGACCGGTATCACCTATGTTCTTGATGAACCTACCATCGGACTTCATCCCAGGGATACAGCTAAACTGATGAAACTAATCCGTTCACTGCAGGAAAAAGGCAATACTGTCGTAATTGTTGAACACGACAGGGATGTCATCCTCTCAGCCGATTACATCCTTGACATCGGTCCTGGCGCCGGAAAAACCGGCGGAACCGTGGTGGCAGCAGGAACACCATCCGAAATTATGAATAATCCCGCTTCAGTAACTGGTCCCTATCTTTTGGAACAGTCAGGCATTTTGCCTTTGAAAACTTCATCGAAAGCCCTCACGGGGTTAAGCGATGATCTTTCTGCCCAGTCTCGTAGTTTGTCTCTTGGTACTTTCTCAAGCGGGGCCATGGCAAGTGATAGTCTGAAATCAACCAGGATCAGCCGGAAAAGTATCGGATATTGCCATCGAAACCTGAAACCCGGGCTGGTCATAAGGAATGCCTTTGCCAATAATCTTAAGGGTTTCGATCTTGAAATTCCCTCTACCGGGATAATTGCCATCACCGGCGTGTCGGGCAGTGGGAAATCCACTCTGCTATTTGAAGTGATACTTGCCTCCTGGGAAAATAACAGGCCTGTCGGATGTTCCGGCATTGATGGATTTGAACATTTTCAGCAAATCATCAGCGTTCATCAGCGCACAGGCTTTAACTCCTCCCTTGCCACACCGGCCACTTATACTGGTGTTTTCGATCATATCCGCGACCTGTTCGCCGCTTTGTCTGATGCAAAACAATCGGGGGTTGGTAAAAGCGCTTTTTCATACCTGAATAAGGAGGGGAGATGCGCAACATGTGCCGGTGCAGGTCAGATCCGTATTTCCATGGATTTTCTGTCGGATGTGAATACCCCATGTGAACAATGCCAGGGAAAGCGATACAATTCTGAAATCCTTTCATTCCGTTATCAGGAGCACAATATTGCAACCGTTCTGGAGATGACGGTTGCAGAAGCAGCTCTTTTTTTTAACGGTCATAAGAACATTTCACATAAACTTCAAATGCTTGACAAGGTGGGATTGGGTTACCTCCGGATCGGACAATCCCTTGAAACACTTTCGGGAGGTGAATCTCAGCGCCTGGCACTGGCAGCCGAACTGATGAACCCGGGGAAGGGATCCGCATTATACCTGTTTGAGGAACCTTCGACCGGGCTTCATTTTCGCGATATTGAATTTTTAATGACGTTATTCCATCAACTGGCCGATCAGGGGAATACTTTGCTTGTAATTGAACATGATCCGATGATCATCGCTCATGCCGACCATGTAATTGAACTAGGGCCTGATGGAGGCGACCAGGGAGGATACCTGGTAAACGTCTCTTCGCCTTGACAATAAAAAAATAGGGAAAGAACCCAATCCTGGCCGCAGTTCTCTCTTTCCCGGATAAAAACAGCGATATTCCAGTGTTTTTTAGTTTTTCTTTTCCGCAGGAACAAATACTGACAGGATAAAAAAAACCGCCCAGTGTTTGGGGCGGTTTCGCATTTGCGATTTAAATCATCCGGCAATCTTGAGATTCCGGATCAGCCTTTGGCTTTTAACACATGTTCCGGATCAGCGAAACATGCCATAAAATCAAAATAGTTCTGTTACTTTTTTGTAGGTTTCTAAGTTTTAAAATTAGTTGAACAAATATAACTCAAATGAGGCAGATGTCAAGAAATTTAACGTTTCTTAACACAACATCAGGATGGCTGATAAGGTGGATAATCAGTATATCCATGATGGTCAGGAGTATAGAATGTGTTAAAATCCCACTGTGTGTTTATATCCCAATCATTCGTCATCCGTTCCACCAAGTCGGGGTTTGTAATGTAGGGTTTTCCAAAAGCAATCAGGTCGGCCAATCCACTCTGGAGATCACGTTCGGCAGTCTCCTTTGAATATCCTCCGGCCAGGATCAGGGTGTTATTCAATTTTTCGCGGATGGTTTGTTTGATGGTAATGGGGACTGCAGGAGCTCCCATGGCGCTGTGATCAACCAGGTGAATGTAAAGAACACCCAGCTTGTCGAGCTGTGAAGCCAGGTAGGTGTATGTGTCGTTGATTTCCGGGTAGGGAACCATGCCGCCATTGACCCCATAAGGCGATAGCCTGATAGCAACTTTATCCATCCCGATCGACTGCCCAACTGATTCCACCACTTCCAGCACAAAGCGGCAGCGGTTTTCGATGCTTCCACCATATTCATCGGTTCGCTGGTTGCTGACGGGTGAAAGAAACTGTTCAAGGAGGTATCCGTTGGCCCCATGGAGTTCCACTCCGTCAAAGCCTGCAGTAATGGCATTGATGGCTGACTTCATGAATTCCTTTTTGGTATTTATAATATCTTCTGATGTCATCTCCCTGGGTATAGGTAAGTCCTGCATTCCCTGGCTGTCGGTATACATTTGCCCTGATGCGGCTATGGCTGATGGTGCAATAACTTCAGCACCCAAAGGAAGATTATCCTGATGGCCCATCCTGCCGGTATGCATGAACTGGATGAAAATTTTCCCGCCTTTGCTATGAACAGCATCAGTTATCTTTTTCCAGCCAGTTACCTGAGCATCGCTGTAAATTCCGGGAATCCTGGCATATCCCAAACCGTTTGGAGAGGGGGAAGCACCTTCAGTGATGATCAGGCCGGCACTGGCGCGCTGCCCATAATAGGTTGCAATCAGATCGTTCGGGATATTGTTAAGGGCACGCGACCGCGTCATCGGGGCCATCACGACCCTGTTTTTTAATTCAATATTTCCCAGTTTATATGGGCTGAATAGTTTGTACATGTTCATGAAATAAGTAAATGATTAAATTTTTTTGCAAAATTATTGCTTTTATTTAGAATTAATATAAATTTGTAGGAGATTCTTTCAAAAATGAACAAAATAGTAAACAATGCCCTGGAGGCAATCAAAGGGATAGAGAGCAATATGAGCTTGATGTTGGGCGGCTTTGGCTTATGCGGGATCCCCGAAAACTGCATTGCAGCATTAGCTGCAAGTGATATAACTGGTTTAACCTGCATTTCGAACAATGCCGGGGTCGATGGATTTGGGCTTGGTATGTTATTACGCCACCACCAGATCAGGAAAATGATCTCATCATATGTTGGAGAGAATAAGGAATTTGAGCGTCAACTGCTCAGCGGGGAGCTTGAAGTAGAATTGATTCCACAAGGAACCCTTGCCGAACGTATCAGGGCAGGAGGGGCAGGTATCCCGGCTTTTTTTGTCCCGGCAGGTTTCGGAACCGAAGTAGCCGAAGGAAAACCTGTAAGGGAGTTCGACGGTAAAATGTATTTGGAAGAACGCTGGCTGAAAGCTGATTTCGCCATTGTCAAGGCATGGAAAGGGGATACCTACGGAAATCTTATTTACAGGCATACTGCCAATAACTTCAACCAGGCCATGGCCACCGCCGGCAGAATCACTATTGCTGAGGTGGAGGAGCTTGTCCCGGCCGGAACCCTCGATCCCGACCACATCCATACTCCCGGTGTATTTGTCCAGCGCATTTTCCAGGGAAGCAACTATGAAAAACGAATCGAATTCGCCACAACCCGCTAATATGCCGCACACAAATTATAATTCCTCACTTGTCATTCGTCACTCGTCATTGGTAATTGGTCATTAGTCATTTTTCATTTGTAAATCGTACCTCGTAAATCGTAAATTTTCTCCCATGGGTTTAGATAAAAATGGAATAGCAAAACGAATCGCCAGGGAACTCCACGACGGTTATTATGTTAACCTGGGCATAGGAATACCGACCCTGGTAGCCAATTACATTCCTGCCGGAATGCAGATTGTGCTCCAGTCGGAAAACGGCTTGCTCGGCATCGGACCGTACCCTTCAAAAGATGATATCGATCCCGACCTGATCAATGCAGGAAAGCAAACCATTACGGCACTGCCGGGGGCAGCTTTCTTCGATTCAGCAGCAAGTTTCGCCATGATCCGGGGCGGACATATTGATCTCACCGTCCTGGGTGCCTTTGAAGTATCGGAAACCGGCGATATCGCTTCCTGGAAGATTCCCGGGAAGCTTGTGAAGGGCATGGGAGGCGCCATGGACCTGGTTGCATCGGCCAGGAATATCATTGTGGCCATGATGCACACCAATCCGCAAGGGGAATCAAAATTGCTGAAGAAATGCACCCTGCCGCTGACCGGTGTCGGGGTTGTCAAACGTATCGTTACCGACCTGGCAGTCGTAGACGTAACGCCCATGGGGTTCAAACTGATTGAACGTGCTCCCGGGGTATCTGTTCAGGAAATCATTAATGCAACTGAGGGTAACCTCATCGTTGAAGGAGAAATCCCGGAAATAGCTATTTAAAATGAATGTCGAATGTCGAATATCGAATAACGAATATCGAATAACAAACCCATTATTTAGAAAATCTAAAATCCTAAAATGTTACCAGCAATTCGTCACTCGTCATTAGTAATTAGTCATTTGTCACTTGTCATTCGTAAATCGTAAATCGTAAATCGTATATCGTAAATTACCATGTCTCACTACTTTTCCCTCGGCCAGATTCCCCGAAAACGGCATGTTGTATTCCGCAAACCCGACGGAGGCCTTTATGCCGAACAGCTGGTTTCAACGGAGGGTTTTTCCGATGTCTATTCCCTGGTATATCATTGTCATCCGCCAACCGTGGTGACAAAAATTGATGAGGCATATTCCATTGCCCCGAAAATAGCCGATCCGAAAAATATGCAACACCGGCTTTTTCGCGGATTTGATGCTGTGCCGGCCGATGATTACCTCGAAAGCCGCATTCCAATGCTGGTCAACAGCGATTGTCAAATCAGTCTGGCTGCCCCGCGAAAATCGATGAGCGATTATTACTTTAAAAATTCCGGGGCCGATGAGATGATCTTTATCCATCGCGGCGAAGGCACCTTGAAAACCATGTATGGAAACATTCCTTTCAGTTATGGTGATCATTTGGTCATTCCGCGCGGTGTAATCTATCAGATTGAATTCCGCGCTTCCGACAACAGGCTTTTCATTCTCGAATCATTTACCCCGCTTCGCTTCCCGAAACGATACCTCAATAAATCCGGGCAACTGCTTGAGCACGCACCGTTTTGTGAGCGCGACATCCGTAAGCCGCAGGTACTGGAAACCCATGATGAGAAAGGAGATTTCCTTGTCAGGATCAAGCGGGAAGATATGATATGGCCTTACCATTTTGCTACACATCCCTTCGATCTGGTTGGCTGGGATGGGTTTCATTATCCATTTGCTTTTTCCATTCATGACTTTGAGCCTATCACCGGCCGCTTGCATCAGCCGCCCCCGGTTCATCAGACTTTTGAAACCCCGTCTTTTGTGGTTTGCGCTTTTGTTCCCCGGTTGTATGATTACCATCCCGACTCTATCCCGACTCCATACAACCACAGCAATGTCGATTCGGATGAAGTGCTTTATTACGTGGATGGCGATTTCATGAGCCGGAACAATATAAAGCCCGGGAATATAACCCTGCACCCGACAGGGATCGTGCACGGTCCGCATCCGGGTGCAGTAGAGCGGAGCATCGGGGCAAGAGAGACAAAGGAACTCGCGCTGATGGTCGATACGTTTAAACCGCTTAAGATTACGGAACAGGCGTTTGCCGTTGAAGATCCTGACTATTACAGGTCATGGTTTGTGTAAAAGGTGAATGCAGGCAATGCAGGCAATGAATGGCAATGAAGGCAATGAAGGCAGGCAATGAAGGCAATGCATACAAGGAAATAATACAGGCAATGAAGAAAACCAAGGGAATCCAGTTAATTTCATCCAAGCTTGAAATGAAAAAATGACAGTTAATAACAAACATAATGTGACTAAAGCGCTCAATATCAAACAGTTTTATAAACCCGGACTGAAGTCCGGGACAATTGATAATCAATCGATAGCATTATTACAACATCAGATCCGATACTTTTTGGAGTAGGCTCAATCTTCAAATCCCCAAATCCTCAAATCTTCAAATTTTCAAATCATAAAAAGACATGACTCCTAAAGATGATTTTCTTCCGATAAACGGAACCGATTATGTTGAGTTTTATGTGGGCAATGCCAAGCAGGCCGCCCATTTCTATCAAACCGCATTTGGATTTCAGCCGTTAGCCTATGCCGGGCTGGAAACCGGGTTGAAGGACCGCACCTCTTATGTGATCCGGCAGGAAAAGATCACATTTGTTTTCACAACTGCATTGATCCCTGATTCACCCATCGCCGATCATTGTAAATTACACGGAGATGGAGTCAAGGTGATAGCCCTGTGGGTTGATGATGCCCTTAAATCATTTGACGAGACTACCAATCGGGGCGCTAAACCCTATCTGCAACCCATTGTTGAAAAAGATGACCAAGGTATGGTGGTGTTGTCAGGAATTCACACATATGGCGAAACGGTGCATGTTTTTGTAGAACGGAAAAATTATAATGGCGTTTTCCTGCCAGGATTCGTAAAATGGGATCCTTTGTACCGCCCTGAACCGGCCGGATTGCTCTACGTTGACCATATAGTCGGCAATGTGGATTGGGGACAAATGGATACGTGGGTAAATTTTTATCACGACGTATTGGGGTTTGACCAGCTGATCTCCTTCGACGACAAGGATATTTCAACCGAATACACAGCCTTGATGAGCAAGGTGGTGGCAAGCAGGAATCTTTATATCAAGTTTCCGCTGAATGAACCTGCCCGTGGAAAGAAAAAATCGCAGATCGAGGAGTACATCGATTTCTACAGAGGTGCAGGCGTACAGCATGTTGCCATGGCCACGAACAACATCCTGAAGACAGTTGCTGATCTGAAAAGCCGCGGGGTGGAGTTTCTACGGGTTCCTGATAAATATTACGACCTGCTCCTCCAGCGCGTGGGGACCATCGATGAAACCATTGAACCGCTGCGTGAACTTGGCATCCTGGTCGACCGGGATGAAGATGGTTACCTGTTGCAGATTTTCACCAAGCCGGTTGAGGACCGCCCCACCGTTTTCTATGAAATTATACAGCGTAAAGGCGCCAAATCATTTGGGAAAGGCAACTTTAAGGCACTGTTCGAATCAATCGAACTGGAACAGGGAAGAAGAGGAACCTTGTAGAATAACGAATATCGAATGTCGAATTACGAAATGGACTTAATATAGGAAGATGATAAAAGTAATAGACCCTGGGTTGAAGTCCTGGATTGACGTAAAGGAATACTGCGATTTTCCAATTCAGAACATTCCATTCGGAATTTTTAAGACTCCCGGAGGGCATGCAAGGGTTGCAACTCGGATAGGCGATACTATTATAGATCTTAATGCTCTTGCAAAGCATGGGTTTTTGGGCGATTTGGACATTGACCCGGTCATTTTCAGTTCGGAGATTCTCAACCCGCTAATGGTCCTGGGCAAACCAATCTGCCGGGCGTTACGCAACCGAATTGCCGATATCTTTGAAAAAAGCAACGTTTCCCTTCGCGATCATCCTGAAATTCAACGCAAGATCCTGTTCCCACTGAATGCCGTTCAGATGCTGATGCCTGTTCAGGTTGGTGATTACACCGATTTTTACTCCAGCATTGAACATGCCACAAACGTTGGAATAATGTTCCGTGATCCGGCAAATGCATTGTTGCCCAACTGGAGGCATCTCCCCGTGGGTTACCATGGCAGGAGTTCATCCATTGTTGTTTCCGGTACCAATATTCACCGGCCCAAGGGACAAACAAAGGCTGTTACAGCAGAAGTTCCTGAGTTTGGCCCTTCAAAACAGGTTGATTTCGAACTTGAAATAGCCTTTGTCACCTGTAAAAAAACCAAACTTGGACAATCTGTTTCCACAGCAGATGCAGAAGATCATGTTTTTGGCCTGGCATTATTCAACGATCTTTCGGCCCGGGATATTCAGGCCTGGGAATATGTTCCGCTGGGTCCGTTTCTGGCGAAAAATTTTGGTTCAGTAGTCTCTCCATGGATTGTCACGCTTGATGCCCTGGAACCATTCCGTGTACCGGGTCCTAAACAGGAACCGGCTGTGCTTGCTTATTTGCATGCGGAGGGAGCCCATAATTTTGATATTCAGCTGGATGTGCTGATTAAGCCAGAAAGGCAGGAGGAACATCAGGTTTGCCACTCTAACTACAAATACATGTATTGGAATCTGGCCCAGCAACTGGCACATCAAACGGTGAATGGTTGCAATATCAACGTTGGCGACCTGTATGGCTCCGGAACCATAAGCGGACCCACACCCGATTCATTTGGCTCCATGCTCGAAATTGCCTGGAAGGGAACCCGGCCTGTGAAAATGCCGGACGGGACCGAACGAAAATTCATCAATGATAACGACACCATCATCATGCGAGGATACTCCATTAAGGATAACCTGCGGATCGGATTTGGCGAAGTCTCCACGAAAATATTACCCGCCCTGCCCTAAAATCCCTGATAATGAATACTGCCACCACCTATTCATCATTCATCACTTGTCCCGCGTCCCGCGTCCCGTGTCCCGTTTCATACGTCCCGTGTCCCATGTCCCGCGTCCCGATTATTTGTCAATCATAATTCGTAATTCGTAAATGAGCTCCACCCCCTACCTCCACTTCGATCCCACCGAAACCTCCATCCCGAAGTTTCACCACCTTATGCTCGGGGCAATTGCACCACGCCCGATTGCACTTGCAAGTACCATTGATAATGAGGGGAGACCTAACCTTTCCCCTTTCAGTTTTTTCAATGCATTTGGAGCCAATCCGCCCATCATCGTTTTTTCTCCGTCAAGACGTGGTGTCGACAATACAACCAAGCATACCTATGAAAATGTAAAAGAGGTGCCTGAAGTGGTCATCAACGCGGTTACCTATGAAATGATTCAGAAAGTAAGCGATTCCAGCGCTGATTTTCCAAAGGGGGTCAATGAATTCGAGATGGTGGGATTCAAAATGGAACCATCTGATCTTGTCAGACCCTTCAGGGTAAAGGAATCACCGGTTCAGTTTGAATGCAAGGTGCTCCAGATAATTGAAACAGGTATGGGAAATGCCGCAGGGAACCTGGTCATTTGCGAGATCTTACGGATCCATGTCAATCCGGAGGTAATGGATGAATACGGAAGGATTGACCAACAGAGGATTGACCTGGTCGGAAGAATGGGGGGGGAGTATTACGTCAGGGCTCAGGGACCATCACTTTTCGAACTTGCTAAACCACAGTAAATTCAGGGTGGCTCAAAAGTCAAATTTTAATGCTAAGACACTAAGACGCGAAAAGAACATGATTGATTTTCAATTATTTGTCCATTAGTGTCTTGGCAATTAAGCAGGTAATTCAGTATCAATAACCAGCCTCGCAAATAACATGAATCATGGAAATGAATGAAATCCTCGATAAACTGCCCAGGCACCTGATGAGCCTGGTAATAGATCAGCCATACAATGAATATACCCCGCAGGATCATGCTCTTTGGCGCTATGTGATGCGGCAAAATGTTCGATATCTCGGAAAGGTCGCGCATGGCGCTTACCTTGATGGATTGCGTAAAACAGGCATCAGCATTGAAACTATTCCAAGCATGTATGGCATGAACCGGATACTCAAGGAGATCGGCTGGGCAGCTGTAGCCGTCGATGGTTTTGTTCCGCCTTCGGCTTTCATGGCGTTTCAGGCCTACAATGTACTGGTGATCGCTGCCGATATCCGCCCGATCGACCAGATCGGATATACCCCGGCACCCGATATTATTCATGAAGCCGCAGGTCATGCACCAATTATTGCCGACCCGGTTTATGCTGATTTTCTTAGCAGATTTGGTGAAATAGGGGCTAAAGCATTCTTGTCACACCAGGATTATGCACTCTTTGAGGCTATCCGCCATCTTTCGATCGTTAAAGCCGATCCTTACTCTTCGAAGGATGTGATTGAAGGGGCTGAAAAGCGGCTGACGGATATTTCAAACAACATGGGAGAACCCTCTGAACTCGCCCGGATCCGGAACCTTCACTGGTGGACTGTCGAATATGGGCTTATCGGTGATCTGGATGATCCTAAGATTTATGGTGCGGGTCTACTCTCATCAATCGCTGAAAGCCACCTTTGCCTGCAGCCAAAAGTCAGGAAAATACCACTGACCACGGATGCGGCCAACTATAATTACGATATAACAGAACCGCAGCCACAGCTGTTTGTCACACCCGATTTTGAAACCCTGAACTGCGTGCTCGAAGAGTTTACGGAAACCATGGCATTGCGCCGGGGTGGTTTGTACGGGCTCGAACAAGCGATCCGGTCGGGGAACACAGGTACTGCAGTATACAGTTCGGGACTCCAGGTATCAGGTACATTCACAGAGGTTTTGGAGAAAAACGGGGAGCTGGTTTACCTGAAAACCTCCAGACCGACAAATCTTAATTTTGATTACAAGGAATTGCCGGGACATAATAAAAAATACCATGCCCATGGATTCGGATCTCCGGTTGGAAAGATAAAGAACCTGGCCGTTTCACTCGAAGATTTTTCGGAGGAAGAACTCGATCAGATCGGACTGACCGAGGGTGAATCGGCAAACCTGGCATTCGAGTCGGGGGTGAATGTTCGCGGGAAAGTTCTGAGTAAGACAATCTGCAACGGACATCTCGTATTGCTAAGTTTTGTCGAATGTATGGTAACCTATGAAGGAAAAACACTTTTTGAACCATCATGGGGAACTTTCGACATGGCCGTTGGTAATAAAATTGTTTCAGTGTTTTCAGGTCCGGCAGATCCTGATGCATTCGAATTGAGTTATCCTGCCCCTGAAGAGAAAACACATAAAATATTGCACGACGATAAAGCGAAGAGATTGCATGCCATTTATCAAAAAGTGCGCGACATCCGCGGGCAAAACGGCTCCTTTGCCCAGTTACCTTCGATATGGCAGGAGTTGAAAAGTGATCATTCCGGCGACTGGCTTTGTGCTCTTGAAATACTTGAACTTCTTAAAATAAAGCAAATAGAAGATGGATTTGCAGAGGAGGTAATTCAATACCTGCAATCAAAAAAATCGGAAGGGGCCACGATGATAAAACTGATTGATGATGGATTTGCTTTGCTTGAATCGCCCGATCAAAGCACTACCAGACCGGCTTCCTGATTTCTCCTTTTACAACGGGGATCAACTGGCTCCCTCCTTCATAAAAATAATAGAAATCTTCAGGGGCTAGTGGCTGGCTTATTCTGAATTTAAGATGTTCCCTGAAGGTGAACTTGATCTGCTTGCCATCAGTGGTAATGTTGATCTTTGAGACGGGGTAGGAAACTTTGGTAGCAAGCGCATCATCCAGATCCACATCGATTTTCCCCATCTTTTTAACTATTCCATTTTTAAACAGGTACGCACGCAGCTCAGAATCGTATATGTAGCGTGATTCCCAAATAATCACCACCCCGTCGGAAGGATTCTGTGTACGGTAAAAATATAAGCGGGTTGTATCGCTTACATTCACGGTGTCGAAAGCGGCAGCAACTTCACTGTTGCGATTGTTTTTAAATACCCCGACACACATATCGATATGCCAATAGCGAAATACTATACCAATTGCCGTTGTATTATCGAGGTTGTAGCAATGACGAACGCTCAAGGTATCAAATTTCTTTATGGTGTTGTTTTTCACCGGGGTGAATGCTGAATAGGACCTGGCGTATTGTGCTCTTACCTCCTGGAATAACATCGTAACCAGCAAAACCAGGATCGACACTTTATAAGTTATGCGCATAGATTTGGTTAATTATCTCTTTTTAGTATCGCCGTTGTTTTTTCTGAATTTAATAATACCTCGAATCAGTATGGTCATGGTAATTAATGTAATTCCCAGTACAAAATATTCAATGTTGTCCAGGGAGGCTGGAATTTTTTTTCCTACCAGGTATCCAAGAGGAATCAGGGACCCCACCCATAATACCGCACCTGTGATGTTATATATATTGAACTTCCAGAAATTCATTTCGATCGTGCCGGCAAGGATGGGTACAAACGTGCGGACAACCGGCATAAACCGGCCGGCAATGAGGGCAATACCCCCATATTTTTCATAATATGCCTTCGATTTATCCAAATGCCGCTGTTTAAAAAACCAGGTGTCCTTTTTCAG
Organism: uncultured Bacteroidales bacterium; assembly: GCA_903885595.1. GTDB lineage: Bacteria > Bacteroidota > Bacteroidia > Bacteroidales > FEN-979 > CAIVAT01. The sequence goes on from CAISJJ010000129.1 coordinate 45,785, forward strand.
TAATAATTTATGGCCGAAATATTTTCCTGTTAAAAAGCCGACAATATTTCCTGCAAAAGCAGCCGCAATAACAGTCACTACCAACAACCAGATATTCACAGCCAGGTCACTGCCACAAAGCAGTCCCGCAGTAAATAACAAAGCATCCCCGGCAAAAATGAATCCGATAACCAAACCTGTTTCAGCAAATATGATAATCAGCAGGAGTGTGAGGCCTCCATAATGAATTAGTTTCTCTGAATTTAGCAGAATTTCAAAAAAATCTTTTATTTCTTGCATGAATTTGATGTCACTTTTTCGTGATCTCCTGGTACAACTCCATGATCTCTGATTTACACCTGGCAGGGGCTTCAACATAACCCCATCCATATTCCATTTCAATAATTCCGCCCAGGGCCGTATCATCTGAAGTAACAATACCATGAGGAATTTTACGATCAGTAAGTACTTCTTCCAGCAACCCAGCTTCAAACTCATTGTTCAGAACAAGAATTTTTTCAAAAGTTTCCATAGTCAGTTATTTTTCATCTAAGATACGAAAATTTTCATGAATCCATTATGATTTAACTGTTTTTTGAAATGGATTCAGTATCGAGAAGATGGACTTGTTTTTCCGGTCAAAGTAACCTCCGCTCACAATTTTAACCTCATCAATTGTATAAAATGCCGTTGGATTGAATTGCTTGATAATTTCAATAACGTGATTAGCTTCTTTGCGCCTGATTGTGGTGAAAAGCATTTTTGTTGGGCCCATCATTCCATCAACCGGAACCACCGTTACGCCATAACCTAATTCACGAAGGTATTTGATCAGTGCGGTGGTATCTTTTTTTGGAATCACCCGGATAACCACATTGCCAATAGAAAGTTTTTCCTCCAGGAGGATGCCAAAATAGTTACCGGCAGCGTATCCACCTGCATAAGCAATATAGCAGTAAACATTGTCGAGGTGCTTCATGATTTGTCCGATGGCAACAAGCCAGATAAAGGATTCAAAGAAGGCAAAGAATGGAGCAAGCCGCTTTAGCCCTTTTGCAGCAAATATCAACCGGAGCGTTCCGATGGATTGGTCGATGATCCGGAAAAAAAAGATGAGCAATGGCAGTACAATGAATGCAAATGTTTCATTTTCAAAGAACCGGGCAATGTAATCGAAGTTCATTGGCTGATTTGTTAATGTGTTAATTTGTAAATGTGCTGATGACAGATCCAAATATGAACTGATTTGTTAGTTGGAATATCGATAAAATATCGTGGCCCCAATTGAGTTTAAAGTCGGAGTCTATTCAGATAACTTATTAAACTTAATGTTGAAACAATTGTCCAACAACCCTCAAGAATGATAAATGGCAAATAATTCAATAAAACAGAAGCCATACAGGCTATCCCGGCCCCTATAAGATTCATGAGCAGATAAGTTAAACTCTCTTTTTTTATTATATCTCGTAGGTTCAGAAAAAACGCAGTTAGGAGAATTGCCACTCCGATAAATCCTATCCAGTCTGTATTTGTCATAAATTTACATTTCGCATCACACAAATAATGAGCACTTCAGATAAAATAAATTACTAATATGTCGGTCCAATAATAAAAACAATGGCTAGTCCCATTGGGATGGTTTTTTGCCCCATATCGGAGTTGTTTAACGTTCAAAATTTGATTCCGAAACGGTCAGCCGGTAACCTACATTGTGTATGTTCTCAATTTTTATTTTTGGATCGGAAAACAGGATCTTACGCAGTCGTGAAATAAATACATCAAGGCTGCGGCTTGAAAAAAAATGGTCATTTCCCCAAACCTTCATGAGTAATACTTCCCGTTTGAGGATGGTGTTTGGATTTCCTGCAAGAATTTGTAAAAGTTCAGATTCCTTGTGGGTCAAGGTGATCCGTTGTTCGCCTTCAATTAATTGCTGGTTTATTTGATCGAACATGAATTTTCCGATCGGGTTGATGTCTGACTTCCTTATTCCTGGCTGAAAAATACGTGTACGTTTTAAAAAGACCTCGATTTTTAATACCAGTTCCTCTATGCTATATGGTTTGGTGATATAGTCATCTGCACCAAGCTGCAATCCATGAATTTTATCTTCCTTTGTCGACTTGGCAGTGAGGAAGATTATGGGAATATGATCATTTGTTTCCCTGATCCTTCGTGCAAGGGTAAACCCATCCATTTTTGGAAGCATCACATCCAGGATACACAGATCATAGGGGCGGGTACCCAGTTTTTCCAGGGCGGTCATACCATCCATGCAATGGTCTACTTCATATCCCCTGAGTTCCAGATTGTCACGGGTGACAAAGGAAAGTGTTTCATCATCCTCAACATATAGCAGCATAGCTTTTTCTTTCATTTTAAAGATTCTTTTTCAGAGGGATGTCAATCCTGAATGTCGACCCTTTTCCCATTTCACTGTGCAACCGGATCTTCCAGCCATGAGCCCGGCAGATATTTTTTACATAGTAAAGACCAAGGCCAAAACCCTTAACATCATGAACATTCCCGGAGGGTACCCGGAAAAATTTCTCAAAAACCTGTTTCTGATACCTGGTACTGATTCCCGGGCCATCGTCGCGCACCATCATGACTGCCTGTTTATTTTCCATTGTTGTGATCAGGGTGATGTGTGATCTTTCCCCCGAATACTTTACCGCATTGTCCAGGAGGTTAAACAGGATATTGGTAAGGTGAAGTACATCGGCATCAACACGAACAAGGGAGGGATCAAGCGATGTTCCAATACGAATGCCATCGGGGGTATTTGCGGTAAATGTTTCCGCAACCGTTTCGACCAGGTTGTTCAGGTCCATTGGTTCCTTTTTCAGCTGGATTCCCTGTTTCTCAATTTTCGCTACCTGAAGTACTTTCTCAACTTGCTGGATCAGGCGGTTATTCTCCTGTTTAATGACCGAAGCATAGGTCATCAGTCTGTCCGGATCACCTGCAATTCCTGGTTGAGATATCACATCGGCTGAAATATTGATGCTTGACAGGGGCGTTTTGAATTCGTGGGTCATCGTATTGATAAAGTCCTTCTGCATTTCAGAGTACCTTTTCTGGCTAAGGATTACAAACAGGGCATACACGAAAAAGATAACAGAAAGGAGGAGAATCGAACTGAAAAAAAACCAGATGACCATATCGCCGGCAAGGGTATTTCTAAAGGCCGGAAATCTTATCCCGAAATAGTAGATGTAGCGGTCGTATTTGGGAAGGGAAGATGATAGTGTAGCAGATTTCCCTGATCCATCGGCTGAAATATAATTCCCATAAACCATCTTATCGGTATGGCAGTCATAAATGGCATATTCATAATCAGTATGGAGGTTCAGTTTGGCGAACTCAGTCTTAAGGTAATATTCCAGGATATTTGCGTCGATCACACTGTTGACATCCACCACAAAATAGTTGGAAGTGATCTGTTTTACCGGATTTTCATGGGGTAAGGTTGATTGGTTAAAGAAACAAATTCTTTCTGCAACTTTTTGAAGGCCGATCACCACTGTTTGATGAAACTGTTTTTCCCTTATATCCCAGGCCTGCAGCAGGAAATAGATTTGAATGACAATAATCCCGATGATGGAAATTGCGCCTAACAATACAACCCACCGAACCTGTTTATGCCTCATAGGATATTGCTCATAATGTTTAAACCACCTCATCGGGATATAGCTCCCTGTAAGGTTGGTAAAAATAGGTATATTTCGTAGTCGTGGACCTGGTTTTACATTTCGTTAACACAGTTTTACATTCTGTTATAACATTTTTACGTTTCATTAACTTGATTCTCTTAAAGAAGAGAGATCTTTGCGTCTTCAAATACGATTCAAATTTATAGATAATCATTAACCATAAAATCTACTACCATGAAAAAAATGATCTTCGTGCTTTTAATGCCTGCTGTATTCATTTTATCACAAGCAAGTGCACAAAACCAACCTGCGCAGAATGCTGCGAAAACCGAGACCAAAGCAAAAGTGAATGGGCCTGTTGCCCGGTGGGACATTACAGAAAATCAAATGGGAGATATTCCTCAGGGTATTCCGCGAGCAGCTCAATTTATCCTGACCAACGATGGAAACGAACCGCTGATTATCTCAACTGCTCAGGCTTCATGTGGGTGTACAAACCTGAATTATTCTAAAGAACCCCTGATGCCGGGAAAATCGACTACAATTTCTGCTACTTACAATGCTGCTGCGAAAGGGAATTTTTCAAAAACAGTCACAGTCAGAACCAATGCGAGCGACCAGCCGACAATCCTCTGGATTAAAGGGAACGTGGTTGAGAAAGCAGCGGAACAGAAATAACAGGTTTCCGGAATTTCCTGATTCCCATCAAGCCAAAATAACCAGTCAGAAATATCACAATGCCGGAGATCAACCCGGGGTGTGTAGAAACCATGTTCTTCGCGAGATTGAAGAGCAAATGGAAAATACCCTGAAAGGCATGAACAATGGGATTAAACATTTGAGGGAAAGCATTGATGATGACCTGAAAAATGTCGAATGATGCGATGATGTGGGAGAGGGTTTCCATGGGTTAAGAATTTCTGTCAAAATTAATGCGGCGGGGGCCTCTTGAGAATTCTTTTTCGATGAATCGCCGAAAAAAGGGGGATGAATGGCCAATACTGCATGACAGATTCTTAATTCTCATTATTGATGCCGGAATTTCCTGATCAAAGGAATCCGGCATTATCTTTTATCTTTGCACGTAGTATCATCAACTCTTTTCTCTATGAAACGCCTGAATCGGTTTCTTCTGCTAGTTTCACTGATGCTTTGTTATGCTCCCGGTAATCATCTTTCCGCACAAAAAAGAAAGGGCATTCCAAATCCAAAAAGCATTATTTTTCTTATTGGAGACGGGATGGGGTATAATCATATCAAAGCCACTAATTATTACCTGGGAATTGCCCAGCAGGTTTATGAACATTTTCCTGTACAATTTGCTGTAGCTCACTACCCTGCCAAGGTAGGCGAGTACAAAGCCAATAATCCCGGTTCAAATTATTTTTCATCAGGATACAATCCGCATTTGGCCTGGAAAGACACTGCCTATGTGAAGAAAGATTATACGGAGTCTGCAGCTGCAGCCACGGCTTTGTCAACCGGAATAAAAACATATAATAATTCAATCGGAATGTCCCTCGATGGCGATTCCCTGGTAAACCTGGTGCAATGGGCCAAGCGCATCGGCAAATCAGCAGGAGTTGTTACTTCGGTGCCGTTCAGCCATGCCACGCCAGCTGGTTTCGTTGCTCATAATGCGACCCGCACTCAATACGCTGAGATTGCAAGGGAGATGCTCCTCGACAGCCGCTGCGATGTCATTATGGGATGCGGAGACCCGATGTATGACGAAGATGGTCTTTTTCAGGACAAGAAGTGGAAAAATTCAAAATATGTCGGGGATAGTGTTTTCTGGCAGGAGTTTATAGCCGGCTCCGGGAAGCAGATAAAATTCAAGGTGAACGGTGCAACAAGAATCGTTGGGGATATCAATAACGATGGCAGACCTGATCCCTGGACAGTTATCCGAAGTGTGGATGAGTTCAGAGCACTTCAACATGGAAAAACCCCTGCAAGAGTATTGGGGTGTGCAAAAGTTTATTCTACCCTTCAACAGGGGCGAACGATGAAAAACGGGGAAACGAAAGATTCACCCCCTTTTGTCACCCCTTTTCTCGAAACTGTTCCAACACTGGCCAACATGGTAAGTGGTGCCTTGAATGTACTTGACAACAATTCCAAGGGTTTTTTTATAATGATCGAGGGCGGGGCAACAGACTGGGCTTCACATTCCAACCAGAAAGGCCGCCTTATTGAAGAAATGACAGATTTTAATGAAGCCATTCAGGTTGTGGTAACTTGGGTAAATACCCATAGCAGTTGGGATGAAACGCTTGTGATTGTCACCGGCGATCATGAAACCGGTTTTTTGTGGGGAGGAGATCCATTCATATCCGTTAAAGATCAAGGAAAACACAACCTCCCTTTGATGAAATATAATTCAACAGATCATACCAATTCACTGCTTCCCTTCTTTGCCAAAGGATCGGGCAGCGAACTATACCGGAATTGGGCCGATGAATGTGATAGTGTGCGGGGGCCTTTCATTCAGAATTCGGAGATCGCGCAACTGATCCATCTGCTTTGGGGAGAATGATTTCAGTTACTGTCTGACCTGCAGTGTTCGCCTTGTGAAGGGCGGATTGGCTTTATTCGCCGAATTTTCGTTCAATTTTCGCAAAATTCTCCAGTACTTTGGTTAAATCTGCAGTTGTAAAATCGTTAAATAGTTTATCGAAAAAGAAAAGCCGGGCATAGCCCGACTGAAGGGGAAGGAAATTGCTCAGCAATTGGGCATTCCCAGTTCTGATAACGATATCGACCGGGGTGTTTATCCACAGATGGTTATAAAAGTATTCCGGATTATCCGATTTTTTAACAGCATCAAGAATTTCTTCGAGTGGATCATAAGCCAGCAAAAGATTTAACTGTCCACGGCTGTTTTGCGATGTTGATTGTTCCATCGCGATTACGACAGAAAGCAATGAAGATGGGATGATCAGCCGGTTTCCTGCAATAACAACCTTGAGATCATTCAGATTGGCAATGTCGGTGATCTCATTTGAAAAGGCTGATTCGATCAGCTTAACATACACAGCCAGGTCAGCTGGTTCTCTCCGGAAGTTTTGTATGCTTGAGAGATAGATGCTGATCACCCGCACTCCTTTTTCAAGTAAAAGACCAACCATGGCCTCCAGGATTGATCTGGTTTTTTTATATGCTTCCTCAAGGGTGCAGCCATGGGCATGAGCCCAGCGCCTTCCGCCATCAGGAATTATTCCTACATGTGTAGGAACGGAGCCGTGTGAGGGATGGAAGTCGAAGGTTTTCTTCATGCGCCAGGTTTTTTATATGTTATCCGTTTGGATAACTCCATAAAGGGTTGTTCAATGAATTTAAAAAACAACCAGGCAGAAAAAAGTGATATGATAAGTGCAATGAAGACAAAGAGACTGCGTATCCATTCGTTTTGAACAAAGGTTTCGCAGAGATTGATAATTCTTCCCCCGATTGGAATGTGAACAAGGTAAAGTGAATAAGAAATATTTCCCAGGAACCTTGAAACCTTGTCATGAAACTCAAAATAGGTGATAAAAAAATAGGGTAGGAGCGCAGCCACAAGATAACGGTTATCGAATTTTGAATATATCAGCAGCAAAGTGATCAGGAAAAATGATCCAAACTGTTTTTTATTCAGGTAGCCTATGTAAAACTGGAACAACAGAATGCCTGCAATAAACAGGAATGCATAGTTGAAAATATAATTGTGGCTTGAGAGCATGAAACTTGAAAAACCAAAAATCATCAGAGTGCCAAATGAGTATTTCTTTTCGGAATGGATCAGCAAAGGAAAAACCAGTGCTATAAGGATATAGTATTGAAATTCAATAGCCAATGTCCAGTAAACATCGTTGACCCATGGAAAGTTGAAAAAAGCATTTAAATATCCCAAATGAAGGGCGAGTGCTTCGAAGTTTACTGAGAATGCTGCACCCCGGTAATATGGAGATAAGGTACTGATCCAGTTCAGCAGAAGCACCAGCGCAATGCTTACCAGGTATGGCGGTTCAATACGGACCAGGCGTTTGGTCAAAAACCTGCCAAAGTTTTTAATTTGGTAATTGCCGCGAAACATTGCATAAGGAATAACAAATCCTGAAAGCACAAAAAAAACATCCACTCCCAGGAAACCAAATCTGCCTGAGATATAAAGAATGTTGGTTTTACTTAGAAAATCGGGGTTGCCGTGTGTGAAATGAAAATAACACACAGCAACAGCTGCCAGTCCCCTGAGCAGATCAAGGGACGTTAAATACCCCAGTTTACTGGTTTTCATAAGCGAAGTCTATTGAATTGTTTCTTGCTGAATCGAACTAAAAATTTTTTTAGCCCGGAGAATATTGGTTTTAAAAAGATATTCTCCCTGGGATGATAAAGAAGCATTGAACTGATATCCTGAAATATTAATCCGGAAATCGGTTTTATTGATTACCGCGTTCATCATTGATTGTACTTCGGGTGATGGATTGTATTTAAAAATAGTTGATAATAATCCAATAATTTCAGGGATTTTTGTATTTAAGGGTTCATTTACTGGGTAGAGAGCAGGAATTCTTACAAATCCGGTTTGTTTTCCAGCCAGGGTATGCTGTACCAGCATATCGTAAACAATCCCAAAACGAGATGTTGCGGTGAAATCTGTTATTGCATCCATTTTCATCGCACGATAACCGCATGCGACATCTGGCAACTTGATATTCAGAAATTTTCTAAAGAGCATGATAGCAAACAGATTAGAAGCAATTTTACTGGCAGGTACGATGGAGAGATCATGGAAACGGTTACCCGAAACGAGGTCGAAATGCTCCAATTCCTTAATAAACAGGGAAATATATTGTGGATCATGCTGGCCATCTGCATCAAGGGATATAATATGGGTGTATTTATGCTGAATTGCGTGAACCCTTGCGGTATTAAAGAATCCTGAAAGGCCTTGATTTGATTCCCTTGAAAAACAGGCAAAACCCATCTCCTTTACCACATTTGCAGTTTGGTCGGTGCTGCCGTCATCGATGACAATGACATCCATTTTCCATTGTTCCAGTAATGGTAGCAGATGTTGAATATTAACCTCCTCGTTGAAGGCTGGTAGTGCGATCAGTATTTTTTTATTTTTCCCTGGTTCCCTCATTCAAACAAATATTTTGGGGATTTATAAAAATGTGCAATAGGTCTCATGGTTTTAAAAAAGAGGGTGAAAAGATTTCCAAAGTTATTTTTTTTCATCGCACGGTAATCTTCCTTCCATTTCATTGAAATATTTTTCATTGTCCGGTTACTGACCCCTCCGACCCGCATCTTAACCATCACCATGGGAATGTAGGTTGTACTTATTTTATGTTTGACCAGGAGTCGAAGGATGGAATCGTAATCGGCCGAAATTTTAAAAGTCGTATCAAAATTTCCGAAACTAATATATAATTTCCGCCTGACATAAAATGTAGGATGTGGCGGCAACCATCCGAATCTGAGCTTTGTCCTGCAAAACTTGCCTGATTTCCTGTTCGTGAGTATTTTGCGAATGTCGTTCTGATCAACATACTGAATATCCCCATAAACAGAGTCTAACCCGGGATTTGTGAAAAAATCAGCTATGGTTTCAATCACAGTTTCATTAACAAAAATGTCGTCGGAGTGTAAAAAACCGACGATCTCTCCCGTTGCCATGGCAAGCCCTTTATTCAGTGCATCGTACAAACCTTTGTCAGGTTCGCTGACCCATTTACTGATTTGTGATCCGAACGATTTGATGATCTCCAGTGTATTATCCTGCGAGTTCCCATCTACAATGATATATTCAATCTCAGGATATGTTTGCGACAAAACGGAACGAATGGTGTCCCCAATGAAATGCTCACTGTTGTGACAAATTGTGATTACCGAGACTTTCATTGTGAATTTAGCTGGATTAAGTTTTTTTTGTGAATTGCTATCTCAATTGCCCGATAAATTATCAGATTGTGCCCTGATAATTTTCCGGCTGCTTTGATTCATTTCCATTATCACTTTGGTCAAATAAAAGGCAAGAAAAGTGACCAGTGCTGCCTTGGTAAGATAATTGAAAACAGTCGCGAAATCGGTTTCCGCCTTCATCACCTGGAAAAACAGCAATGGAATCCAGAGAATCAGGGTGGGGTTGTTTTTTGACAATTCAATTACTTTGACGATCACCCAATTGTATAGCAAAGAAACCAGGAAGATAAAAACCATTCCTCCTAATAGCCCAAAATTTGCATATCCTTCTCCTACAAGTGAAATATCCATACTGGTGGTTTCCGGTAAGGGCGTACCGGTAAACCTTTCGAAATTTGCCCTTCCGCCCGCTTTTATCTTTCCCGGGACCAGAATCCTTGGCACAAGCGCCGCGTAAAGCGCTGTTTCTATGGTTTCACCTCTGACAAAGGGTTGTTTTTCGGGCATATAATTCATAATACGGGCAATAATCCAACCCTGGTTCAACCTGGCAGCCATATTTCCCATTGATCCCGACTCCCAGAGTAGCGAGGGGGAGGAGAGTCGCGAGAGGATGATTTCGTTATAGATCTCGGAATTGGTTTTAGTACTGCTGGCATACCAGGTGGCCATGCGGTACTCCTCTTTCGTTGACTGAACGAGCATGATAAGAAAGAATCCGATTGAAATCATTGCTGCTTTACCCCACATCGGAATGTTTATCACCATGGCAACGATCAGGAATGATAACATAAACCATTGTACCAATTCTCCGAACATCCCCTGGAGGATCGCCGCAGAAGTCGCCAGTCCCATGATACCGGCAAAAATGAGCCATTTGAATTTTGAATTACTGAAGAGGATCATGTAGATACCGACATACTGGATGTTGGTGACAAGGAACATCAGGAATGTCAGGCTTGACGGCAGGCTTTTTCCTGCGAATCCTGCGATCAGGCCGATTCCGGCCAGAATGTAACCAACCCAAGGATGTTCAGCAAGGTAAATTTTAAGCCTGTCGATATCCTCATGATTTACGATCCGTTCATCTTTCAACGGAAGATAGAGACCTAAAACCATAAAATAACAAACAGGTACAACAAAGTCCATATAAACTGCTTCCGGCTCGGCCATGTAATACAGATCATCGTAAGGCAGGAAATTATATGCCATAACGGGTCCGACAATCCATTGCATGACCGACATGAAAGAGATCAGGTCGCGGATTTCGATACGTTTCCCAAGATCCTGAATGAATTTTGTGGCGACTCCTGCAAAAAGTGCAATGCCAATACCTGACATGTAATAAAGACCCGTAAACAGTTCGAGGTATGAGAATACCAGCACACCGAGCGCCATTAATCGTATACTGCGGCTTGATAAGTACATCTGCTCTTCTTGTTTGTCTGTCGGGTTTATAAATCCATTCCGGAGGGCAAATCAGGTATTTCTGAATTGCTGTTAATTTTATTTCTGTGTATGTGTGGTTATGTTGATCTCAAAACTCTTGCATATAGATTCGAAGGACCATGAAGCGATTCGTCGTCGGGAGGCCTCCCCCAATATCCTGGTATATTCCCATGATTTGGTCATTTTTTCAAGTAAGGCAACACATTGATCTGTATCGCCTGAAGCCATAATGTATCCGTTTTCGCCTGGTTTTACCAGATCGACGGCACATCCCGATTTATCGCTCACAAGAATCGCCTTTCCACATGCCATAGCTTCATTTACCACCAGACCCCAGGTTTCACCCGGCCCCTGGGAAGGCAATGCCAAAATATCGCCCAGATAATAAACTACAGGCATTTGGCTTTGGTTTTGAAAAGGCAAAAAATGAAATGTATTTTTCTCTGATGTCAAATCTTTCATTTGTCGTTCCAGCGCTCCATTTCCTACAAAGACATAATGTACCGATGGACTTTGTAATTGTAACCCCGCGCGGATTAAGAGCAATGGATTTTTTTTCGGTTCGAACTTTCCAACAAATAATACGGCAATGTCATCATTGCCAATTCCGAGTTCAGCCCTCAATTTTTCCGCATCCCGGCGCATTTCACCGGTTGGATCTCCAAACCGGTGGTTGTCGATGGCATGGGGAGCGAAAAACAAATGATCGTCGTGAAAGCCATGTTTCAGATAATATTGCCTGTTATTCTCACCCACAAAAAATGCATAATCGGCTTTCCGGTAAACAAATCGAAGAATCATCCTGCGCAACGTCTGTTTCAATCCTCCGGTTTCATCAAGCAATGTCGAATCACCCCTGAACCATACCGGGACTTTGCCTTTGAAATATTTCATGGCTTGATAATGGGCCTGATAATTCCATCCGTAGACCAGTAAAGCTTCGGCGCCCCAATCTTTGATCTTTTGGTTTAGTTGGGGACAAACGATCCCTCTGAAAGATCCCGGACCGGGGTTTTTAGAAACATTTTCCACAAACTCATAAGGATAACCCTCGAGCAGCGGAATATCCCACTGGATTGTTTTTCCAAAATCCTTATCAAAGAGCGCATCCTTACTTTGGCTCCAGGTATAAAACACTTTGATGTCAAGCAGTGCCGATTTGGCAAGCAAGGCAAAAAGAGGAGCGTTGTACTGAATAGGGTGTGAACTGATAATGGCAACGTTCATGTGTTCATGTTTAATTTTTACAAAGCGGTCACATGGAATACCCATAAATTAACATTCACGGTTTGCATGGACGTTGGCCTAATGGGTAATTCGTGATTTCAGAATTTTGTTGAAAAATTCAACTTGCCTCCGGGTGGCTTCTCTTGCCGAATAGGGTTCGAATTCATTCCAATTGGTATCAGGAACAAAAGGAATCCGTTGCAGATATTGGTGTATAACAGCGTATATTTTTTCAGCCAGCATATCAACAGGATCATCATTAAGAAATGTGACACAATCACCGGCCCTTGTCTTTTCAAGAATATCAACCACAGAACTGTTTTGGTTGAAGACGGCTATCAGCGGACGATTTGCAAGGATGTAGGGATAGAGTTTCGATGCGGTATAATTGGTGTCGGTTGAGCCTGGAATTATCAGAACATCAGCATCCTTAAGCACTTTCATTGCAGAGAAATAGGGCAACCGGTCGGTAATTTCAACCACACAAGACCCTACACCATATTTTACAGCCAAAGGCTCGATTGTTTTTTGTCCCTGCCCGTCAGCAGCATAACTGGTCCCGACAAAATACATTTTCATTTTCGAAAACAGGCCGGGTTCGCGGTCGAGCCCTTTTTTAACCGCAGCAAAAATACCGCTGACAGCCAGTCCCATATCATGGCCTCCGCGGCCAATGTAAGCAAAGTTAATGGCTTGATCTGTTTTGTCAAAAAGAGTATTCCGGACCTGTGCTTTATCAAGTACATCAAAATCGACGGATGCCCCGCCAAACGGAATGACCGTGCACATGGCAGCATTGATATTTGCGTATCGCTCCATCAAAGTTTTTGGATAACCTGGGGAAACCGAAACAATTCCATCGACTTTTTTCATCGTAAAAGCCTCCAGAAATTTATCCATGTTATAGGCAAACAGAAATTTAGGAGGACGTTCGTGCTTAGGTTTATCCAGATAGAAATCGTTTCGCCAGGGATCCTGCATGTCAATGATAAAGGGTAAACCGAATTTCCGCTTCCAATACCGGCCCAGGATCATCACAGGAAAGGCAGTGGTAGAGAAGTAGACCAAGTCGAACTGGTGCTTCCTGATCAGCGCATTGCATGCTTTAAGGTAGAACCAGAGTGCACGGTATCCAAGGTTTCCCAGCCCGATTTTTCTGGTGAATTTTGGATTAAAGGCCCTGATCCGGATTACATTTGCACCTTCGGGGATTGTTTCGAGCAGCAGTGGATCTTCGCTCATTTCAACAAAAGCCGGTTCGACTGCCACAACAGTGGCTTCCCAACCCATCTCAGGAAAACAGGCCAGGCTTTGTCTCACCCGGTGCATGTCGGCAGCATTGATGGGAGGGAAATTAGGAGAAATAATCAATACTTTTTTCATGAACCTTTCGTATTTAAAGCATCCTGAACCCAAACTACCAGCCATTTTTCCTGTCTTTCCCAGCAAAATTTCTCCCGGGCTGCCTTCAAGGCTGCTTGTTTTGCCCTTTCAAGGCGTTCGCGGTCAGATAGTAAATTATTCATCAGCAATGCAAGTCCCTGACGATCTTTGTTTTTGAAAAGGAAGACAGCTCCCGGCGCCTCATGGGCCACCTCCTGCTGTCCGAGTGTATCGGACGCAACCACGGCGATTCCTCCCTGAAGGTATTGTAATATTTTATTGGTTATGGTCAGGTTCCGGCTGTCGGGAACATACTCCTCTGTTGCCAGCCCGATGTCGTGCTCAGCAATGCGGGACAACAGTTCGTTGTGTGGCACCAGCGGGTGAAAAAACAGCCGGTGCCCTTTGTCTTCAGGGAAACGTTGCACCAGTTCCTGACGGAAATTTTGAAACAAATTTCCACGCAAATGGAGTTCAAGTGGAATTTGAACATCATGTAAACTTTCAAGAAGAAATTCGAGACCCCGTCCGGGGCCAATGGTCTGTGAATACCAATGCACTGATGGGAGGGCTGGATTGACGCGGTCCATCGTCAGATGATCGATTTGATTCCGGTCACTGAAAGGAAACACATTCTGCAAAACTTTTGGTGGAGTAGTCCCGGCAAAAGAGCCAAGGGCATTGGCCAAGGCCAGGGATGTGGTGTAGGAAAGAACACCCTTTTGCAAAGCCATCTTCTCGTATCGTTCAAGAAGCCGGACAGGGCGAGATCGGTTAGCCTCAGGAAGCAGGTCGTGCGAGTACCAGTCCTCCAGATCAAACGCTACTTTGAATCCCTTTTGAATTAGTTTACAACCGATCACCGTGCTCATTTCCTGGTGGCAGGTGTACAAGTCAGCCTTTTCCCGAACGGCAGCACCAAGGTTCTTATGATAGTCATAACCCAGGGCATAAATATTGTCAAGGCCAAACCGCGCAATGACTTCACCAGCTCCACGTCTCACCAGCCGTTCCTTAAGACGGTACCATCCCGCAGCCTGCGAAGGCATCATATTAACGACCCCTTTCAGGGTAACTCCGGAACCTGCTATAAGATTCCGGTCCTCTTCAAGTAAAACAGGATTGGTAAAAGTAGTGAGGATGGTCACATTAAAACCGGCATTGGCTAGCGTAACCGACTCCTTTACTACCCGGGGGTTGCGGCACAGGTGACTTTGTGTTAAAATGCAAATCTTTTTTTTCATGGTGATCCTGTTATTTTATCAGCGCATGAATTTTATTTCTCAATAATTTCGCCGCTTTCCATCCAAATACCTGTTTTGTCGTTTCAATCAGCCTGCCCCCAAGTTTAGGGATGTCAGGTTTTTTACCGGTTTTTCGCACTTCAGCTTCACATTCTGCGACAAGTTCAGGAAATTTGGGATAAGCATTAATCGCAATTTCCTGATAGAGAGTCGACATTGCCTGCAAAAACCGGTCTGAACTCGTATGCGCCATCAGATATTGCGATTTCAGACTCAACGCGAGGAAAGCGCTCCGGAGATTTTCCATTTTATTGGCTTTGGCCGAGATATTTCCTCCCAGTGTAAACCGGCGGTAGTAATTGACACCACCAGTTGTCCTGATTCCTTTGGAGGCAAGAACCGCACGGGCAAAGTATTCGCCGTCCTGATCGAGTAATAAATTCTCGTTCCAGGGTCCAATAGTATCGGTGATTGTTTTTGGTGTAAGCCAGGCGCTGGTTTGTACCATCCACCGTTCGCCATCGCCACCATACATCCGGACCAAAAAGTCGACAGGATCGTCGGTATTGTGAATCCAGAACGATTCTTCACGGGGTTTCATGTGAAGGTAATCCTGGCCGTTCATAAAATGGACTGTGGGGCTCACTCCCAGGTAGCCAGGATTACCTTCAAGTATTTCGATCTGCCGCTCTATTTTATCATGGCTTAACACATCATCGGCATCGAGGAACTGTAAGTATTTTCCCTTGCTCAAAGCGAGTCCTTTGTTCCTTGCTACGCAGGCGCCACTGTTTTTTTGTTCGACAACACTGATCCTTTCTGAAATGTATTTTCGGGCAATTTCAACGGTATTATCGGAAGATTCATCGTCAATGACAAAAACTTCCAGCAATGGCCAGGTCTGACCGATTACGGAATCGAGTGTTTCATGAATATATTTGCCGGCGTTATAGGCAGGGATGATCACCGATACGAGAGGCCTGTTATCCATTATTTTCCTTTTTTTTGATCAATGATTTAGCCGGGATTCCTCCGACAATATCCCCGGCCATGACATCTTTGGTAACCACCGATCCGGCAGCAACGATCGCCCGGCGGCCGATAGTCACGCCTGGCAGCAGAACAACCCGGGCCCCAACCCAGGCGCCATCTTCAATGATAACTTTGCCTGTGTGCACGCCCCCTTTCCAGGCGGCAAAAGTATCGGAGTGGTAATTGTGATCATGGGTATAAACAATATCGAAAGGGCCGAGGGCTACCTGGTCGCCGATAATCACGTCATCGCTGGTGTCAATGATGGTGTTGTCACCGACATTCGAACCCTGCCCCATGATAAATTTTCCGTCATAACCTGGCTCGCGGGGGAAGATGTTGCAATAACTTGACACCGAACTTCCGTTACCTATTTCAACCCCTTTTCCGTTTCGTAAAACCGAATGCGTTAAAACTGCACATTTTTCTCCCAGGCTGATCATCGTATCTTTCCCTGCGTGGATGTTGGCCTCCGGATGAATGCGTGATCCATTGCCAATAATAACACGGCTCCCCGGCGACAAGCCAATCTTTGAGCGCTTCATGAGTTCAGTTCCAGAACCGAGGGTTAGTTTGCCATTGCCTTCAATAATCACCGGAAAATGTATTCTGATGCCGGAGCCCAAAGTTGACTGGGCCAGCCGCAGATTCCAGTAGAAAAAACGACCAAGCCTGTTTCCCAAATATTTGAAATAAAGAAGTTTTATTCTGATCAGGTTGATAAAGGTCTTCATGGTATTAAAATTTTGGCTCCTTCCGCGCTAACATTAATAACTGCAAATACGAAAATGGTGTTTGTTTGCGGAGTTCCTGCATTATTTTTCTGGAATGGTTTTTCCCGACACCCAATATATACCTGGCCTGGTTCCAGTGCAGCTTTTCCAGGGCTTTCCTCCGGTCATCCGCTGATAATGGGCACTCCGGGCGGTTGATCATCTCCTCGGCACACTGAAGGTATTTGAATGGGATGGTAAAATCGGTCCGGTTATTCTGCATCTCCTGTTCTTCATGCTCGCGATACCAGACAATGCCGTGCGGCATAAGCACCACAGGGTATTGTGCTGCCAGGATATGCCACATTTCAAAATCACCGAGGTACCGGCGACCTGTAAATCCTCCCACTTTCTCGAAAATATCTTTACGGATAATGGCCGAAAGTGGCGCTTTATGAAAGAGCTGTTCCTTAAAATAATGCCGATGATAAGCCTCTTCAGGTGTTAGCATAAATGGAAAAATCCTGAATTTATCCTGAGGCAGAGAGCCCAGACCGAACCCGGCTTCAGGGAACCGTTCCATTCCGCTTACCAGGACTTCCAGCCCTGTCGGATAAATAAGATCATCGGCATCCACATACTTAAGATACTTACCCTTGGCCAGGCTGGCTGCTTTATTTCTGTTCGGATAATCTCCCAGGTTTTTCTCATTCAGAATCGCCTTTACACGGGGATCATTTGCGGCAAATTCGCGGGCAATGGATAGACTACTGTCTTTCGACTGATCATCGACTATGATCAGCTCAAAATAGGGGTAGGTCGATGCCAGCACACTCTCTACAGCCTGGGCGAGGTATTTCTCGCGGTTATAGGTGGTCATGAGCACACTCACCAAAGGTTTTTCTGTTTCCATTTCAATACAGGTTATTTTGTCTTTGCCTGAACACCCTGAGGCGGATATCCGACGAAATATTTTTGTGATGCTTCAACCCCTTTTAATCCCCGGGTTGAGGCTATCACCGAAAAAAGCAGGGCTGCATACCATGATGCCATGACCAGGTTTAAGTTGTACAGCAGCCAGTTGATTTTTTCTTTGAACGACAATTGTTTCCGGATAATTCTCACAAGGATCTGTGGAACGCTAACCAGGGGATTTTTTGGAAATTTAATATAATCGTAAAACTTATAATTTTGATAAAGGATGATATAGGTCCGCTTAAAATAAAATTTGAAATTCTGATGATGGTAGTGATAAACCCGGGCCCTGTAATCATAAACGATAGCATAGCCTTGCGACAGGGCATCTTTGGCCCATAAAGTATCTTCTGAGAACATCAGTTTTTTAAACGGAAGATTCACTTTGACAGATTTACGGTACATTGTGGTTACATCATCCCAGTTGCAGTATTCGTGCTGCTTTTTTCCTGGTAACGATGTAAAGGCAGAAGTATCTTTAAACTGAATAAACCTTGGTTTGGCTTCGCTTGCGGGTGAAAACCACTGCAGTGGATTTTTATCAGGGTCGGCTCTGACAATTTGCTGACCGCAAACACCTGTAACTTCGGGATTTTCGAAATGTGAGAGCATAGTCTCAATCCAGTCATCTGTTGCGGGAGTTGCATCCTGAACTGTCATCACCACAAATATTCCTTTTGAAAGTTGAATTCCCAGATTACGTGTTTCACCGTGGTTAAACTCTTTCGGTGGGAGATGATGGATTCTGACCGGGTATTTTTTCAGCAATTCAAGGGTTCCGTCGGTTGATCCCGAGTCAATGATGATTACCTCAAGTTTGTCCTTTAGTGTCTGACGAAACAAACCATCGAGGCATGGCGGCAGGGTTTCGATCCCGTTTTTCACCGGAATGACTACCGAAATCAAAGGATTATTCACCATGCCTGTTTCCATTTTTTTCAACTTTCAAGAAGGTATGTTTGCCGATGTTACTATCCTGGCGGTATTTTTGAGTCAGTTTTTTGATTTGCCTGTCGAAGAAGGGAATCCGGTTGAGCCTCAAAAAGTAAAAAATCTGGATCATGATTAATTTCAGCACAAGACAAGAAGAAAATATCCGGGTTTTCATTCCGAACCGGACAACTGAAAAACAGATCCCGTAGTTGAGCGCTTTTGCAGCTCCGATCGCAATGTTTCCGCCCAGAAGTTTCAAATCCTCTTTAATCTCATCGGTCATGCGAGGGATCAATGAGGCTGTGTGGTTTGTGAAAATATCTTTCCTGCTTTTCAGTTTTGCCGGCGAACTGATCTCTCCCTGGCTGATGCTCTGGGTTTCATGCTGGCGGTACAATATATCCGGTGGAAGATCATAGAATTTC
>CAISJJ010000130.1 GCA_903885595.1 uncultured Bacteroidales bacterium
CATCCAGTCGCTGGTGGCATGTCTGGCGGCCTTTCTGGCCTTGACGGCTCCAGCCAACTGAATGGCGCCGCCGAACAGGAGGAGTTTTTCGGTTAATGTGGTTTTTCCGGCATCGGGGTGGCTGATAATGCCAAAGGTTCTGCGCCGGTTTATTTCATCTGTATAAGTATTATGCATTGTTTGTCTGTTTGTTTCAATCCACGCCCCCTTGTGAGGGGCGATTATATGTACGGGTGACAGGTGATGTGTTTCGACTCTTATAGACAGCAATAGATGCTTTAAAGCAGTATCAATTTTTAAGATTAACACTTAAAATATGGTACTTAAAACTTAAAACTATTTTCACCATTCATGGTTTATAAACCCTTTCTTTACAGGATAGCAACATATTATGGAAAAACTGGCTTCACAGACCTACGACAAGTACATCAAAGGCATCATGGACATCAGCCGAGCCATTACCTCGGATCTTTATCAGGAAGACATTCTGAAACTGATCGTCATGGTAACCGCCAAGGTCACGGGTGTGGAAATCTGTTCGTTGTGGCTGATTGATGAAGGCTCCGATCCATTAAAAATCCGGCTGACTGCTACCCAGGCTATTGATCCGGATTATCTCAAGGACAGATCTCTGAGCATGGATGAAGGGATTGTGGGATATGTGGCCACACATAAAAAACCCGTGATCATTTTGAATGTCCTCAAGGAACCTCGCTTCAAAGAAAAAGACATGGCCAAGCGCCTGCACCTGGCATCCATGGTCAGTGTTCCGCTTCAGGTCAAGAATGAAAAAGTCATCGGCGTCCTCAACTGTTTTACCGCCAAGCCCCACGCATTTTCTGAAACCGAGGTCAATCTGATCCAAACCGTTGCCAATCAGGCGGCGGTCGCCATCGTAAACACCGAGTTGATGGTAAAAACCCGGGTGATTCAGGAGGAGCTGGAAACACGAAAACTCGTTGAACGGGCAAAGGAGATTCTCATGTTGCGCAGGGATAAAACAGGGGAACAGGCATATCGCTGGATTCAGAAGCGGAGCATGACCACCCGAAAATCCATGCGCAGCGTGGCGGAAGCCATTTTGCTCTCTGAAGAATTGGATTAGTCCACTGCGACATACAGACCCCTTCGCTTGCGCTGTATCTTTCCGGTTTTATGAAGCCGATGCAGAACATTCCGGATTTTCTTTTCATCGAAATCCGTTATTTCGGATATTCCAGTATAGCCCAAGCCCTGAACAGAACCCTTGATGGCTTTCAGGATAATATCTGAAGCATTCGATGCTTGAACTGAGCCGGATATTCGGGTGTTGCCACCACCAACATTTGAACTTCCGGAACGTTTGGGTTTTCCGCAAAAGGTGTTCTTTTCGATGGTCTTTTCCAGTTGATCCAGCCGGTTCACAATTTTTTGAATATCCTGTCGGGTTGGAATTTGAAAGCGAATCATGAAAAACTTTATCATCGCATCAAAACTAACCGATTTACCACTTTTTTTAGCCATATTTTTCCTGGTTATCAGAAAAGCCGTTCACCGCTCGCCGTTAAAACCTGATGGAACATTCTGCAATACGGTCAACGCTCTTGTGTCGGCTGGTCAACATTTTTTTGCCTTTTGTCGGATAGATCATAATCGGGTAACTTGAAAGAGATATTATTGTTTTTTTGGTGATTTTATATTATTTACCGTGAAAATACTTTTAAACCATGAAATACACGAAACAAGTAGGGGCGACCGGCCGGTCGCCCTACCATCTTTGCGTGAGAAACAATTTTCATTCATGGGGGGCAACATAGACCATGCCATGGACGTTTATTGTAAATGGATTTTGAAATATTTCAATAAAAAATAAATTATGCAGTTAATTTCTCTCTGCAGGAAGACAATAATGGAAGATAACAGAACGCCCATTATCATGGGCAGTGATCATGCGGCGTACAATTTAAAAGAATACCTGAAAGAGCTTATAATACAAAAAGGTATTGAAATTAAAGATGTTGGCGCACATAGCATCGAATCGGTCGATTATCCTGAATTCGGATTTAAGGTGGCCGGTGCTGTTTCAGCCGGAGAATATTTTCGTGGCATTCTGCTTTGTGGAACCGGACTGGGAATGTCCATTGTAGCCAATAAATTTTCGCATGTCCGGGCAGCCTTATGCAATGACCTGTTCTCCGCCATCATGAGCAGGCGCCACAACAATGCCAATATCCTGGTCATGGGAGGGCGGGTTATCGGGGATGTTCTGGCAAGGGAGATCGTTACCGCGTGGTTGAAAACGCCTTTTGAAGGCGGAAGACACCAACTGAGGCTCGACAAATTTGAAAACATGGGATGCCTTAAATCAGGGTTAAGTTTTAAGTGTTGAGATTAACACTTAAAACCTGAAACTTAAAACTTGAAACTATTTCGACAGAGGTACCACTTGATATTATCCACCATCGAACGCATTGACCCGGATATTGCAAGGGTGATTGCCAAGGAGTACGAAAGGCAGGAGAATACGCTGGAGCTGATTGCTTCGGAAAACATCGCCAGTCAGGCTGTTATGGATGCCCAGGGAAGTGTATTGACCAATAAATATGCTGAAGGGTATCCGGATAAGCGGTATTACGGCGGATGCGAATGGGTTGATGTTGCGGAAAACCTGGCCATCGAAAGAGCCAACCAGCTTTTTCATTCCACCTACGCCAATGTTCAGCCCCATTCGGGATCTCAGGCCAACATGGCCGTATATTTTGCTTTTCTAAATCCCGGAGATACAATTTTGGGCATGAACCTTTCCCATGGGGGGCATCTGACGCATGGAAGTCCGGTCAGTTTTTCAGGCAGGCTTTACAAGGCCGCTCATTACGGAGTTGATCCCCGAACCGGATGCATTGATTATGATGCTGTTGAGGATATTGCAAAAAAAATCAAACCCAACATGATTATCGCTGGCGCCAGTGCATATTCCCGAACTCTTGATTTTGAGGCTTTTGCACGCATCGCCAGATCTGTTGGCGCCTATTTGATGGTGGATATGGCTCATATCGCGGGCCTTGTCGCCACAGGCCTGCATCCTTCTCCTGTTCCCCATGCAGATGTCGTTACCTCAACCACCCATAAAACCCTCAGGGGTCCTCGCGGCGGTTTGATCGTATCGGTAACACCTTGTAGCGACAAACTGAACCGACAGGTTTTTCCAGGCATCCAGGGCGGCCCGCTCATGCATGTCATTGCAGCAAAAGCCGTCGCTTTCAAACTGGCGCTGACGGATGAATTCAAGTCCTATCAGCAGGACACACTGACCAATGCCAAAACCCTTTCCGCTTCCCTGATGGAGCATGGCATCAACCTGGTATCGAACGGCACAGACAACCACATGATGCTATTGGATTTAACCAATCTGAACATCACCGGCAAAGACGCAGAAATTGCTTTGGGACAATCCGGAATAACGGTCAACAAGAATTCGATCCCGTTTGAAACCCGAAGCCCGCAGGTAACTAGCGGAATTCGCATCGGAACCCCTGCCGTTACCACCAGGGGCATGAAGGCGGCGGAAATGACAATTATTGCGGAACTGATCGTTGCTGTGCTGAAAAAGCCCTATGAGGAAACAGTCATTGCACAGACACGAAAAAAAGTTCATGATCTCTGCCAGGCATTTCCGATTTATCAAGCAAAATGATTCCACCTTTTTTACAAAGGTGGAAATTGTACTGTGAATGGTCATAATCTGCGATTTCCATAAACTCCCTCCCAAACGGAGGAGGGTTGGGGCGCTGAG
>CAISJJ010000131.1 GCA_903885595.1 uncultured Bacteroidales bacterium
ATACTGGATGCCAATATGGCGAATATTGCAAGGCCATGTGGAAATGAAACTGGTGAACCCCTACTTCATCAAACAATTGCCCGGGCGCAAGTCGGATGTGAAGGACTCTGAATGGATAGCAACTGTACTGCAAAAAAAGCTAATCAAAGGGAGCTATATACCGGGCAAACACATTCAGGAGTTACGGCAGTATGAACGTCGTTATGTGCATATATGCGAAAATGTAACCAGAGTTGAACAGGCGATTGACCGTCAACTACACCGTTGCAACATTCGTATCACCAACTTTACAAGTAAGGTAGGCAGTGTATCGGTCATGGGGGTTGTAAAAGGACTAGTCAACGGAGAAACGGCTCCAGAGGAATTGATCAAACACATTCACGGACGTATTACCAATAAGCATAAAGAAAAAATTGCAGCTTCATTAAAAGGGGTTGTTTCTGGTTCTGACCGGTTCATCTTTCGCCAAAATTATGAAGAGTTGGAACTTCTTACTCGCCAACAACAAGAATGTGTAGTGGAAATGGAACAAATATGCGACACCTTGTACAAGGAAGAAATGAACCTGCTATGTTCTGTCCCAGGCATTCAAAAATTAAGCGCAATGACCATTATTGCCGAATTGGGAGTTGATCTGAAAACTTTTATAACTGCTGCATCATTAGTCGGTTGGGCTGGACTCAGACCTCGCAATGATGAAACGGCCAAAAAGATCAAAAGCAGAAAAATTACAAATGGCAACAAGTATCTCAGAAGGATACTCGTACAATGTGCATGGGCTATAACCCGATCAAAAAAATGTTGGTTAAGTGGCAAGTTTAGCGAATTGGCCAAGCGACTTTCGCAAAAGAAGGCATTGATAGCCATTGCAAGAAAACTATTGGTGATCATTTGGCATATTCTTTCAAAGCACGAAACTTATAAGGAGTACAAACCCAAGCTGAGCCCAGAACAGAAACAAAAACGCATTGCAAGATTAGAAAAACAAATTCTTGAACTTCAAGCATAATAAGGCCGGGTATCTTTGTGGTGGTTAGACCCCGTTTACAAACTGGCTCATTCTTTTGTTAAGCACACGCACCAGAGTCCTGAACTCGCAGAGGAAATTATTCAACAAGATGCTTATGTGCGCTGACAGATGTTTTTAAATTATGGCTTGGTCCAAGATTGTTGGCTTTTTTGGCTTCTACCAATTAGCTAACTGGATGGGCGGGATTTATAGAGGAAAGATACAATGAAAATGGGAAAACGATCAGTGTTTTAGGGAAACGGGACGAAGGCGGGACGCGGGACGATGGCGGGACGCGGGACGATGGCGGGACGCGGGACGCGGGACGCGGGACGAAGACGGGACGGGGGACAATGGCGGTCGGGGCAGGGGAAGGGTTAATTTTGATTTGGTTCTTCGAACCGGGCTTTTGCTTTGTACATGAAAAGCGCGCGTAGTTTATCCCAGAAATCCCCGCCCAGTACGAATAGGCTTGCAATAAAAGTTAGGTCTGAAATGATAATGATGCTGTAGCGAGTATTGATATCAATAGCAAAAAGATGGGGCATAAAAGAGATCATGTAGTTGGGAAGGAAGGGTAAAATAAAAAGTACCAGCCCGATATTGTACCGAAGCGGCGTTATCTGGTGAGGTTTGGCCACATGGTGATAGATATAATGCATTTTATAGTTGATCCAGTTGTAGGATGATTTTCCAAGAATTGCGACCGATGTGACCTTCATGATGGGGGCGCTGATCCAGAAAGCGGCCAGGACAAAGCCTTTCCAGAAATGGGTAAGCATGAATCCCTTGAGGACCAACCCGATGGGAAGCATGAAAAAAGAGGCAATAAAGATCACAAGTCCAAGGTAAAACCGAGGTCCGGGGTTTTCGGGAGGTTTAAGATCAATGGGGCGGTGGATGAACATGGGTGATGGTTTTAATGGATAAAGGTAGAAAAAATCGGGACACGGGACGCGGGACGCGGGACAAATGCGGGACGCGGGACACGGGACGCGGGACAAATGCGGGACACGGGACACGGGACGCGGGACAAATGCGGGACGCGGGACACGGGACACGGGACAAATGCGGGACGCGGGACACGGGACGCGGGACAGTTGTTGAGGAAGTTATTAACAAAGCTATTACCTTTTAGTGAATTTTCTGATTAATCAGAAATCGAACCATGAAATCTCCATAAGCACAACGTTCAGGTAAACCGTGAATGATAATAGAGGGTATTTCATATGGCAACTGAAATCAAAATCATTGACTCATGAATAAAATAAAAACTCACCGCGACCTTGATGTCTATAAAATTTCAATGGATTGGGTCGTCGAACTGTACAAGATTACGGCTAAGTTTCCGGCTACTGAGAAATTTGGGCTTTCGTCTCAGCTACGCAGGGCAGGGGTGTCAATTTGTTCCAATATTGCCGAAGGTGCTGCCCGGAACCACCCCAGAGAATATCTGCAATTTCTGTATGTTGCATTGGGATCTGTATCTGAAATTGAAACTCAGCTGGAAATAGCTAGAAGGCTTGGATATATAAACTCTATCGACCAGGAGAAGAAAATGCTCGATCGTTTAAGACAGATGCTGATATGTTTGATACGATCTATAAAACGAAAATCTGATGCGATTCATGTACCCTGAAAATTTCGTCCCGACTCCCGCGTCCCGCGTCCCGACTTTGTCCCGCGTCCCGTGTCCCGACTTTGTCCCGCGTCCCGTGTCCCGACTTTGTCCCGTGTCCCGTGTCCCGACTTTGTCCCGCGTCCCGTGTCCCGCGTCCCGACTTTGTCCCGCGTCCCGTGTCCCGCGTCCCGCGTCCCGACTTTGTCCCTCGTCCCGACTTTGTCCCGCGTCCCGCGTCCCGTGTCCCGACTTTGTCCCGCGTCCCGACTTTTCACCGCACCTCCATGCTTACAGAAAGAACATCGCCACTCCTCCCACTGCCAGCAATGCTCCCGCAACCTCCTTGACCGTGACCTTCTCCTTATATATGATCATAGATGGGGCAATGATAAGCACGGGCACCAGCGCCATAATAGTTGCTGCAATCCCGGTGTCGGCATATTTGACAGCGAGAAGGGAAAAGGAAACTCCGAGGAAGGGTCCGAAGAAGGCGCCGAGGGTGAGCTGGAGCATGGGTTTGCGGTAACTTAACGCCCTGAAGGCATCTTTCCACAGGTGCAGGATAAAAAACAGTACCGAGAACCCTGCGATGCCGGTAATAACGCGGATTTGGGTAGCAGCAAAGGTGTCGTAGCCCTTCATCCCGTGTTTGCTGAGTACCAGTCCGGCGGCCTGGCCGAGCGCTCCGCCCAGTCCGAGCATAATTCCCCAGAGCGGGTAATTGAACTTGACCTTCCTGAATCCGCCATTGCTCTCCTCGGCGGTGTGTCGTTTCAACACCACGAGTGCAATGCCAGAGATGGTCAGGATCATGCCGATCCAGCTTTTTCCCGACAGGGTCTCGCCCAGGACCATCCAGCCAATCAGCGCCGTCATAGGGGGCGCCAGGGCCATCAGCAGCATCGAAATGCGTGCACCCAGCACGACAAAAGCCTGGAAAAGGCAAAGGTCGCCGAAAACGAATCCGATCATTCCCGACAGGCCGAGGTAAAACCAGGCCCTCGGTGTGGCATCCAGCGGTAATAAATGTCCACGGTAGAAATAAACAAACAGGGTTAAAAATGCAAAGCCGATGATCAGCCGCAACAGGTTGACCACCATTGAGCCGATCCGCTTGCTTGCGGCCTCAAAGGCGAGGGCGGTTACGGTCCAGAAAACGGCCGTAAGCAGGGCGGCTAATTCGCCGGGATGTTCCATTAAAATCTTGTCCTCCGCTGTTCCATAAAAACCTTTTGTTTTGTCGTTATCCTGTTATTATTTAATTGAATGAGCGCTATTATACCAGAAGAAATAATTTCGCACCTACGGGGCGAAATGCTCCTGAATCTATTCGTTCTACCAATGTTTCGCACCTACGGAGCGCATGGAAGAATGTCACTGTCCTATATGTTAACTTCACTGGTATAATATCGTTCAATCGATTATTTAATTCTTGATCTGCGTGATACCAAAACATATTCAAAGAATGCTAAATTTTTATCAAACCCTGATTGACAGTGACCCCTTCCCGGCCTCCTCGCGTCATTTTTCACCTTCCTGCCAGCCAGTTCTCGGGATTCTGAATTACCTTGCCACGCCAAATTTCAAAATGCAATTCCGTTTTCTGATCATCGGGATTGGTAAATACCTGCCCGATATTTTGTTTTGCGGTAACCTCCTGCCCGTCGCGAACACTCACTTCGCCAAGATTGGAATATACCGTAAGATATTCGCCATGGCGGATGATCACCACCCTGTTCAGATTCGGTAACGACAGCACCCGGCTTACCCGGCCGTTAAAGACCGACTTTACCTGCGATCCGCGTTCGGTCATGATGTCGATGCCATTGTTTTTCACCTTGACATACTCCAACACAGGATGGGCGTGTTCGCCAAAACTGCCTGAAATGAATCCCCGGTCGCAGGGCCATGGCAACCGGCCACGGTTCGCAGAAAACGAGGAAGACAACTCCTTTTCCCTGGGCGTAAGCGCCATGGTGGAGCGGTTCCCCGTCGTTTTTGAAGCATTGGCCGACCTGTTCTCCCCGGCGGCGCTTTTTCTCAGACGCTCTTCCGAAGCCCTGATCTCATCGGCAATCAGTTTTTCAATGGCGAATTCAAGGCGATCGGCAGCTTTCTGCTTCGTTCGCAAGGTGGCCAGCAATTGTTTTTCCTTTGATGAAAACTCCCTGACTGCTTTGGCCTTTTCTGTCTTCTCACGGTCAAGCTTTTGCTTTTCAATCTGTTGCGATTCGACCAGGGAAAGTTTCTGATTTTTAATGTCTTCAAGTTCTTTGCGTTGCCGGTTGATGGCTGTTTGTGTCGATTCGATACGCTCAGCCTGCCGGCGGCGGTATGCGGCATACTGCTGGTAATATTTCAGGCGCTGATAGGCCTGGTTGAAATCCCTGGCCGAAAAGATGAACATCAGTTTGTTCTGGCCGTTCATGGTTCGGTATGCATAATAAATCATCCTTGCATATTCTGATTTCAGCTCCTGCAGTTGTTTCGACATCCGGTCGATCTGGAGGTTCTCAACCGATATTTTTACCTGCACGTCGTTGAGCTCCCGGTTGATCGCGTCGATCAAAGCTTCACGGCTTTTAATCTGCTTCGATAGAAGCAGCAATTTATTAAGGGATGTTTGTTTGTTTTTTTGTGTTTTTTCAAGCTGATCATTGGTGTACCGGATCTCCTCTTCCAGTTTCTGTTTGGTGCGTTGGAGTTTTTCTTTATCCTTGGTGGCCTGGGAAAAACCTGACAACTGAAATGCCAGAAAAAACAGGATCAGCAGCCCTGGGGCAGGAAACATTCTGCTGAACCGGTATTTTCGTTTAAACATCAGCTGTGCGGTTAGATCGTTTGGCTTAATGATGGAATGCTATATTGTTCCTGTCTTTTTACGGCAAATGTCAGCCGTTTAGGGCTTTTCAGAAATTCCATATTCAGATGATTTCCTAAAGTTTAACCGGCGAAAAGCTGGCCGGGATCTTAAATGGAAATTGCAGCGGCACATTGATCACCATTTTCGAAAAGTCGGCTTTGACCCTGACCGTATTATCTGCCCAGATGATGTAATTCATCTCCCGGGGAAAAAGTTGTCCCCCCACCTCTTCAAAAGCGCCATAAGTCGACTCAAGTTTGATATTGTCGCGCCTGATCTCCTTCACATCGGCATGGGTTATCTTGAAATTGACCGGATCGAGCCAGATGTTCTGGATTAATATTTTCAGGGTTTCGTTGCTGTTGCGAACAAATTTCTTCAGTTTCCGTCGTTCGCCTGTCGATAGCTTGTATTCGCCCCGATCGATGGCTGCTTTGAATTTACCTTCTTCATAAAACTGGAGATCGTTGCCTAGCAAAAAGGCCTGCAACAGGTCATAATCAATATTCGTATTGAGAAAACGGTTTACATATTCATAATCACCGATGAAATAGGTGTCGTTCAGCCGGTTGATCATCTTTACCGAATCCTGGGAGATCATGATCCGAACGGCCTCAATCCCAAGCATAGGTATAAGCGAGATCCAGATCAGGCTGTCTTTGCGGATGCGGATCTGGCCGTTGAAAGAATTTTCGTTTTTGTCGTTCGAATATTCCGCCGAAAACTTTGCCGAAAACCAATCATATTTCAGCTCATTCTGTTTTAGTTTGGCAAAGAGGTAATCGGCTCCCTCCTCTTTGATGGGGGCTTTTAAAACGTGCCGGGAGGAGGAACACGAGAAGGAAATGAGCAGGAGAAGGAGGAAAATGGAGTATGAAACGTGACGCGTGACGCGTGACGCGTGACACATGATAAGGGATAATATACGATTTACGATATACGATTTACGATATACGATATACGGTTTACGGTTGATATTCACGGATAATATTTTTTATCGGTTATCTTTTTTTCAAGCTGGGCGGAGCCTGGTCCTTTTTGTTTTGCCTTGATCCAGTATTCCAGGGCCTTTGGGGCATCGCCAAGCTTGTACTGCACATCGCCGTAGTGCTCCATCACCTCGGCACTGGCCTCTTCCTTGTTGTTCAAAGCCTTTAAAATCCATTCTTCGGCCTCGCTGTATTTTCCCTGCATAAATAAAACCCAGCCATAGGTGTCCTGGAACGAGGCATTTTCGGGATCTAGTGCGACTGCCTTTTTCGACATCGTTTCGGCTTTATCCAGGTCGCTGCCGATCAGCGAAAGATAATAGGCGTAATTATTGAGCACGTACGCATTGTCATCTTTGAGCCGGAGCGATTTTTCATAGGATTTGAACGCTTCTGGTTCATTTTTGAGGGCATGGAGGGCATCTCCCTGGTACATGTAAAATTGTGAAAGCAATTCATCGTTATCCACGACAAGCTTTAAACCCATGTTAAACGATTTCAGTGCCTGCTCGTTCTGCTTCAGCTGCAGGCTGGCCAGTCCCGAGAAGAGGAAAGGTATTGGCTGATCAGGAAAAAGCTCCATAGCCCGGTTGCTGTATGTGAGCAGATGTTCGTACTCACTTTGCTGGAGATCGAGGCGAAGAACCTGTTCCCAGATGGCATAGCGGCTGCTGTCGAGCGTGAGCGCCTTCAGGAAGGTTTCCCGTGCTTCGGCATATTTCTTATCCTGCGTAAGCAGATCACCATAGATAGAATAGACCTTGGGGTCTTTCGGATGCGTATCCATCAGTATTTTTGACAATGTAAAGGCCTGATCTTTCAGATCATTATAGATCTGGTTCACGGTATAAAACGACAGCAGGATGCTCACTTTCGTATCCACATCGAGGTTCGGATTGGCGAAGCCCAGCCTGAGCTCGTCGTATGCTTTATCCTTGTTTCCGGTTTTGCGGTAATAATCGGCCATCGACATGTGGATATAGGCATTTTCGGGGTCAATCTCAGCGATTTTCTTGTAGATTAAGAGCGCTTTATCAGGTTTGCCATTCGAAATATAAAATTCGGCAAGAATGGAATAATACCGGCTTTCGCCCGGAAATGCAGCAATCAGTTTATAAAGTTCATTTTCGGCTCCGTCAAGGTTATTCATGTGCAGATAAATCTTCTCCTTTTGAATCGTTATCTCCTCCGAAACGCCTGCCTTTTCTTCAATCTGACTATAAATCCCGATGGCCTCCGTGTATTTTTCTACCTGGAGATAAAGGGCGGCAAGCTGATAAAAGTAGTCTAGATTTTCGGGATATTTTATTGAAACCTGCTCATATATGGCAATTGCATCCTGCAGATGATTGGTAGCCTGGCAGAGTTCAGCAAGGAAAAGTGAATACCAGATGTTTTCCGGATCAAGTCTGTTTGCTTCCCGGGCAAGGCGGAGGCCCTCATCAGGATTTTTCTCCGTAACCTCAAGCCGGGCCAGTTCAAAATAGCCTACCGGATCGGCGGGATAACGGGAAACATACCTGCGTAACATTTCCAGGGCCCCTTTAACATTGCCTATGATGGCCTCCTTTTTAGCATCGATCAGTTGCCCGTTGTTCCTGGCAACAGCCACGGGTTGCTGATCCTGCTCCTTCTTATGTTTTTTCTTGTCGGGTTTCTGGAGGGAAGTAGTAAGATTTCTATCAAACTCATTTATTTGATGGCATTCCCATGTTACAGGCTGCAGGTTTGCCTGGCGGGATGAACAGTCTGCAAAACAATGTCCGCCCAGCAAAACTGATGAAACTATGGTGATGCTGATGGTATAAATATAAAATCCTCTTCTCATCTGCAATTTGTCATTCGTAATTCGTAATTCGTAATTTACATTGTTCCGGTATGTCCAAATCCCCCGGTACCGCGCTTTGTCTCTTCCAGTTCCCCTACTTGAACCCACTCAGCCTTTTCGTGGGCGGCGATGATCATTTGGGCAATTCGTTCTCCATCGCTGATCACAAAATCTTCATTCGATAAATTGACCATGATTACCTTGATTTCGCCGCGATAATCGGCATCGATGGTACCCGGTGTATTCAACAGGGTGATTCCCTTTTTGGCAGCCAGGCCGCTGCGGGGTCTGATCTGGGCTTCGTAACCCAGCGGGATCTCAATAAATAATCCTGTCGGAACAAGCCGCCGTTCCAAAGGTTTCAAGAGTACCTCGGCATCGAGGTTTGCGCGCAGATCCATCCCGGCCGAGGCCAACGTTTCGTAAGCCGGTAAGGGGTGTTTTGAATGGTTGACAATTTTAATCTTCATGTATGACTCTAATAATACCCACCCTGACAGGGTGCGGGCAGCAAAGGTAAGAAAAATCAAGGTTCAAATTTTTCGTGCAGGGATGCGCAGTTCAGTGAGATAAACAGTAAAGATGAAAACGCCCAGCAGTAAGAGGTTAAATACGATTCCGGGCAGCTTTTGATCAAATGGGGTCAGGGTGCTTATGCCATAGAGGACCAGTGCCAGGCCGATGTATCCAAAGAATTTTTTCAGGTTATAGGGGATGGGATAGTATTTCTGACCGATCAGGTAAGCGAGTAGCATCATTACCGTATAACATGCCAGGGTGGCCCAGGCTGAACCCATGTACCCATGGATGAGGTGATCGGGGGATAATGGGATCCAGTAAATATTCAGCGCGAGGGTGATGATCATCCCGATAAAGGTGATCAGGGCTCCCCAGAGGGTTTTTCCGGTAAGCTTGTACCAGATCGACAGGTTAAAATAGATCCCCAGGAAGAGTTTTGCCAGCATCAGTATCGGGATAACGGCACGTGCACTGCGGAATTCGGGTCCGGTGAGCCGGATGAAGATGGTGTCGAGAAAAAGCATGCTTATCAGGAAGATGGTGGACACCACGATGATGAAATAGTCCATGATACGGGCGTAAACAAGTTTGGCATCCTTATTTTTCATCTGGGAAAAGAAGAATGGTTCTGCTGCAAAGCGGTAGGCCTGAATGAACAGTACCATCAGCACGGCGATTTTATAACAGGCGCTGTAGATGCCAACCTGGGCTTCGGCATCGGCCGGCGAGAGCGGCAGCAGGTATCGCAGCAGGATGCGGTCGATGGTTTCATTGACAATCCCGGCCATCCCGGCAATCATCAGCGGAAGCGAATAGATGATCATTGTTTTCCAAAGAACGGGATCAAATCTCCAGCGAAGATGGACCACCTGTGGCAACAGCAGGATGAGGGTGACCAGGCTCGCTATGAGATTCGCAATAAAGATATATTCAATGGTCCAGTCGGGCCGGTAAATGATCTGCACTGCCGCTCCGATCCAGTGATGTTCAAACCGCTGAACCAGGTAAGGACAAAGCAATAAAAAGAAGAGGTTCAGCGATACCAGGGTGAGAATGTTAACCGACTTGATGACCGAGAACCAGATGGGCCGGTTGAGGGCGCGCAGGCGTGCAAAGGGAATGGCTGAAATCACATCGAGCGCCATGATCCAGGCAAACCATTGGATGAAATTCGGATATTGCGGATACTGAAGCCAGCCGGCAATGGTCTTTGGGAACAGGTTTGTCAGTAAAAGCATAATTCCCGTGGAAACCATCAGCGAGATGAGGCCTGTGCTGTAAACCTTTTCCTTGTCTGTTTCGGTTTCGCTGAACCTGAAAAAGGCGGTCTCCATGCCATACGTCAGGATGACCATCAGCAAAGCAACATAGGAATAAAACAGGTTGACAACCCCGAATTCGCCCTGTGTCAGCAACCCATAGGTATACAATGGTACCAGGAGATAATTGAGAAACCGCACCAGGATGCTTGGGATCCCGTAGATGGCAGTTTGGCCGGCAAGTTTTTTGAAGGGGTTCATCCTGACAAAGATATTGTATTTGTGGATATCGCATTTGTTCACTAGGAATTATTCGCCCCAGCGGGGCCATACATTGGTAGCCGACATGAGGTGAAGGGATTCCGGCCCCAGCGGGGCCATACATTGGTAGCCCGCATGATGGGCAGGAATGCCAGCCCCAGCGGGGCCATATATTGGTAGATCGTACGAGGTGCAGGAATACCGGCCCCAGCGGGGCCATACATTGGTAGCCCGCATGATGATCGGGAATTCCGGCCCCAGCGGGGCCAAACATTTGGTGACACGTATGATGATCGGGGAATCCGGCCCCATCGGGGCCGTACATTGGTAGCCCGCATGATGATCGGGAATTTGGCCCCATCAGGGCCATACATTGGTAGCCCGCATGAGGTGCAGGAACCCGGCCCCAGCGGGGCCATACATTGGTAGCCCGTACGATGTGCAGGTGTGACGGCCCCAGCGGGGCCAAACATTATGGCCTGGCATGTTTTGAATCAAAGAATTCAAAGAGATATTTTGAATCGAAATCAACCCCTGCCTTCTCTAAAAATCCAATGTATTCGGATTTAAATGATTTTTTTGAATGATGTTCCTCCTGATTCAGGATATATTTAATTACACAATCGCGCTGCGAACGACTATGTGAAAAAACCCCGTAACCATCCTGCCAATGAAATTTTCTAGGGGACCATCTATTTTGATTTACATACAAAGAAGAATCAGATTTAATATCCCTGACAAAATCAGGAATAAAAATAGTTGGAGTAAGTCCGGTAAAAATGTGGATATGATCAGAGGCTCCATTGACGGCAAATGATTTTTGATTTTTCCCTTTAATGATCCCGTGAATATACCGGAATAAATTATCACGGAAATCCGGCAAGATAAGGGCCTCACGGTGTTTTACCGCAAAAATGATATGCATACTGATCTGACTGTATGTGTTTGGCATAACTATGGTTTAATGGTTAATCGTGTAATATTGAAAAGGTGAACCAATTGTTAATAAATTGTTTGGCCCCGATGGGGCCGGATTCCCCGATCATCATACGTGTCACCAAATGTTTGGCCCCCATGGGGCCGGATTCCCCGATCATCATGCGGGCTACCAATGTTTGGCCCCGATGGGGCCGGATTCCCCGATCATCATACGTGTCACCAAATGTTTGGCCCCCATGGGGCCGGAATTCCCGATC
>CAISJJ010000132.1 GCA_903885595.1 uncultured Bacteroidales bacterium
AAAGCCTGACATCGATCATCCCAATAAAATAACCTTCTCCGTTTATGTTGCGGCTGCCCTGATCTATCTTTTCCGCAAACAACGGGATGCAGCGGGGATCAGTATTTTTTCGGAAGAGATTGAATTGCATACCCAAACCAAATCAAACCCGGTTCACCACCGGTATCTTTTTGCAGAGCTTGAGAAGCTGATGATCCCACGGCCTGTCGATCAGCTCAAGGGGACCTCGGTGGCAAAAACCATTCACGAACTGGCTGAGCGAATCCACAAACGATCGCTGGTGATCATTTTCAGTGATATGTTTGAACAGTCGTCACAATCTGATGAGTTATTCTCAGCCTTGCAGCATTTAAAGCACAACAAGCACGAAGTGATCCTGTTTCATGTGGTTGACAAGGCCAGGGAGCTTGATTTTGACTTTGACGATCGTCCATACAAGTTTATCGATATGGAAAGCGGTGAGCAAATCCGGGTTCATCCGGCAAAGCTGAGGGAGCGATATATTGAAGCCGTGTCAAGATTTCAAAACGATCTTCGCCTGCGCTGTGGACAATATCACATTGATATGCTCGAAGCCGATATCCACGCAGGCTTCGAACAGGTACTGCTGCCATATCTGGTTAAGCGCAGTAAATTGTTTTAAAAATCCAACTTTTACTAACTTTGCAGCATAAAAAATAGCGAGGTAGCGAGGTAGCGAGGTAGCGAAATAGCGAAATAAAAAAAATCAATTTTACAAATTATTGAAAATCATGTTCATTTTTTTCGATTATCGTGATCATTTTGTAATTTATCTTAATAAATTTTCAAGATTTCGAATTTTGAGCCTACTCCGAAAAGTCAGCTTCTTGGATAAATGAAGTCGAAGTATGCAACAGGCTGAAATTAAGCACACGTCGGCTCCGCTCAGTGTCCTTAATTCGTTGAACGTGACTTTTCGGAGTGGACTCAATTATCAAGATTTCAAGATTTCAGTATTTCAAGATTTCACCACTTCGCTATTTCGCTATTTCGCTATTTCGCTATTTCGCTACCTCGCTACCTCGCTACCTCGCTACCTCGCTACCTCTTTACCTCACTATTTATAAATTCAAAATATTAAAATGACCGAAATTGCTTCCAAATACGATCCTTCAAAGGTTGAAGACAAATGGTATGATTACTGGATGAAACAGGGTTTTTTCCACTCTGTTCCCGATGAACGCGAACCGTACTGTATCGTGATCCCTCCCCCGAATGTCACAGGGGTTTTGCACATGGGGCACATGCTGAACAATACCATCCAGGACATCCTGGTACGCCGGGCCCGGATGCTGGGTAAAAATGCCTGCTGGGTGCCGGGTACCGACCATGCCTCCATCGCGACCGAAGCCAAAGTGGTTGCCAAACTCAGGGAGCAGGGAATCGATAAAGCCAGCCTGACCCGCGAGCAATTCCTCGAACATGCATGGGAATGGAAGACCAAACATGGCGGGATCATTCTCGATCAGCTTAAAAAGCTGGGAGCTTCCTGCGACTGGGAGCGTACCCGTTTTACCATGGATGAGGCCCTTTACGAATCGGTCATCGATGTTTTTATCGACCTGTACAATAAAGGCCTTATCTACCGGGGCGTCAGGATGGTGAACTGGGATCCGAAAGCGCTGACTGCTGTTTCGGATGAAGAGGTGAACTACAAGGAGGTCAATTCGAAGTTATATTACGTGCGTTACAGGGTGGAAGGGACTCAGGATGAGTGGGTGACCATTGCAACCACACGCCCTGAGACCATACTCGGGGATACTGCCATTTGCGTGCATCCCGAAGATGAGCGGTACCAGCGCCTCCGGGGAAAACGGATCCTGGTTCCCCTGCTCAACCGGTCGATCCCAGTGATTTTTGACGAATATGTCGACAGGGAATTCGGTACAGGCGCGCTAAAGGTGACCCCGGCACACGACATCAACGACTACAACCTGGGGCTCAAGTATAAGCTCGAAGTCATCGATACCTTTAATCCGAACGGTACCATGAGTGAAGCCGCTCAACTCTTTATTGGTGAAGATCGTTTTGTGGTACGCCGGAAAATCACCGAGGAGCTGAAAAACAGGGACCATATTGTTAAAATTGTTGAATACACCAACAAGGTTGGCTATTCTGAGCGCACCGACGAAGTGATCGAGCCACGCATATCAGTGCAGTGGTTCATGAAAATGAAGGAGCTGGCAAAACCGGCGCTGGATATGGTTGAAGACGATACCATTCTTTTTCATCCTGCCAAGTACAAAAACATGTACCGCCACTGGATGGCGAATGTGACAGACTGGTGCATTTCACGGCAGTTGTGGTGGGGACAGCGCATTCCCGCATATTACCTGCCTGACGGGACTTTCATCGTGGCTAAATCCAAGGAAGAAGCTTTGACAGCGGCAAATGCAAAATGCAAAGAGCAAAGTACAAAATTCAAATTGAGTGATCTGAAGCAGGATGAGGATGTGCTCGATACCTGGTTTTCGAGCTGGTTGTGGCCGATCTCTGTGTTTGATGGCATACGGAAACCGGATAATCCTGATATAAATTACTATTATCCGACCAACGATCTGATCACCGCCCCGGAAATTATCTTTTTCTGGGTGGCCAGGATGATTATGGCCGGTTGGGAATACAGGAAAGCGATCCCCTTTAAAAACGTCTATTTCACAGGTATTGTGCGCGACAAGCAGGGGCGTAAAATGTCGAAATCGTTGGGGAATTCACCCGAACCGCTCGACCTGATCAGCCGGAACGGCGCCGATGCCGTGCGTTTGGGCATGCTGCTGTGCTCTCCTGCCGGCAACGACCTGTTGTACGATGATGCCCTGATCGAACAGGGGCGTAATTTCTGCAATAAAATATGGAATGCCATGCGGCTGGTGAAAGGCTGGCCGGTTGATGATCTGATCGTTCAACCAGATGTAAACAAGGTTTCGGTTGAATGGTTCAATTCTGCTTTCAACGCATCCCTTCAGAGTATCAATGCATTGTACGATGATTATCGATTGTCGGAAGCCCTGATGGCCACCTACAAACTGGTTTGGGATGATTTCTGTTCATGGTTCCTTGAAATGATCAAGCCGGCATACCAGCAACCCATCGACCGCGCTACTTATGAGGCGGTGACCGGTTTCTTTGAAAGACTACTGAAGGTTCTGCATCCTTTTATGCCTTTTATAACTGAGGAGATATGGCAGATTATCGGGGAGCGGGGAGATGGCGAATCAATCATGCTGAGCAGTCATCCGGTAGCCGAAGGTTTTGACCAGGATCTGGTTGACAAATTCGCCTTTGCAGAAGAGGTGATCATGGCGATCCGCAATGTAAGGAAAGAAAAAAATATCGCCCAGAAAGAGTCTGTCCGTTTGTATATCAGGAAGAATAACAACGAGGATCCGGATACCACCTTCGACAGTGTTGTCGGGAAACTATGCAATGCCGGTGAACTGATCTATACGGATGAAAAGGTGGCCGACTGCATCTCGTTTGTTGTCAGATCTACTGAGTTCTTCATTCCACTGACCGGAAAAATAGATGTAGCGGAGGAGTTGAAAAAGCTGGAGGAGGAACTTGCCTATACGAACGGTTTCCTGGGGAAAGTGATGCAGAAACTCAACAATGCCAGTTTCGTTGACAATGCACCTGCTGCTGTTGTTGAAGCGGAACGCAAGAAACGGGATGATGCCGCATCCCGCATCAGGGTACTGGAGGAGCAGATCAGGGGGATTAAAGGACAAAGTTAACCACCTGGCTAGGACGTAACAGATTTTTCTTCGACGAGCCGCCCGGGTGAAAAATCAGATTGTTGAAAACTTTTCCCGTTTTCTGTATTACCTTTGCAATCATAACCGGATTAAGCATAAACCTTTAATCCGAAAAGAAAATGAAAGCAACTCAGAAAATTATCGTGTTTTTCCTGCTCACAATGCCTTTTTTTGCATAGCAGAAACAAAAGAGATCCCATTTACGCTGGAAGACAGGGACCGGCTCATACGAACAGAACAAAAGATTGAAGCTGCAAAAACTGAAATGAATGCCCGGTTTGAGGCAGTCGACAACCAATTTGTCGGATTCAGGTCGGAGATGAATGTCCGCTTCGATCAGTTGTTCAGTTTCCTTTGGGCTATCATCGGGATATTTACCACCATGATGGTGACCGTATTTGGCTTTGCCTTCTGGGACCGGAAATTGTCATTGGCGCCCATGAAAAGGGAGAACCTGAAAACGCTCAATGCACTTCGCGACTTTGCCGAGCACCAGCCAAAACTGAGGGAAATATTGAAGAATGCGGGGTTGATGTGATGCCTCAAAGCCCTGACCCCAATTGCGTCATTCAGAAAGCGGACGGGTTGCAATTAGTTGATGTGATA
>CAISJJ010000133.1 GCA_903885595.1 uncultured Bacteroidales bacterium
ACTTCACGGTCGTGCGGGTTCAAGTCCCGCCCGGGGTACTTTTCAAGCTTAAAACCCGCGTCAATCGCGGGTTTTCCTTTTCAGGTAGCCAAATGGGTACCCAAATGCACCCTCATCGTCCCCAACCGTATGGCCATGATGTTTTTTTGAATACCAATCGATTTCTGTTCACCGTTTTCAGCAGTTCATCTTCGGCCTTCAGGAAGGGATCATACCAATCGGCTTTTTTTCTGGACCAGGCAAGCCAGGCTTCGAACTCAGGTGTCAGCCTGTTTTCTGCAATTGCATGCTTTTCAAAATCATCAAGATATTCCCGAAGGATTTTTACTTTTTGCCATCGCCGGGATTGTATGAGGAGTGCTTTGAATTCCGACAACTCTTTCTCTATCTTTTTTTCAAGTTCCTGCAATTGTTTGTCTCGTTCTATTTTTTCAAGTCTTTCTTTTTCTATTCTTTGCTCTTCCAGCCATAAATTTTCTCCGGTAACTTCCAGGTAGGCAAGTATTTTAGATAATTGTTCCTCAATGGTTTGCTTTCCGTCGGACCACTCTTTTTTTGTATAACTTACTTCAGTTCCAAAATACAGTAATCCGGTCGCCTGATAATCATATTTGTCGTAGCTGTGTTGGATGACCTTTTTTTCGACCCTTTTTATTTTCTCCCCCAGCTTGAAAAAGAATTCCGTTTTGTTTACGATTGCATGGTAGGATTCATTGACTGGTTTGAATTCATGCCCTCGAGCCCTGACTGCCTTAATAAATGCATCCATGAACCTCAATGACCTTGACAGATTTGCGGGTGTAACCCTGATATCGAGTTCGCGCGACTGACTGTGAACAAGTCCTCCATCTGTATTTCCTGGTCTTCGCCTTGAAAGGGTGTCTTTTACAGCGCTAACGAGTTTATCTGGATTGGTCAGGCTTGCCGGTATGGTAAGTTTGACTTTCGGATCATTTTCTATTTCATACTGACGGATTGTCATCGGACTTTGTTCTCCAATGGATCGGCCAGTACCATCTATTTTGGGAATTAGTCTGATAACAGGGTCTCCTTCAAATTCCGTGGGCAATTCGGGAATGAAAACTTGACGCCCGTTCCGAAATCTTTGCCAATATCCTAATTCAGGAATAGGAATGTTCAACTTGAGGCATGTCTTTTTCAGGCCAACAGCATCGGATATTTCATATTTTTTTGCGATTGAGCTAAAAGGCTCGGACCATACCAAATCATAGAGGTCATTTCGGGAAAGGGTTATTTCTTCCATAGGGATGCCCATTAATCCATTATGAATCTGACGAATAAGTTCATTCTTGTAAAATTAGCGATATTTCACAAAATGTTTCCCTGCTTATCAAATTTTTGCCGAAAATTTAAAATACTAGCAAGAGATCCAAATTTCGCAATGGTAATGTTTTATTAATCTCTAGTTTCAGTATCCGATGGCTGAACTCTGTTTGACATTTCTAAAAACGAAATTGTGTTTGATAAATCTGTGTAAAAATTATCAACCGTAGCCCTCCAATGGGATTCCCTCTTCTTTTTCATACTCCTATACTCCATTAATGGCCTGAGTTGTTTTGCAATGGTTTGTCTTACATTATTTTCGAAAGATGGTTCATTGTCAACTGATTTCGAATAATTGTAAGTTCTTTGAATGAGTGATTCTAATTGAATGATTGTGGCATCTGAACATCCACGATTTCTCAAGCCATTTAACTCATTATAGAATAATGTGATGACTTTAATTTGATCAGTACGGTCTTTCATTGTATAAATATTTTAGTTTATAATAAAGCAAAGTTACTGATCTGAATCCCCAATTTCAAGTGATAGGATTTTGGGTTATTATTATCAACCCGTCTGGCTAAATTTGAGCCAACAAACAAAATAGTTAAGTTTTTGGAAATATTTTTCTGTTTTTCCTTATTTAATTTTATTTTATGATAAATGTTCAGTAATATTGTCCGTTCATTGACAATGAACATTCTGGTTTGATGAACAACAAGGAATATGAAAAAGGAAAAAGAGATACTTGAAGAGGCTGTAAACAGTCTGATTAGGTACACTAAGCTTCAACCTGTCCTGAAGGATGGCAGGTTGCGAAAAAATGCTATTCTGGCCGTCGAAGGTGAAAATTTTGCAATTTTTATCAAACCGGAGATATCCAAAGGAAACAAGGGTATTGTATTGGCAGACCTGAAGGATGTATCCAGGGAAAACAACCTGCCGATCTTACTATTGACAAGGTACATTCCGGCTGAAATTGCCGCGGAGTACGTTGGCGAAGGCGTGAATTATCTTGATGTTGCCGGTAACTGCAATATCAGGCAAAATGCACTGGTAGTGATGATCGAGGGCAAGAAGATCAGGGGAACCGGCAACACAAATCAGCCAAGAGCCTTTCAGGAAGCCGGGATACGCCTGATCTTTCAGTTTTTGACAGATCCTGAAAAAACACAATTGCCATATCGCGACCTGGCAAAGCAGGCAAATATCTCTCTTGGCTCTGTTGCTGTGATCATGCAGGAACTGACAGACCTGAATTTCATTCTTAAAACAAAGCAGGCCAAAAAATTAAAGAATACCAAAGAACTTCTTCCCCGGTGGATCATTGCCTATCATGATGTTCTCCGCCCAAGGTTGTTCAAAAAAAGAATGCGATTTGTTAAACCTGATCATTACAACAATTGGAAAGAATTGAACCTGCTTCAACCAGGTGGTGCTGCATTTTGGGGAGGTGAACCGGGAGCTAACCTGCTCACCGGTTATCTTAATCCTGGAACCTACACAATTTATACAGATCGTAACTGGCAAACATTTAAGGAGATCGATCTGATCCCGGATGAAAATGGTAATGTTGAACTGTTGGATATCTTTTGGGTTTCCGAAAGTTATCAGGGACTTCCTCCCCTTTTAATATACGCCGACTTGATGAGCAGCGGGAGTGACAGAAATGTAGAAACAGCAAAAATGATTCTCGAAAATGAACTACAGTATATCAAGTGATCGGTTAAAAAATCCTTTATTAAAGGGGCTCCTCAAGGTATTAACAGTATTCTTTCATGGAATTGGCGATGATTTTTACATTATTGGTGCCACTGCACGGGATATAGTCCTTTCTGGTATTCACCATCAACAACCCGGCAGAGAGACCAACGACCTCGATATTGCCATTGCAATTCCCGATTGGAGCAGGTACCAGGAGATTTCAGATTTGCTTTGTAAAGTAGAAGGATTCCGAAAATCAAAATCTCAGCAGCAAAGGTTTTGGTATAAAGATGTCTATATGGTTGATATTGTCCCTTTTGGAAATATAGCCAAGGCTGACCATCACATTTATTGGCCACCCGAAGAGATCCATGCCATGTCGGTAGCAGGCTTTCCGGAAGTGATCAAACGTTCAATAATGGTCATGATTGATGATGATCTGGAAATCTACGTAGCCACCTTACCCGGAATCTTCATATTAAAACTGA
>CAISJJ010000134.1 GCA_903885595.1 uncultured Bacteroidales bacterium
ATGGGATCACAAAAAATTTCATTGTAATACTGGCCCTGGGCCGAATGGTCGCTCATTTTCTGCCAGGATGCGCCCCGGTCAGCGCTGCGGAAAAATCCTTTTGCGTCGGGGGTTGATTCGATAATGGCATAAAGAACATCAGGATTGACCGGGGAGATAGCCAGCCCGATGCCGCCCATATTCGCCCCTGGAAGGCCCGATGTAAGTTTGTCCCACGATTCCCCGGCATTGGTCGACTTGTAAATGGCAGTTTCAGGACCCCCGCCGATCTTGGTAAATACATGGCGCCGGCGTTGTTCCGAAGTGGCATATAGTACATCCGGGTTCCGGGGATCCAGGACCACGTTGTTCACCCCCGTATTTTCGCTGATTTCAAGGACTTTTTTCCAGGTTTTTCCGCCATCGGTTGTTTTGTAAAGGCCACGATCACCGCCTGGACCCCAGACGGACCCTTCTGCAGCCACATAAACAATATCAGAATTCAGGGGATCGATCAGTATTTTGCCTATTTGACGCGAATCCTTCAGACCCATGTATTTCCAGCTTTTACCATTGTCGGCGCTCATATAAACCCCGTTGCCGTAACCAAGCGACCGCTGATGATTGTTTTCGCCGGTGCCAACCCAAACCACATTGCTGTTATTCGGATCAATAACCACGCATCCGATGGAATAGGCGCCATAATTGTCGAACACCGGTTCAAAAGAAGTTCCGTTGTTAACAGTTTTCCACACATGGCCCGATGCCACAGCAACAAACCATTCACTTTTATTCTTTGGATTCACGGCAAAATCGGCAATACGTCCTGAGCAAAAGGCCGG
Source organism: uncultured Bacteroidales bacterium (assembly GCA_903885595.1). Taxonomy (GTDB): domain Bacteria; phylum Bacteroidota; class Bacteroidia; order Bacteroidales; family FEN-979; genus CAIVAT01. The sequence continues at coordinate 822 of CAISJJ010000134.1, forward strand.
CCCGATGCTTCGGAATTTCAAACCACTTACCAATCCTGAATTGTAAACCGAGTCTTCCTTGGGTTTCTCCTTGTCCTTGGATTTCTCCTTGTCCTTGGATTTTTCCTTGGAATTATTAATGCTGGTTTCCTTTTGCTTCGACTTTTCCGGTTTTTTTTCTGCAAAAGCAGTGTTGATCTGACTTAAAACAAATGCTGCCGAAAGGAGCCATAAGTACAATCGTAATATTTTCATAGTGTGGTTTTTTGGTTCAGGTGGATTTCAGCGGAAAAAAGTACAGATTCTTGTTATGTTCTCAGAATGAAATTGTTTCCAGTGCTATCTGCTTGTTTTACTGTATAATCTGCCCGATATTTTTATTAGAATAATCGCCGGATTATTTCTGCTGATGGTTTTACGATTCCTTTTTCAGTTATGATGCCTGTGATGAATTTTGCAGGCGTGACATCGAATGCCGGATTAAAAGCAGGGGAACCCGGCGAACAGACCAGGATTTTTTCATGCCGGCCATCGTTTGTGATGCCATCCTGGTACAGCACCTCCTCTTCACTGCGCTCTTCAATCGGGATGTGCTGTCCGTCGAGGCAATCAATATCAAAGGTCGAGGTTGGGGCTGCAATATAAAACGGGACTCCATATTCCCTGGCCGCAATTGCCTTTTCAAGTGTGCCTATTTTATTGGCGGTATCTCCGTTGGCAGCAATCCGGTCGGCTCCGACGATCATCATGTCGATTTTTCCGAGTGACATGAGCCAGGCTCCAGCATTATCAGGGATGATGGTATGAGGGATTCCGGCCTGTTTAAGTTCCCAGGCGGTAAGTCGTGCACCCTGGCTACGCGGACGGGTTTCGTCGGCATAAACAAAAATTTTCTTTCCCTGCTGATGAGCAAGGTAGATTGGGGATAAAGCGGTGCCATAATCAACGAAGGCTAACCAACCGGCATTACAATGGGTTTCAATTGTCATCCCGTCATGTATGAGTGAGTTCCCATATTCACCAATTTCCAGGGAATCTGCTGCATCCTGATCGGCAATTCGTTGAGCTTCCTCAATGGCCTTCGAACGGGAGACCATGGCGCAGGAATGAACTTTATCAACAGCATAAAATAAATTGCGGGCAGTGGGTCGTGTCGATTCTATCACCCGCCTTGCCTGATCAATAAATGTGGCATAGCCCGACACGGGGGCCTCCATGGCAGCCTGTGCCATGGCAAAGCCTGCAATAGCGCCGATGGCACCTGCCCCGCGTACCATCATGGTACGGATGGCATGACAGCTATCTGAGAATGATTTTGCTTCCTGTATCCGAAAACGAAAAGGCAATAAGTTCTGTTCGATGAAAAAAACCGAATTTCCCTCCAGCCAGACCGTTCTGTAATTGTTTCCGTTGACTTTCAAAATTCGTCACTTGACAATGAGTGAAGTATCGCGGATGGCATATGGGGGCAATTGAATCTTGAAGTTTCCGCGCAATGTCTGACCCTGGTAGTTCGCAATGCAGGTTCCTATAAATGTCCTTGGATAAAGACGATTGAAATGGGCACGACCCACCCCGTCGGAGTTGGCACGGCGAATAAACAGGTTATTCGCAAGGCTGTCCTGGCTCAGGTAAAGGTATATATAAGCGCCAACCACCGGAATTCCCTGGTTGGTTAAAACATATAAATTTAATGTAACTGAATCAGGGCCAAGATCTTCCCAGGCAGCGACGGGGGGTGAGTCCTCCACCTTTTTGCAGGATGACCAAAAAATAGGCAGAACGAGCATTGCAACTAATAAATATGGAATAACTTTCCGTATCATGTCTGCTGCTTTATAATATTTTAAAACCAAGGCTGACCACGAACAGGTTGCCTTTCGAATTTACCGGGTAAACCGTTCCGCTGCTACCGGTTACATCATTGATAAGGCTGTTCAGCCCTGCCTGATAACGAATGTCGAGGGTCATGAACAAGACGTCGATCCCGGTTCCGGCCTGGATATACCAGTTGACCGTATTTAGGCTGGATTTTTCGATCGGGCCCGTGAGGTTAACATCCTCAATCTTAGAGTTAACAACAAAAGATACTTCGGGGCCAACCATGATCCTCCATTTAAAAAGTTTGGATTGAATTATGCTAAAACCAATCAATACAGGAATATCGAGTGTCCCAACTGTAACTTTCTGTTTCCAGTCATTCACCGTGCTGATGCCAAGATTTTCAAAAGTTGCCCCGGAAAGGGTATAATAAAATTCGGGCTGGAGATGAACACGCTTACCAATGCGGGCAAAGGCACCCACATGAAACCCCGAACTCATCGAGGATTTGATAGAATCAATGTTTGTATTTAGTTTAGATGCGTTGTACCCAATTTTCAAACCGAGATCAAACTGGGCATAGGATAGTTCTGATGTAAAAATAAAGGTGATGAAAAGAATCAATAGGCCAATCAGTTTTTTCATCTATGGGTGTTTTTTTGTTTACCTGTCAAAAATAAAAAATAAAATCAAGAAATAAAAATTATTGTTCTTATCCAATCCGGTCAAACCCGGTATAAGGTATCAGCACCCTGGGTATGTTAATTCCTTCGGGCGTCTGGTTGTTTTCAAGCAGGGCTGCAACAATACGGGGAAGCGCAAGCGCACTGCCGTTTAAGGTATGGGCAGTTTGGATTTTACCCGCCTCATCCTTAAACCGGAGTTTAAGACGGGTCGACTGAAAGGTTTCAAAATTAGAAACCGAGCTTACCTCGAGCCACCTGGCCTGGGCCGATGACCAAACTTCCATGTCGTAAGTGAGAGCTGAGGTAAAACTCATATCGCCTCCGCAGAGTTTCAGCACCCTGAAGGGGAGTTCGAGTTTTCGCAACAGGCCGGTAACATAATCCTTCATCTCCTCCAGGATTTCATAGGACTTTTCGGGATGTGCAATCTGCACGATCTCCACTTTGTCGAACTGGTGCAGTCGGTTCAATCCGCGTACATCTTTGCCATAGGAACCGGCTTCGCGGCGGAAGCAGGCTGAATAGGCCACATTTTTCATTGGCAGGTCGCTGCTTTTCAGGATGGTGTCGCGATAGATATTGGTCACCGGGACTTCAGCCGTAGGAATGAGATACAAGTCATCGAGGCCGGCATGGTACATCTGGTCATCCTTGTCGGGCAACTGGCCCGTGGCGTAAGCTGATGCCGCATTAACCATATAGGGGGGCTGCACTTCAGCATATCCTGCTTTCAATGCTTCATCGAGGAAAAAATTGATCAAGGCCCGCTGTAACCTGGCACCCTTGCCTTTATACAAAGGAAATCCCGCCCCCGTAATTTTATTGCCGGTAATGAAATCAATGATGTCATACTTTGTTGTGAGATCCCAGTGCGGAACTGCTTCAGGTGCAGCCGGAATAACTTCGCCTTCCTGCATCACCACAAGGTTTTCCTCGGGGGTTTTTCCACGGGGAACAGAGGAGTGTGGGAGGTTGGGAACGCGGACAAGAATATCGTCAAGCTCCTTCTTAATATTTTCAAGTGCAGAATCCATCTCCTTGCCCTTGCTTTTGATCTCTCCCGTTTGATCCTTTAACTGGTTTGCTTCAGCAGTTTTGCCTGATTTAAAAAGGATACCAATCTCTTTGGCCAGGATATTACTGCGGGCCTGCATATCATCAAGCATTTTTTGGGTTTCACGGCGTTTATCATCCAGCTCGATAATCCGATGGATAATCTCCTCCCCATTAAAATTTTTTATCGAAAGACGCTCGATCACCTCTTGCTTGTGTTCACGGATAAAATTCAATGAAAGCATATAAACAGTTATTTAAGAGACAAAAATAGTTAAAAACGTTCAGGCAGGGATAAAAAAAAACCGGCACGGATTAACCCATGCCGATTGGTATCATATAGCGTTTCGGCACGACTAATCGTGCTGAAATATTTTAATTGGCAGTCTCTTCCAGTGGTACTACTGAAACATACGAACGGTTGCTTCTCTTTTTTCTGAATTCAACGATACCGTCGGTAAGGGCGTATAGGGTATGATCCTTTCCAATGCCTACATTCAGGCCCGGGTTATGAACAGTGCCGCGCTGACGGAGAATGATGTTGCCTGATCTGGCAGCCTGGCCACCATAAATTTTCACGCCTAAACGTTTGCTATGTGATTCGCGGCCGTTGCTTGAACTACCAGCCCCTTTTTTGTGTGCCATATCTTATATTAATTACGAATTACAAATTACGAATTACGAATGCAGCTTTATAATTCTGCTGGTTCCTCTTCCGTTTCCTTTACATTTTTGGTTTTGCTTGCGCTTTGTAAACTGATATCTTCTATCAGTACTTTACTGAAATCCTGCCGGTGTCCCGATTCTTTCTCATATCCCTTGCGACGTTTCTTTTTAAAGATAACTACTTTATCGCCTCTGACATGATCGACGATCTGGCCGGTGATGCTGGTACCTTCAACCAAAGGTTTGCCAACACTGATTTTGCCGTCGTTATCCAGCAGCAATACCTGATCAAATTCTATTTTTGTTCCTGGGTCACCTTCGAGCCGGTGAACAAAGATTTCGTCATTCTTCTCTACCTTAAACTGCTGACCAGCTATTTCAACGATTGCGTACATGATATAATGAGTTGATGTTCGTAAAATTGGGAGTGCAAAGTTATAAAATTTTTAACATCTCCAAACCATAGCGGTAAAAAAAAGAAGATTTAATTTAAATTTATTACAAAGTCACCTTTTTACGAATTCAATATCATTCAGGTAGTATTTCCAAACAACACCGTTCAAACGTCACATGTATCACCAAAGTTGCCATATGTCACGAATCTATTCTTATCTTTGCATCGTATATGATTTCAATCAACAACCTTTCCATTCAGTTCGGCGGTGAATCGCTGTTTGATCATATTTCCTTCATTATTAATGACAAGGATCGGATTGGTCTTGTCGGGAAAAATGGGGCTGGAAAGTCGACTTTGCTTAAAATTATCAAGGGACTTCAGCGGGCCGATGAAGGTGATGTGATTCTTCCCGATGGCTATTCCGTTGGTTATTTGCCCCAGGAGATGGATACACATGGAACCGGGAGTGTAATTGAAGAGGCCATGAATGCATTTACTGAAGTGGTCGAACTCGAGGTGAAGATCGCGGGTTACGAGAATCAAATCAGCGAACGAACAGATTATGAATCGGAGAGCTATCATAAACTCATCAGACGGCACTCAGAAGCGATCGAACGTTATCACCTCATTGGAGGACAGGCGGTTCATGTAAATATTGAGAAGGTTCTCACAGGCCTTGGATTTGAACGGGAAGAGTTTGACCGTAAGTTGTCGACCTTCAGCAGCGGATGGCAGATGCGCGTCGAAATTGCCAAAATCCTTCTGCAACGGCACGATGTGATCTTACTGGATGAGCCCACAAACCATCTCGACATCGATTCCATTCAATGGCTGGAGGATTTTCTTGAAAATTTCAAAGGTGCGGTGGTGCTTGTTTCGCACGACAGAGCTTTCCTGGATAATGTTACGAAACGGTCGATCGAAATATCCCAGGGTAAACTTTATGATTACAAGGCAAACTATTCTGAATATGTTTTAATGCGCGAGGAACGGATGGAAAGTCAGCTGGCTACCCATAATAATCAGCAACGGCAGATCCGTCAGATTGAGCGGTTCGTTGAACGGTTCCGCTCGAAGGCGACCAAAGCAAAACAGGTTCAATCGCGCATTAAATTGCTCGAGAAAATTGACCTGGTTGAAGTGGATATGGTGGATGAATCGGGTATCCGCTTTCGGTTTCCCCCGGCGCCTCACTCAGGAAAGATCATTCTTGAAGGGAAAAACCTGAACAAAGATTATCCGCAGAAACGCGTACTGAACAACCTGGCTTTTTCAGTAATTAAAAATGACCGGATTGCATTTGTCGGAAAAAACGGGGAGGGGAAAACAACTTTGTCGAAAGTCATAACCGGACAAGTTGATTACACCGGGGAACTGAAATTCGGACACAATGTAGTTATCGGCTATTATGCTCAAAATCAGAGTGATTACCTTGATCCTGATAAAACTGTTTTTCAAACAATTGATGATATCGCAGTGGGCGATATCCGTCCAAGGATTAAGGGCATCCTGGGTGGTTTCCTGTTCAGCGGCGACGATATTGAAAAAAAGGTGAAGGTGCTTTCGGGCGGGGAAAAGTCAAGGCTGTCTCTGGCCAAGCTCCTGCTTACTCCTGCAAACCTGCTAATCCTTGACGAACCTACCAACCATCTTGATATGCACTCAAAGGATGTGTTGAAGAGTGCACTTCTGCAATACAATGGGACACTGGTTATTGTGTCGCATGACCGTGATTTTCTCCAGGGGCTTACCAACCGGGTTTTTGAATTCAGACATGGATCAATCAAGGAGTATCTGGGCGATATTTATGATTTCCTGGAACAGCGCAGGTTGCGGACCTTGAACGAACTCGAAGCGAATCAGAAAAAGATGGCTGCTCAATCTGCTGAAGACCCGGTTTCACAAAACAAGATCAATTGGGAAAAGCGAAGAGAAAGTGAGAAAGAGGTGCGCAAGGTAAAATCCCAGATTACAAAGTGTGAAACGGAAATTGAGAAGCTGGAAGCGGAACTGAAGGTTAAAGAAGGGATGCTTGGCACACCTGAAAAATATCAGAAACAGATTCAGGATGGGACACTTTACAAAGCATATGAAGATCTTAAGGTTATATTAACCCGTGAAATGAAGCGCTGGGAAGAATTGAATTATGAACTCGAAGTGATGGAAGGATAATCAGATATACGATTTACGATTTACGATATACGATATACGATTGACACCAAGGTTTTTCCCGCTTGACACCGATTACCGCTCACGCCCCAGCATCTCCTGCATTAATCCAATCATTTCAGAGGCCTTTCCTGACTCAAAGTGCAGCGAGTTAAAAATATCCATGGCTTTCTGATGATGATTTTCTATCTCATGACGGGTAATCTCGTCAACTTTTAACTGCCTGAAAATCCTTATAATCTCCTCCACTTTTTTTGATCTGTCAATTTCCTTGTCGCAATAGTAATTTGTCAGTTTCAGAAGTGTATCTTCCCTGGCTAGTTCAAAAGCCTTAAGGAACAGGAAAGTTTTTTTATTGGTAGAAATGTCTCCGCCGATGGTTTTTCCAAACTTGTTTGTATCACCAAAGGCATCAAGAAAATCATCCTGCAATTGGAAAGCTAATCCCAGTTCAATCCCGAAGTCGTATATTTTCTCAGCATCCTGCGGGGAGGCCTTGGCCAGAATGGCGCCAAGTTTAACGCTGCAGGCAATCAATACAGCTGTTTTCAGCCGTATCATCTGCATATAGTCAGCAATAACGACATCGGATTTTGTTTCAAAATTCATGTCATACTGTTGACCTTCACATACCTTCCGTGCCGTGTCGTTGAACAGGTTTAGCACCTGTGGCAGTAGTTCGGGATCTGTTTTTGCTACATATTCGTAGGCAATTACAAACATGGTATCGCCTGAAAGAATAGCCGAATTGATGTCCCATTTCTGGTGCACCGTCTCTCTGCCACGGCGAAGGGGTGCATTATCCATGATGTCATCGTGCAGCAGGGTGAAATTGTGAAAAATCTCAACACCCATGGCCGGGTAAACCGCTTTGTTGATTTCTCCGCCGAAAAGATCACACGACATCAGCACCAGAACCGGACGAAGTCTCTTTCCACCGATGTCGAGTGTATAAGCAATTGGTTCGTATAGTTGTAATGGCTCATTAACAAATTCCGCGTCGGAAAATGCATTGCTGATAAATTGCTGAAGAAATTTAAGGGAGTGCATGATTCTAATCAGTCAGGTTGATAAGGTACTGCCCATAGCCGCTTTTAAGCAGGGGCTGTGCTATCAGATTCAACTGTTCCCTGCTGATGAACTTCATCCGGTAGGCAATCTCTTCAATGCAGCCAATTTTCAGGCCCTGGCGGTTTTGAACAACTTCAACAAATTGAGAGGCCTGTAATAGCGACTCAAAGGTTCCCGTGTCGAGCCAGGCGATGCCACGGCTTAAAACACCTACTTTTAGTTTCCCCTGAGCCAGATACCAGCGGTTCACATCGGTGATTTCGTATTCACCGCGGGCGCTTGGTTTCATGTTTTTTGCAACTTCAATTACTGAATTATCGTAAAAGTATAATCCCGGAACAGCAAAGTTCGATTTGGGATTTTTTGGCTTTTCCTCTATCGACAATGCATTCAGAGCTTCATCGAATTCCACCACGCCATAGCGCTCCGGATCGTTGACATGATATGCAAATACAACGCCACCTTGCGGATCATTGTTTTCCTGAACCAGTTGAGACAGACCATTCCCAAAGAAAATATTATCACCCAGCACAAGCGCCACTTTGTCACTCCCAATAAAAGATTCCCCGATTACAAAAGCCTGTGCTAGTCCGTTGGGCACTACTTGTTCTTCATACGAAAATGAACATCCAAGCGCTTTGCCATCACCCAGTAATTGTTTGAAATGAGGCAGGTCATGTGGTGTTGAAATGATCAGGATCTCATTTATTCCTGCCATCATCAGCACCGAAAGCGGATAATAGATCATCGGCTTATCGTAAATCGGCATGAGTTGCTTACTCACCGCAAGTGTTAATGGGTGTAACCGGGTTCCGGCGCCTCCCGCTAAAATGATTCCTTTCATGATACCTGGATTTGAGATGTCTGTATTCGGTTCAGTTTACTTATTTATGCTGCTTTTTTCAATTTCCCGGCTACGGGGAGAAATTTCATCAATATCGGTGTCTGAAGAATCTTCATAAATGTCAACAAAGGGTTCTTCAAAAGCTTTGGTGGTACTCCATTTATCAAGGGTCATAAGCAACGATGGCAGGACAAGCATGTTGAGCAATCCGGCGACGAGTAATGTGAAGGAGATAAGGAATCCCAGTGCCTGTGTGCCCCCGAAAGTCGAGAAGACAAATATCCCGAAACCGAAGAAAAGTACCGTTGACGAGTATATCATGCTATACCCTGTTTCGCGTAAGGCTGAAATGACCGATGATGGGATATCATGCCCGGTGTGTTTCAATTGTAACCGGTAACGCGACAGGAACTGGATGGAATTATCAACAGAAATGCCAAGAGCAATACTGAATATAAGGATCGTGGAAGGCTTGATCGGAATTCCGGTAAATCCCATCAGGGCCGCTGTCATCAGTTGTGGAATGAGGTTCGGGATCAGCGAGATCAGTATCATTCGCCATGAACTGAACAGGAAGGCAAGAAGCATGGCAATGACTACTACGGCAAGGGCGATGCTCTCCCAAAGGTTTCGGATCAGGAATTGCGATCCTTTTAAAAACACAACGCTTGTCCCCGTAATGGTGACATTATATTTTGCAGGATTGAAAATGGAATCAATTTTTGGCCTGAGGCTTTGCTGAATGCTGTCAATCTTCGTAATTCCGACATTGGCCATCTGAATACTGATGCGCGTGACCTGGTAGGTTGAATCAATGAAATTGTCGAGGATGGAACGTTTTTTTGATTTCAGAGATGGGATATATCCGGCCATAAAGGTCAGTTCATTGGAGGTGGGGAGTGAGTAGTACTGTGAATCTCCGGCATAAAAAGCCTGCCGGGCTGTTTTAATTACCTCAACAATCGACAATGCTTTCGATAACTCTTTGTAGGTCTTCAAACTGTCCTGTAACCGGTCGATTTTTTTCAGGGTGACGAGATTCATGACCCCTTTTTTCTTTTTAGTATCAACCGTTATTTCCAACGGCATAATCCCTTTGAAATGCTTTTCAAAAAAGAGCATGTCCTTGTAAATGGGATCGCGTTTGGAAATATCATCTACGATCGTTCCACTGGTTTTCAATCTGAGCGCGCCTATAACCCCGATCAGAACCAGAATACCCATAAAAATGTAAATGGGATTCCGGTAGTTTTGAACCCAGTAGACTGCCTTGTCGATAATTGATTTTGCCAGGCTTTCCTCTATGTGTTTCGTATATTTCCCTTTGGGAGGAGGCAGGAAGCTGAAAAAGATAGGAACCATGGTCAGCGAAAGGGCATAAATCACCATAATGCTGATTGCTGCGACAAGTCCGAATTCAACCAGCAGCGTATTGTTGGTGATCGTAAATGCAGCAAACCCGGTTGCCGTGGCTGCATTGGTCAGCAGGTTGGCGACTCCGATACGCTGGATTACACGTGTCAGGGCTTTCGCCTGGTTACGATGGTGACTGTATTCGTAATGGTATTTGTTGAGGATAAAAATGCAGTTTTCAACAGCGATGACAATTACCAGGGGAGGAATGATGGAGGTAAGCATGGTGATCTTGTAACCAAAAATCCCCATCAGGCCCAGCGCCCATAATACACTGATGAGTACAATAACCATAGGGAAGATCACCGCTTTAGCCGACCGGAAAAACACGAACAGGAAAAGTGCCGAAATCAACAAAGCCAGAATTACAAATAATTTAAGTTCATTTAAAAGTTTTTTTGCAACCAGGGTATTGATGAACGGGAGTCCGGAATAGTGTGCTTCAATTTGCGATCTGGCCGAAAAACGGTCGACCATGGCTTTGATCTCATTCACAAGCCGGTCGCGTTCCTTCGATTGGATGGTGTTTTTATCAAGGGTGAGTCCGAAAAGGTAGGCGGATGTTGATTTGTTATAGATCAATCCTTCGTAAAAAGGTAACGATTGAATTACAGATTTCACTGAATCAAGCGCTGCCTGGTTGAGTGGCTTCGTGGGTGAGATGGGAATGAATTCAAACTTTTTGAGCGAATCATTTCTCACCAGATTGTATAACCGGGTAACCGATACAATAGCGGCCACCCCTTTAATGCTTTTCAGTGAATCGGTAAGATCATAAATTGCACTATAGTGCGAAAGCTGGAAAAATTCAGGATCCACAATGCCAATGAACATCACGGTGCCATCCTGCCCGAATTGCTCGATAAATCTTTGATAGGTCCTGGCAGTTGAGTCTGATTCAGGCAGGATGCTGGCATTCTGGTATTGTATTTTTACCTGGGTCGCCTTGTAGCCCATAAATGCTGTCATCAGTGCGATTATAACCAGAATGATGACTCTGTTCCGTAAAATGGTACTAACAAGAAAATTCCACACAGTCTGAAAATTTGGGTTGCAAATTTACACAATCCTAATTAGAAATTGAGAATCTCTGGTACCTTTGTCAGGAGAAATTAGCACAGTGATTTGGATGCTGGTAAGTTGGTAAGTTGGTAAGCTGGTAAGTTGGTAAGTTGGAGTGTAAGATAATTTGCCTGATTCCACATTCACTTGTACATTGTATATTTGACCAGTCAACCAGTTTACCCGCTTACAAATGAAAAAGGCACTCTTCATCGACTCCGTCCACCCCTTGATTTCCGAAGCGCTGACCGGCATGGGATTTCAGTGTGATTATTATCCTGAATATGGAAGAAAGGAGTTTTTATTGTCAGCAGATCAATATACCGGGATCATCATCCGCAGTAAGATCAAACTTGATAAAGAATTTCTGGACAGGGCCACCCGTTTGAAGTTTATTGGCCGGGTTGGGGCCGGCATGGAGAGCATAGATGTGGATTACGCAATACTAAAAGGAATCATTTGCCTGAATTCCCCAGAGGGGAACCGTGATGCAGTGGGTGAACACACCTTGGGAATGCTGCTCTCATTAATGAACCATTTTATACGTGCCGACCATCAGGTGCGCAGCGGAAAATGGATCAGGGAGGGTAACCGGGGTACAGAGATTAAAGGTAAGACAGTGGGAATCATTGGCTACGGAAACATGGGGAGTGCGTTTGCCCAGCGGCTGAAAGGATTTGAGGCTAAGGTTATCTCTTTTGACAAATACAAGAGCGGATATACCGACGGTAACACCTTTGAAACATCGCTGGAGGAGATCTTCAGCGAAAGTGACATCGTGAGCCTGCACATCCCACTGACAGAGGAGACGAAATTCATGGTGAATGATGACTTTATCCAGCACTTTCGGAAAAATATTTGGCTGATCAATACATCCAGGGGGCCGATAGTAAAGACCATAGATCTGGAAAAAAATATTCTGACTGGAAAAATCGCTGGTGCAGCCCTGGATGTTCTGGAATATGAGGATGCCTCATTTGAAAATATTTCCGGGAAGTTTCCGGCTGAACTTGATTTTCTCCTTAAGTCTGACAAAGTGATTTTTACGCCGCACATCGCCGGGTGGACCTATGAGTCGAATATCAAACTTGCCAGAGTTCTTGTGGAGAAGATCAGGGAGACATTAGTCGTGACAGGTGACAGGTGACGCGTGACAAGGTAATAAGATCGCAGATTGGTGAAGGATCTCAGCGATAGTTGATCGAATGAATTCCAAAAAAAATGTACTTTTGCACCTCGAAAGGAAATTCCATTCAGAAAATTCCCATTCTGAACAGGATAAAGCAAACCAAGGATCAAAACACAGGTAATTCATTTGGCCGAATTGCATAAAATAAATTTTAACTCATGAGGTACGAAAACAAACTATTCAAAGGCAAAACCTTAGCAATTTTATCAGGTGGCGGAGACACACCTGCAATCAATTCAAGTATCGAAGCTATCAGGAACCGCGCCTCATTACTGGGATTTAAAGTATATGGCATTTTGCAGGGCTGGAAAGGTCTCCTGGGGGATGGCGATGTGGTTGATCTTACCAACCAGCCTTACGATGGCTATTATGGGGGTACAGCATTACGTTCGAGCCGGACGAACCCGTTTCCTTCAAAGAAGAATCCTGTAAGCCGTGTTCCGCAGGTGTTGCGCAACTTTGAACGATATAAAATCGACGTCCTGGTTACCATCGGGGGCGATGATACAAATGGAGCGGCCAAACGGTTGTTCGAAACAGAAGGTATTCCGGTGATCGGGTTTCCAAAAACCATCGACAACGATTTGCGTACACGTACCATTCACACATACAAGGGGAAAGATATTGAAGCTGTCTTATGTCCCGGGTTCCCGTCGGCAGCCCTGACGATGATGGAATTCACTGCGAACCTCCGGACGACGGCTGAATCACATTCACGCGTACTGGTAATGGAGGTGATGGGCCGCGATGCCGGCTGGCTGACTGGTTCGGCGGTATTTGGCGGGGCCACGCTTGGGCTCATTCCCGAATTTGAGATTACCAAAGAGCGCAAAGATGTGTTTTTCGAGACTGTCAAGGAGGCCTACATGCATTCAAAAAAGAGGTGTATCGTTATTCCGGTTTCAGAAGGAACCCGCTGGTATGATGAGAAAACCGGAAAGGTTGATGTGGTTTATGCCAGCTCTGAACTGGATGAATACGGGCATCCCCGGTTTGGTGGTGTAAGTGGAATTATTGCTTCGGAGATCAGCGCCAAACTTGGCATAGAAGCCCGTGCCCAGATTTCGGGATACTATCCCCGCTCTGGACATTGCAGGCATTATGATCGCCGGTTAACCGCCACCCTGGCCGATAAGGTCGTCGATTTGCTGCTTCGTGAAGAATACGGACAGATGCCGGTTATGAAAAAGATCGTGCCCAATGTTGAATTGGAGGAATTCAATACAACCTCGATCGATATGGGTGCCGTGGGAAACAAACCCTTGTCAGAAGATTATTATGATATCAGTAAGTTTGCCTTCACCGAGGCCTACCACGATTTCCTCAGCAACATCCTCGGTTCTCCCGGATTTGACGAATTCAAGTATGATTTTCCGGTGGTGATACCGTGATGACGAGTGACAAGTGACGAGTGACAAAAAAAATCGTAAATCGTAAACCGTAAATCGTAAATTCCTTCTTCATTGATCCCCTTTTACTCCCTGGCCAGCACCAGCTGAATAGTATTCCTGCTCCGGAGTTCCATCAGGATTTCACGGCCTTTGGTAATCCGGTCGACTGATTCGGGGTTGTAATGACGAATGGTAATAAGTTCCAGTCCTTCGTTGTAGCGGGTTTCATAGTCTTTCTGAAGGAAAGACAGCAGGGGCGCAATTTTTAGAGGATCAGCATCCACACATATGGAAAAACTGATGGCCGAATTCTGCATCACATTCACTTTGATCCTGAAGGTGGCCAGTATTCTGAATATTTCACTCAGGTTTTCCTCCAGGATGAATGAAAAATCACGGGGCGAAATGGAGATCAGCACCTGATCCGGTTTCCGGATAAAGATAGGGACCGAAATTTTCCATTCTTTCAGATTTTCCACCAAAGTTCCTTCCATTTCCGGGTTCAGAAAAGATTTTACCCTGAGGATTATGTTCGCATTTTCAAGCGGTTTTATGGTCTTGGGATGAATTACACTTGCGCCGTAATAGGCCAGCTCAATCGCTTCACGATACGAGAGGGTTTCGAGCCGAACGGCATCCTTCATCCATTTTGGATCGGCATTCATCACCCCCGGAACATCTTTCCAAATGGTCATCTCCTTTACCTGAAGTAAATATGCAAAGATGGCAGCGGAAAAATCAGAACCTTCGCGGCCCAGGGTTGTTGTATTCCCGGCAGCATCACTCCCAATGAAACCCTGTGTCAAGGCAACATGCTCGGACCCGGGAACCTGTTGAAAATAACTATTGATTTTTTCCCGGATCAGTTGCCCGGTGGTTTCCCAATCAATACGGGCATCACGGTATGTTGAATCTGTTTTAATCAGTTCACGTACATCAAAGAGTTTTGAATGAATGCCCTGTAATTCGAGAAAGTGATGAAAAATCGAGGAGGATATTAACTCCCCGTAACTCACAATCTGGTCGTACTCAAAGTCAAATTCCAGGCGGTTTTTTTCATACAGATGCCCTTTTCGTATGTATCCCCTGAGTTGGTTGAACAGCGAACCGATCTCCCCGAATACCACGTGATCTTTATCATCGAACAATTCATCTGCAATTGCAAAATGGTAATCCCATACCTTCTGGAATGTATCAACAACTCCAACCGGATCATTATTCATGTAGTTTTTCAACACCTCCTCCATCGCATTTGTCGTTTTTCCCATGGCCGAAAGAACCACCACCAGCGGCCCCTTGCTGAATGTCTTCAGGATGCCGGCAACGTTTTTTATCCCTGCTGCGCTGTTTATCGACGCGCCGCCAAATTTGAACAAGTTTAAGTGCATGCCGCAAATGTAAAGAAAAAGTAAGATTGGATTCGCCGGAAATGTCTATTTTTGTTCTCTCAAATCCATCTGTTATGAAATTCAAAACCCTCACCGAGTTTATTATCGAAAAACAAGCTGATTATCCGCAAGCATCAGGCGAACTGTCGCGACTGCTTAACGATATCGGTATTGCCGCCAAATTTGTTAACCGCGAAGTAAACCGTGCCGGCCTTGGCGAAGTGATGGGTTATGCCGGTGAAGTAAACGTTCAGGGCGAGGATCAGAAAAAACTGGATGTTTATGCCAACGATCAGTTCATTGCCGCATTGAAATCAGGCGGTCAATGCTGTGCCATTGGTTCCGAAGAAAATGAGGAGATCATCATTCTCGATAGTGATATTTCGAAACATGGAAAATATGTGGTCGCCATCGATCCCCTTGATGGTTCATCCAATATCGAATCAAATGTTTCAATTGGCACGCTGTTTTCAATTTATCGTCGCCGCACCGTGCGCGGGTCAGCCACGCTGGAAGATTTTCTGCAGCCTGGCCGCAACCTGGTCGCTGCCGGTTACATCATCTATGGATCTTCAACTATGCTGGTTTATACCACCGGCTATGGAGTCAACGGTTTTACCCTGGATCCTTCGGTAGGTTTGTTTATTTTGAGTCATCCCGACATCAAATATCCCGAAACCGGAACAATTTATTCCATCAATGAAGCCAACTATTTTTCTTTCCCTGAAGGCGTAAGACAGTATATCCATTATTGCCAGGAAGAAGATGCAGCCACGCACCGGCCTTATTCAACGCGGTACATCGGATCAATGGTCGCCGATGTTCACAGGAATATGGTTCGAGGAGGGGTTTTCCTTTATCCGGGAACTACCAAGAACAAAAAAGGCAAGCTGCGGTTGTTGTATGAATGCAACCCGGTTGCTTTCCTGGCTGAACAGGCTGGCGGCAAAGCTTCTGACGGATTCCGCCGCATTCTTGACATTCAGCCAACCATGCTTCACGAGCGCTCACCTTTGTTCGTCGGACCAACCTACATGGTTGAGGAGGCTGAAAAGTTAATGAAGGAATATTCACCCGAATTTAAAATCGATTGAACATCGATTGAAGCCTGCCGATCTTTTATCGCTTTTTAAAGAAAGTCGCCTGGTAAAGGAGATGGGTGGACATTTTGCGAATTACGAATTACGAATTACGAATTACGATTTAAAAGATCCTGAATCGAAAATTCCACCTTCGGCTTTCACAATCCAAACTTCGGAATCAGATATCCAGGAAATCAATACCCAAATCCTAAATCCGGAATCCGGAATTAGGTTTAGCGTTTCCGATATCAGGAATTCTGAATCCGAACTAGTCCCGTGTCCCGCTTCCCGCGTCCCGCGTTTCAGGCTACACCTGAAAGGCCTGGTTGGTTCTTCCCGTTCTTTCGTTACCGCTGCTGTACTTGAGACCACAACGCAAACGCACCTGGTGTTGCTACAGGACAAAGAATCGGCAGCCTACTTCTTTAACGATTTGCAGCAAATCCTTGGCGACCGTGTTTACTATTTTCCCTCTTCCTTCAAACGCGGGTTCCATACAGGAATTAAGGACAACCAGGGTTTATTGTCGCGCACCGAGGTACTGAACCATCTCAACAGCAGGGCGCGCAAATTCATTGTTGTAAGTTATCCTGAGGCTGTTGCCGAAAAGGTAGTCAATAAAAAGTACCTTGAAAAAAACACCTTGAAACTTTCTGTCGGGGAGCAGGTGAACATGGAATTTGTGCTTGATTTGCTGGTCGAGTATGAATTTGAACGTGCCGATTTTGTAGTTGAACCGGGCCAGTTCTCCCTGCGCGGCGGATTGATTGATGTTTATTCCTTCAGCAGCGACCATCCGTTTCGTATTGAATTCGGAGGCGACAAAGTGTCGACCATCCGCACCTTTGACCCATCGACACAGCTCTCTGTCCAAAAATTGCATGAAATCAGCATTGTTCCTGACATCAGGGTCGATGCCAGTAAAAAAATTGCCTACGAGTCGATTTTCGCCTTTCTACCTGAAAAAGCCGTTGTATGGCTCGATGATGCAGGTTCTATGGCACACCTGATGGAAAAACAGCCTTCCTCTGATCTCCTTTTGCATGGAAGCGAGTTTTTAAAGTCATTACTCGGTTTTTCAACCATCGAATTCGGACAGCAATTCTACTTTAAAACAGCACATCCAGTTGTTTTTAACACCGCACCGCAGCCATCTTTTAACAAGAATTTTGACCTATTACTCCAGGATCTTCGAAGGAATACCGGTAGAGGATACAAGAATTTCCTGCTAGCAGATAATCCCAAACAGGCTGAACGGTTGCAGAGCATATTTGAGGAAATAGAATCGAAGTCAGAAGTACAAAGTCAGAAGTACGAAGAACGGGAAATTGACACTGTCCCGCGTCCCGTGTCCCGTGTTCCGGAGGCTTCGTCAGTTGTCCCGCGTCACGTGTCCCGTGTCCCGGATGAACCATTGCACATTACCCTGAATTTCTCCCTCCACGAAGGTTTCATCGACAACGACCTGAAGATTGCCTGCTACACCGACCACCAGATATTTGAGCGTTACCATAAATTCCACCTGCGTGAAGGGTATACGGCCAAGGAGGCCCTGACCCTGAAAGATTTGTATGATTTGCGTCCGGGCGATTTTGTAACACACATCGATCACGGGGTCGGGCGGTTCGATGGGTTGGAAAAGATCAGCAACAATGGGAAGGAACAGGAGGCAATCAGGCTCATTTATAAAAATGAGGATCTGCTTTATGTCAGTATTCATTCACTTCACAGGATATCAAAATACATCGGGAAGGAGGGCACCGCCCCCTCGCTGAACCGCCTTGGTTCAGATGTCTGGAATAAACTCAAGAATAAAACCAAGAGCCGGGTCAAGGATATTGCCAAGGAACTAATCAAATTGTATGCTGAACGGCGTGCTGCGCAAGGGTTGGCCTGTTCTCCTGATACCTATATGCAGACAGAGCTTGAAGCTTCCTTTATTTATGAAGACACTCCCGATCAGATCAAGGCCACAGTTGATGTTAAAAGGGATTTGGAAGAAACCTATCCGATGGACCGGCTGATATGCGGAGATGTTGGGTTTGGAAAAACAGAGATCGCTATCCGTGCGGCTTTTAAAGTAGTAGCGGAGAGCAAACAGGTAGCCATCCTGGTTCCCACGACCATCCTTGCTTTGCAGCATTTTAAAACATTTTCTGATCGGTTGAAAGCTTTTCCCTGCAGGGTTGATTACATCAACAGGTTTAAATCGGCCAAAGAACAGAAAAAATTGTTAGCTGAACTTGAGGAAGGGAAAATCGATATCCTGATCGGCACGCACCGGCTGCTTAGCAAGGATATTATTTTTAAGGACCTTGGATTGCTCGTCATTGATGAAGAACAGAAATTCGGAGTCGGAGCAAAGGAAAAAATTAAAATGCTCAGGGTAAATGTGGATACCCTCACCCTTACGGCTACACCTATTCCGCGAACGCTGCAATTTTCGCTCATGGGGGCCCGCGATCTTTCAATCATCAATACGCCGCCGCCAAACCGCTATCCTGTTCAAACCGAAATCCATCCATTTGGTGAGGAGGTTATCAAAGAGGCCATTATCTTCGAGGTTTCGCGTGGCGGACAGGTCTTTTTTGTGACCACGCGTGTGGTGAATATTATGGACATTGCCGGGATGGTGCAGCGCATGGTTCCCGGGGTTAAGGTTGCGGTAGCCCATGGGCAGATGGAGGGGCATAAGCTTGAAAAGGTTATGCTCGATTTCATTGAAGGTGAATACGACGTACTTATTGCCACAACAATTATTGAATCTGGCCTGGATATCTCGAATGTAAACACAATCCTCATCAACGATGCCCACCATTACGGGCTAAGCGACCTCCATCAGTTACGCGGAAGGGTGGGACGATCAAATAAAAAAGCATTTTGTTATTTGCTGGCGCCACCGATGTCGTTACTTACCGAGGAAGCGAAAAAAAGACTGCGGGCGATTGAGGAGTTTGCCGACCTGGGAAGTGGTTTTAACATTGCAATGCGCGACCTCGATATCCGGGGTGCTGGCAACATACTTGGCGCTGAACAGAGTGGTTTTATATCGGAAATCGGCTATGAAATGTACCAGAAAATCCTTGACGAAGCATTGCTGGAACTGAAGGAAACTGATTTTAAAGATCTGTTCCACCCCGATATTCCTACTTCTTATGTACGGGATTGCGTCATAGAAACTGATCTTGAAATTCTGATCCCTGATGATTATATTACCAACATCACCGAACGGTTAAATCTTTACAAGGAGCTGGATTCCATTGATACGGATGCAAACCTGATAAAATTCAGAGAACGGCTGATCGACCGGTTTGGTCCTGTGCCGGAACAAACAGAATCGTTGCTGCAAACCATTCGCCTCCGGTGGCTGGCCCGCAGCATTGGATTTGAGAAACTGGTGCTGAGAAACCAGCGGCTGACAGCCTATTTTATCAATAATCCTGAATCGGCCTATTTCCAGTCAGACCAATTCTCAGCTATCCTCGAATTCATGAAAAATAACCCTTCCGGATGCAAAATGACAGAGGAAAAAAACAGGTTATTCATGACCTTCAGGGATGTTCCTGAAATCAATGCTGCGCTTGTCAGATTGGAAGCATTCCAAATTTTAAAAGTTACTAACATTTAATGATCTCTGAAAATTTTAAGTCCTTTCTTTTCTTAATTTTGTTATCGATTTTCGCATAGTAACCTTTAATCTAATCATATGAAAAAACTTGTACTCTTTTTTACTGCACTGTTATCAGCTGGTGCCATTTTTGCCCAAACAGACTGTGCTGACCTTTTTATTTCAGAATATGTGGAAGGCTGGAACAACAACAAATCAATGGAGATCTACAATCCCACGCAGGCATCGATTACACTTGACAATGTTTACAGACTTATCCGCTGGTCGAACGGAGCCACAAACTCTGACCAGGACAAGCAGTATGTACTGCCATTAGTCAGCACGATTCCGGCCTTTGGTGTGATGGTTATGATCCAGGATACTATCCCTGAAGGTCAGGATACCATGGTATGGCCTGCATTACGTAAAAAAGCCACCTGGCTTGCTCCCTATGCATACAATACAACACCACCAACCCAGGGAGGAAATGTTGTGTTCTGGAATGGCGATGACGCCATTTCTCTCCAGAAAAAGCAAACGAATGGTACCTGGGTAGATATAGATATTTTTGGTGAGATCGGAGTAAAACCTAAAGCCGGCGGAACTGGTACTTTGGGAGCATGGACTGACACGAAACCTTACTGGACCGGAGTTGGCCGATATATGACCCTGAACAAAACGCTTGTGCGCAAACATACGGTAAAACACGGTGTCGATCGTCAAACTATGATCCATTATGGCGATAGCATGACCGGAAATGATCCAAACAGTTTCAATGCAAAGTTGGAATACGATTCACTGCCAGGTAATACTTTTGACAGCCTTGGTCAGCACAGGTGTGATTGTAAAGGCTCATCCGGTATTGGAAAACTTATGCAGGACCAAAGTGTGGTGATTTTGCCAAACCCGGTGACTAATAACCACTTTACGATTCAGGCAAAAATGCCTGTTGCATCTGTTGCTGTTGTTTCAATTGTCGGTCAAACTGTCTATTCCCAGGATTTCAACCTTCGTCAGGAGGAGGTAAAGGTTTTACTGAATAACCTTCCGGAGGGGGTTTATCTGGTCAAAGTGAAATTTGGCGACAACCAATCAACGATTAAAAAAATCATTGTTCAATAATGTCACTTTGTAGATACATGAATTATCATGCATCTACGTTTCAATCCCATTGAAGATTTTAGGGGACATGACAAGTCATGTCCAGGTAAGATATCCTCGTTGTCTACAAAATCCAAAAAACTATGACGAAACGTTTTACAATTTTATTCTTTGCACTTATCTTTCCAACGCTGCTTTTCTCCCAGAAAATCATGATAAGGGGTGTCGTCACTGATGCAAATTCCGGTGAGACCCTGATTGGCGCTACAATTTTGTACGGCGAAGGAAAAGGAGTGGTCACTGATATGGATGGAAGATATTACCTTAAGGTTGACCCCGGAAAATACCATCTTAAAGTTTCATATGTGGGATATTTACCCGTTGAATTAGATATCACTGTAAATCAAGCAGAACAGACTCAGAATTTTCAATTGAAAACACCGACCCTCACCGAAGTTGAAGTTATCGCGGATGTTGCAAAAACACGTGAAACACCGGTTGCGTTCTCTACGGTTCAGCCTATTAAACTTCAGGAAGAACTTGCTGCACGAGACATTCCAATGATTCTGAATAAAACCCCCGGTGTATATGCCACGCAGCAAGGAGGTGGTGACGGGGATGCCCGCATTAACATTCGTGGCTTCAGTCAGCGTAACCTGGCTGTAATGATCGACGGAATCCCGGTGAATGATATGGAAAACGGTTGGGTATATTGGTCAAACTGGTTTGGTCTTGATGCCGTGACCCGAAACATACAGGTTCAACGTGGACTTGGAGCATCAAAACTTGCCCTTCCATCAGTTGGGGGTACCATGAATATTACTACCAAAGGAATTGATGCCAATCTGGGCGGTACCTTGAAACAGGAGGTCGGAACAGATGGTTTTTTACGAACTTCTATCGGGGCAACTACCGGGTTGATGAATCATGGATGGGGCGTTACGGTGGCTGGTTCCTACAAGCAAGGCAATGGCTGGGTTGATAATACCTGGACAAAGGGATGGTTTTTCTATTTGCGGGTCGATAAAAAGCTGGGGCATCATTTGCTTACCTTTTCAGCTATGGGCGCCCCTCAAAAGCATGCCCAGCGTTCATACATGAAATCCATCGCAACATTTGATAAAAATTATGCAGCGGAATTGGGGGTCGATACATCGAAAACAGGCAATTCCTATGGGGTCCGTTATAATCCGAATTGGGGATATCTTAACCGTTGGACAGGCTCAATTGACAATCCGGTTTATTCGGGAGAGCCCGAAAGTTTATCTTCGGCAATGAACTTTTATTTTAAACCTCAAATAAGCCTTCGCGACTTCTGGCGTATAAACGAAAAGTTCTACTGGTCCAATATTCTTTACGCCTCCTTTGGGCAGGGCGGGGGAACCGGAACTGCCAGAACCGATAAAAACGGGACACCCGGAAGTTCAACTTTTTTTACTGATCCAATCAACGGACAAGTTAATTTTCAGACAGAATATGACAATAACCGGAATAGCAGCGGACTAAATCCGGATAATATAGCGCTCGCAATTTTGCGGAGCAGCAATAACAATCACTATTGGTTTGGTTTGCTGTCAACCATTAACCTTGAAATTAATCCGAATCTGACATTATCCGGCGGTATTGATTTAAGAACGTATCGTGGCGAACACTATCGTACGGTGTATGATCTCCTTGGTGGTAATTATTTTCTTGATAATTCAAACGCCAACAGGTATAAAAAAGAGCATCTGGGGATTGATGATAAAATTATTTACAATAATGATGCTTTGGTGCGGTGGGGAGGACTTTTCGCCCAGTTAGAATTTAAAAAAGGAAACTGGACTGCCTTTCTCAATCTCACTTCAGCATTGACAGGATATCAGCGCATTGACTATTTTCGTAAACAGGATTTGGTAATCGATAAAACTATTTATTCTGAAGCCGTTGGTCTGGGGGATGTCTTTTATTACAACGGATCCGAAAACCTAACCTATTATGCTGATACAGCCGGATATTCTCATTATACTTCGCACGATACCACCTACGTGATCAGTAATGCGGGTGCAGATACATCCTATATCACCAATGCTACCGCTTATGACATCAATTCAAAACAAGCCAGATATACCCACACTCAATGGAAGTGGTTGCCTGGTTTTACTGTAAAGGGTGGTGCTAATTACAATATTGATGCAAAGAACAACATCTTTCTGAACCTTGGATTTTTATCAAAGGCGCCACGCTTCGCCAACGTTTTTGATAACAGCAATAAAATGTTCCGGGAGATAAAAAATGAAATCATCGAGGCGCTCGAAGTTGGATACAGTTTCAATACGAAGAAAATTGCCATCAATGTGAATGGGTACCTTACTTATTGGCAAAACAGGCCATTGGATGTCGCATCAAAGGTTACGATCGAAGACGTGGCCTATTCCTATAACATTAATGGAATAGATGCACTGCATAAGGGAATTGAACTTGAATTCGGATGGAAACCAATTCCGTCATTACAATGGGATCAGGTGTTTGCCTGGGGCGACTGGCGCTGGACTTCAGGAGATTCAGTTTATGTTTATGATGATAACAACAAACTTCTGACAACACGGTATTTTGATGCCCGCGGGGTTCATGTTGGCGATGCTGCTCAGGTTCAACTCATGGAAAGTGTCAGATGGGAGATTATAAAATACTTGTATGTCTCAGGAAGTTTCACGGTGTTTGCCAAGAACTATTCCCAGTTTGATCCGATTACGCTTGGTCCCGATCCGAATGATCCGTCATACAATTATCTTGATGAAAATGGTAACCCACGCGATTCGTGGATGCTGCCAGTTTATTACCTGATCGATCTGAATGCCGGATACCGGTTTACCTTTAACCATTTTAAACTCGATATACGCGCCAGCGTGCTGAATCTGCTCGACCGGAAATATATTTCTGACGGTCAGAATAACGACTCTTATTCAACCTCAACACGAAATTTCGATGCCGCTTCAGCGGGAGTATTCTTTGGCAACGGAAGAACCTTTAATGCATCAATTGCGTTGAGTTATTAGCAAGAGAGCAAGAGGACTCCGATTGGTGCCCAGACTCACATGCCATCAGGCTACGGAATCACTTGAACACAAAAGCAAGCATAAACCAATAAAAACAAAATATGAAAACAATAGTATTATCATTTATTTGCATTGTGATTGCAGGACTGCAGGTCTTTTCACAAAACACCATTGCCGAAGCCCGGGCCATGGGTGTGGGCGCAACAGTTACGGTTAGAGGGGTTGTAACAAATGGCTTAGAACTTGGTAATGCTATCCGGTATTTGCAAGATGCAACTGCAGGAATTGCTGCCTATAAAGGTGGCGCTTTTACTGCTGTTCTGAGGGGTGATTCCATCAGTGTTACCGGAGTGTTGAAAAACTATAACCAATTGCTTGAACTTGATCCGGTCACCTCATTTACTACGATTGCGCCCCGACCACTTCCTGAACCTCAGGTCATAACGCCGGGACAGATGAGTGAACCATATGAAGCCGAACTTGTAAAAATGCTGAATGTGACTTTTGGCAACGGGGGAGGGGTTTTTGCCGGAAATACCAATTATAATGTTACTGCGAATGGCGAAACCGCCCAGGTGCGGGTGAATACTTTTTCAAACCTGGTTGGGAAAATCATTCCTACAGATGAAGTTACCATAACTGGTATTTGTTCCCAGTTTCATTATACTGATCCCAATGCCGGTTACCAGTTGCTGCTAAGAGATACAGCCGATATCGTTGCCAAGAGTTCCATTCTTTTTACCACGCCATTGACAATCAGTAATATTAGTACCACTGGTTTTTCATTAGCCTGGGTGACCAATATTGCCGGAACCACGGAACTGTTTTATGGACGCACTCCCCAACTCGAACTTGGCCACCAAAGCGTCGCCGGCACAGGCACCGACCACGCAATCAGTATTTCAGGCCTAAACCCTTCAGATTTGATTTATGTACAGGCCTTTTCTGTTACATCGCAGGATACCGCATGGTCCGGACTAAAGCCTTTTATAACACGATCCATCTCCTCGGGTAATATCAAGACCTATTTTACAAGACCGGTCGATACCACTGTTTCAACAGGAACCAAAGCTATCCAGATATACAGGGCAGTTGACGACACCTGTATTGCCTATATCAACCGTGCAAAATTTTCGGTAGATATTTCTATTTACAATTTCAATGTTGAAGGTATTTCTCCCATTTATAGCGCAATGAATTCAGCATTCAACAGGGGAGTCACCGTTAGGGTTGTCACCGATGGAAGCACTAATAATTCTGCAATACAGGAATTGGTGCCTGGGATTGGCGTAATTGCCCGGCCGGAAACTTCCGGCATTATGCATAATAAATTTATGGTGATTGACGGAAATTCCGCCAACCCGAATGATCCGATTGTCTGGACTGGGTCATGCAACTGGACTGATCAGAATATCAATACCGACGCAAACAATGTACTCTTTATCCAGGATGCCAGCCTTGCAAAGGTGTATACACTTGAGTTTAATGAAATGTTCGGATCTTCAACTGCAACCCCTGATCCTGCCAACGCAAAATTCGGCTCGGCAAAATCCGATAACACGCCACATGAACTGATTATTGCTGGAAACCGTGTTGAGGTCTATTTCAGCCCGAGTGATGGTGTGACTGGTCAGATAATTTCACATATTGAAGAAGCCAACACAGATCTGGAAATCGGAACCATGCTGATGACCCGGACAGTCATAAGCGATGCAATTATCGACCGTACACAGGCAGGTGTGGGATCGAAGGTTGTAATCAGCAGTCGGACGACTTCATCTCAGGTTGTTGAAGCCTTGGGGAATGCCCTGGGCAATAATTTTAAGGAATATAATGAACAAGGTATGCTTCATAGCAAAAGTATGATTATTGACCAATCGGATGTATCATCTGATCCATTTGTATGGACAGGTTCCCATAACTGGAGTGATGCAGCAAATACCGTTAATGATGAAAATACCATTGTTATTCATAATGCGGTAGTTGCCAACCTTTTTTACCAGGAGTTTAAAAAACGGTTTGACCTGGCTATACCGATAAGTGAACGTCCAATCCTGAACCTGGGCCCTGACACCGCTGTTTTTGTTGGTGACACGGTGACACTTGATGCCAAACAATTTGATGCTTATGTTTGGTCAACTGGCGATTTATCACAGATCATTAAAGTAGATTCTTCTGGGGTTGGGTTTGGCACAAAAAAGGTTTATTGCCGTGTAACGGATCAATATGGCCTCCAGTCCGATACGGTTCGCATTACCTTCAAGGCGCATACAGGGATCAGTGAACAAAATACCCTGATATCAGGTCTTTCGGTTTACCCGAACCCTTCAAACGGATCATTCACTGTGGGATTCCTGGCTAAAAGAAACGAACCGGTAAGCCTTGAACTGATGAGTTTTGATGGCAGGGTTGTATGGCAATCGAAGGTAACAACAATGACAGGGACCAATTCGGTCAGGGTGTCAAATGTTGGGGTTCCGGCCGGACTTTTCTTTATGAGATTAAGGACATCAGAAGGGGACCTCGGGAAAAAATTAATGATTAAGTAAACATGAACGGGGGCCCGGCGCAATACCGGGTTCTCCTTTTCGTTATCTTTGAAATTATTATTCATAATTAATACGTCGGTTTGTGTCAGATTGCCTGGTAATCATTCCTACCTATAATGAAAAGGATAACATCGAGCGCATCGTGCGCAAGGTGTTTTCCCTGCCAAAGGAATTCGATCTTTTAGTTGTTGAAGATAATTCACCCGATGGAACGGCAGCCATAGTTAAATCGCTTCTTCCCGTTTTTCCAGACCGGCTGTTTATTGAAGAGCGCAAAGGTAAACTTGGACTGGGAACTGCCTATATTCATGGGTTTAAATGGGCATTGAAACGCAACTATGATTTCATCTTTGAGATGGATGCCGATTTTTCCCATAATCCTGATGATCTTCTTGCACTGTATGATGCAGCTAAGAATAAGGGGGGCGACTTGGTTATCGGATCACGTTATATTACAGGAGTAAATGTTGTTAACTGGCCTATGGGCAGGGTTTTAATGTCGTATGTGGCTTCAATTTATGTGCGGTTTATTACCCGTATGAAGGTTATGGATACTACGGCCGGGTTTAAGTGTTATGCACGAAAAGTACTGGAAACCATCGATTTAAACAAGGTTCGGTTTACCGGCTATGCCTTTCAGATCGAAATGAAATATACAGCCTGGAAACTCGGCTTCAATATCGTTGAGGTTCCGATTATTTTTACAGACCGTACCCTGGGCGAATCAAAAATGAGCAAAGGTATTTTTAAGGAGGCCGTTTTAGGTGTCATCAGTCTTCGATGGCGAAGCCTTTTTATACATCACAAATCCCGCCCCGTTTAGTTTTTTTTCTCGTACAACCCCGACGGGTCCTGCACCCTGACAGGGTGTTGTGGAGTGTCCAAATTGTTGATAAATGAACAGTTCATATTATATTCATAACGCACTGATCATAAATGAAAACAGCAGGTTTTCAGGAGCTGTGCTGATTCATGATGGCATAATAGCCGAGATTTTCCATGGAAAAGCACCCGATGGTTTAACTATGCCTGAAGGCACAATTATCATTGATGCCAAAGAGTGTTATCTTTTACCCGGAATTATCGACGACCACGTACATTTTCGCGAACCCGGATTGACCGAAAAGGGAGACCTGAAATCAGAAAGCAGGGCAGCAGTAGCGGGTGGTGTAACCTCCTTTATGGAAATGCCAAATACAAAACCAAACGCGACAACCCTCGAATTCCTTGAGGAAAAGTATAAACTTGGCGCTGAAAAAGCACTGGCCAACTACTCTTTTTTCCTGGGAGCAACCAACGCCAACCTTTCGGAAATTACTGCAGCGGATCCTTCAAAGATTTGTGGATTGA
The DNA here is from genome assembly GCA_903885595.1 of uncultured Bacteroidales bacterium. GTDB lineage: Bacteria > Bacteroidota > Bacteroidia > Bacteroidales > FEN-979 > CAIVAT01. The sequence continues at coordinate 28,678 of CAISJJ010000134.1, forward strand.
AGGTTTTCATGGGGGCCTCAACCGGCAATATGTTGGTTGATAACCAGGAAAGTCTTAATTCGATTTTCGAAAAATCACCCTTGCTTATCGGTGTTCATGCTGAAGAGGAGTCCATAATAAAGCATAATCTCCATCATTTCACCGGGCAATTTGGTGAAAATATCCCGGTTGCCTCTCATCCGTTGATCCGAAGTGAAGAGGCATGTTACACATCATCCCAAAAGGCGGTATCTCTGGCGGTAAAGCATAATGCAAGGCTTCACCTGATGCACCTGTCTACAGCAAAGGAACTCAACCTGCTGCATAATGATCTTCCTTTGGAGGAAAAAAAAATCACCGGTGAAGTTTGTATTCATCATCTTTGGTTCGATGATCGTGATTACCAGGATCTCGGATCCCTGATCAAATGGAATCCTGCCATCAAGGCATCAAAAGACCGTGACGGCCTTTTCACCGGATTGATAAACAATAAAATCGATATCATCGCTACCGATCATGCTCCGCATCTCAGATCGGAAAAAGATAATTTTTACAATGCCTGCCCTTCAGGCGGCCCCCTTGTTCAGCATTCCCTGGTAGCTATGCTGGGCTTTTATCAGCTGGGAAAGATTTCACTTGAAAAAATTGTGGAAAAAATGTGTCACGGTCCTGCCATTATTTACAGGATTCAAAACAGGGGCTTCATCCGAAAAGGTTATTTTGCCGATCTTGTCCTGGTCGATCCGGACAATCCATGGGTTGTAGAAAAAGAGAACATTTTATACAAATGCGGTTGGTCTCCCTTTGAGGGTGTTACCTTCAAATCGCGTATTACCCATACCTGGGTGAATGGCCACCTGGTTTTTAATCAGGGACGGTTTGATGAATCCCGAAAAGGCCGGAGATTAACATTTAAGGTTTAGGTGCAGTGAATCTTTATTTCAACATTCTCAATTTGTTGATCAAGATTCGATATTCATTAATCGTTGTTCATGTACTAAAAAATAAATATTGACAGATGAAACAAAATATCTTACTTTTTTCTCTTCTGATTTTCACCATTTCTTCATGCCGGATTGAACATAAGGAGGTTGAAGAAACCTACGAAGATGGATCCCCAAAGCGTGTTTGTGTCTATATTGGAAAAGGTGAAAATCGTGAACTTATTAAAGAAACCACCTATTATCCCAGTAAACAGGCCCAGATGGAAGGTACATACAAGGACAACAAACGGGAGGGCAGATGGACATACTGGTACGAAAATGGGAAAGTATGGAGTGATGGTATATTCGTGAAGGGTAAATCGGATGGTAAAAGAACAACCTATTTCGAAAATGGGAAAGTGCGATACGAGGGATTTTATAAGCAGGATATGCGTGTGGGCAAATGGCGGTTTTTTGATGAAAATGGCCGGTTGCTGCAGGAGGTAGACTATTCAGCGCCGCCGAAAGAAAATAAACCTGTCAAATAACAAATGGCAACCTGCAACTGATAAGTATAAATAGTATAGACAGCAAGCCCAATACTCATCTACCTGTTTACCTGCTTACCTGCTTACCAGCTTACCAGTTTGCCAGCTTGCCAACTTGCCAACTTGCTAACTTGCTAACTTGCCAATTTTCTCTGTTGACTTATCACGTAAATTAATAATTTACAACGGTATATACCGGCAGGTGATCGCTGAATCCCCCAAAATATTCTTTTGATCCGGCAGTGCGGTTTGGCAGTAATTCTCCTTTTTTGTTTTTATACAAAATCCAGTCAGGTTTAAAGATGTAAGCGTAAGGTGGAAGAATATAAGCTCCCTTGCGCTTTTTTATGAGGAGGTTTCCTGAAACAATGATCTGATCGAACATGTCCCAATCTTTATAATACAGGGTGCCTTCCCCTTTCAGAAAGCGTTCACACATCAGGTTATATAACCGGGATGGAGATGGTTTTTTGTCTGTTTGGCCAGCATGCATTATTTCTGCAAGGCTTTTATTATCAGGCTCATCATTGAAATCTCCCATGATCACAATGTTGGCATTGGGATTCTTCGCCATAACAGAATCTGTAAGATGTTTTAAGGTGACAGCATTTTCAATACGCTGAGGTTCAGTCTCGGCTGCCCCTCCTGAACGTGATTTCCAGTGATTGATAAATAGATGAAAAGTGTCTTTTTTTGCATCAGCAAGGCGAACATATAAAACGGAACGTGTTTTAAAAGACAATGCTGAAGGAAAGGCCTGGTGGCCGATGTATTGCATCAAATCTTTCCGGTAAAGCAATGCAACATCGATGCCCCGCGGATCGCTGCCCTCTTCCAGGATTGCCTGGTAGTTTCCTTTTTGCAATTGGGTTTTGGTGATCAGGTCATTCAAAACCATGATGTTCTCTACCTCGGCAAGCCCGACTGCTGCAGGCAGATTAATGCTGTCGATGCCAACCAATACCCTGGCAATGTTGGTAAGTTTATGGTTGTACCGCTCACTCGTCCATGCAACCTTTGACCCAGGTAAAAAATCCTCATCACTTTTATTTGGATCATCAATGGTGTCAAAAATGTTTTCAGTATTGTAGAAAGCAATTTTAAACTGACCGGCTCCACTTTTCTGAGCCTGCGAACTAACCGTGAAACAAAAGGTCAGAACTAAATAAAAAATAGTATTTCGCATGATTATTATTTTTTTAACCGTACCAACGTCCCCCTCTCCTTGAGGAGAGGGGGTGTCGGGGGTGAGGTAAATTGCCCGGCAAAGATCAATAAAAAAGGGGCACCCTTGACGAGCCCCCTTTTCAATAATTTTAAAACATCTTAATCAACAACGATAACCAGGTATTTTGAATTCGACCAAAAAGCCTTGTAATCGAGGATCTGGAGTGACTGGATCACCTTTTTATCACCCGTGAATTTATAAGCGCTTGATGGGTGATTTGACAGGATCTTTGCTTTCTTGCTCAGGATCGAAATTTCAGTCACTTTGCGTATGTCGATCTTTGTGAACAACTCTTTGTTGAAATCAGAAAGAATTTCACCGCTTTTAATAACCGAGCTCTTTTTCAGTTCCTTGTTGGTGCCAATTACGTAATAGGCTGAGTTCAGGGCTTCATCCTGAGATGCAATTGTTTGCGTTTGATTATTGATCTGGGAACCCTGATCTTTCACGGTCCGGGACAGTGTGTCGATTTTCAGGTTAGCCATTTCAAACGAGGCATTGAGTTTAGCCAGCTTTGTACGAAGATCCTCAATTTGTGAAGCCTTGTCGGCAAGATCCTTGTTAAGGCGTTCAACCATTTTGTTCAGTTCGTCTACCTTCATATTGGCGTTTTTCAGTTTCTTAGACAGAGCGCCGATGGTTTCCTTGTTTTTTTGCATCAGACTGTAGATAGTCTGGATATCATTTTTTATCTGTTCCTTGGCCGACAGTTTTAATTCACCGCCACGGTCAGTAGTGAGATTGATGATGTTTTCCTTTTGTTTGATTGTGTCCAGTGTTCCCTGGATGTCGTTGATGGAGCGGATAAATTCGTTGATAGCTTCATCCTTTTGCATGGTTTGGCTAAGCAGACTGTCAGATTTAGCCTGCAATTCCTGGGCTTTTTTCTCCGCTGCACGGCCGCATGCGAAAAACACAGGGATCAATAAAAGCAAAAAATACTTTTTCATTTGTCGTGGATTTGAATTTTTACAAAATTACGAATAAAATCAGAAATATTTTAATAAACTAATTTCCTCATTTCTGGTAGCTGCCAAAAAGTTTCTAAAGGAATTTGTCAACTAACAGTAACTTTACCAAAAAATATACGAAATGACCTGTTTAGTAAAAATTATTCTGAAGCCTGGGAAAGAGGCTGCAGTTAAACGCTTTCATCCCTGGATCTTCTCAGGTGCCATTGGAAAAACAGAAGGAGCGCCACGGGAAGGGGATATCGTCGAGGTTAGAAGCGCGCATAATGAATTTCTTGCCTTAGGTCATTATCTGCCGGGATCCATTGCTGTTAAAATATTTTCGTTTGTTGCGGCCGAATCAAAGGATGGTTTCTGGAAAGCAAAGTTGAAATCAGCATGGGAATTAAGGGACAGGCTTGGACTCACCAGAGGATCCATCACAAATGCATATCGCCTTGTTTTCTCCGAAGGAGATATGTTGCCAGGTTTGATAATCGACTATTACAACGGGGTGGCTGTTATTCAGGTACACTCAATCGGGATGCAACGGTTGTTGCCTGTTTTTACAGATACGTTGGTGGAGTTGTATGGAAGCAAACTCCTCGCCGTTTACGACAAGAGCTCCGAGACAATGGAAAAGTCAAAACTCATAACCCGTAATTCCAAACTTTTTCTTAAAACAGGAAACTCAGCAGATCAAAAAGGTGCCATTGCCACAGTCCGTCAGTCTGCCAGTCCGCCAGTCCACCTTTCTGCCGCTTCTCCAACCTGCCAGTCATCTATTTCCTCCGACCATTTTCTCTTCGGATCGTCAGGCCCGGTAGAAATTCTTGAGACAGGCCATCGCTTTACAGTTGATTTTATCCGTGGACAAAAAACCGGTTTCTTCCTTGATCAGCGGGGAAACCGGATGTTTGCACAGTTTTATGCGAAAGATAAAAAGGTGTTGAATGCATTTTGTTATTCAGGCGCCTTTTCGGTGTATGCATTGAAGGGAGGAGCCTCCCTGGTGCATTCCGTTGACAGTTCAAGGATGGCAATAGACTGGACTGAAGAAAACATCCGTATAAATGGGTGTGACCAGGGTCGGCACAAGTCATTTGTGGCAGATATCAAACAGCATCTAGTTGAAACAGGTGAAAAATACGATATGATCATCCTTGATCCTCCGGCCTTTGCGAAAACACATCACGTGACTAACAATGCCCTGCACGCATATGTCCACATCAATGTTGCAGCCATGAAACTTTTAAATCCAGGGGGATTGCTATTTACTTTTTCCTGTTCTCAACCAATTTCAAGGGAGATGTTTCGCTCAGCGATCCAATCTGCTGCAATCGAAACCGGCCGCCAGGTCAGAATTTTACACCAGTTGTCGCAAGGCCCCGATCATCCGGTCGGCATCTGCCACCCTGAGGGAGAATACCTTAAAGGTTTAATTGTTGAAGTGATGTAATTTCATGAATTTCTTATATCACGCTTCTCTTTCCGGTATCCCGCATCCCGGTTATTGATTACTGAATCATCACCTTTTTAACCACCGATTCATATCGCGTGATTATTTTGCCTCCTGCACTGGTTCCCTGCTGGAGCGGTAAAGTTGATTGCCGGTCGATTCTTATCCTGATCGGCACCCCCGAATTCCAAACCGATAATGCTCCGGCTGGGATCGTAAGCGACGTTGCGCCTGCCTGGTTTGTTGTGACTTCAGCAACAGGTAATACAATCCCAACGTGCATTGTAATTGATTCATTGCCACCACCACAGGGTGCGCCTTGCCAGGTAATTACATTGTCCTTGTTTTTAAACAGTGTATCTATCGCTGGCAATTCAATTTGTCGTTCCAGGTTTGCCGTGTTGGTGTAGACCCGTTTCCATGGGTCCGAATAAACGAAGGTTCCTGACGGAATCTGTTCATTGTCATAATTTGACTCGTAAAATGAATTAATAGTGTTCAGGTTCATGCTGTAACCGTTTAAGGTTACATAACTTGGAGAAGCAAGAATCACGCGGGTATACCAATCAGTATCATAAAACCGCACGCTGAAATGGGAATCATTGTTGTCGGCAGAATAAATGTACCAGAGTTCCTGCTGGATGTGATCAGGGTCAACAAATTCAGAGTTTTTCTTTTTACAGCTTACGAGCAGAATAATACCCATAAGGAGCAGACAGGTGAATTTTTTCATAGGATAACGGATTAGAATATAACAAATATAACATTTTAATCAATCATGCGCTCCTTTCTCTATTTCACCAAAACCTTCCGGGTCGCCGAAAAATCTTTGCCGGATGCCTTCAAGAGGTAAAGGCCTGTTACAAATCCGGAAAGATCGATTGTTGCAACAGCTGAAGCTGGAAAAATTGCTGACTTCACAAGCAACCCCCGACTGTCAAAAACCGTAATTGTATAAGGCTCTGTCAGTGTTTTTTCAAATAATACGTTAATTGTTCCATGCACAGGATTCGGATACACTGTTATTCCAATCTGATTTTTTACTTCCGGAACCCCAATCGTTCGGTTGCCCTGTGCATACCATACCCCCCATTTGGCTTCGGAAATGAGCAGACTTGCACTTGTTGAAGCGGGATGAATTTTGTCTGATGCCATTGGAAGCGAGGCGATGACCGATGATCCCTCATAGAGTGTGGAAAAGATGATCTGGTCATCCATCTTCGAATAATTTGGATAGCTTAGGGTTGAACCATTGCTGAAAACCTCTATAAAATCGCCGGTTTCGAGATTGGAGGCCAGCACAAGAACCGAATTATCCGCTGCATCAACGTAATCAAACGCACAAATGGCTGGTGAATTTTTTGATAAG
>CAISJJ010000135.1 GCA_903885595.1 uncultured Bacteroidales bacterium
ATTTGCGTTTTAAAAAACCATCCTTTTTCCTGGTTGCTCCCCAACCACATTCTACCACTGTGCTTTGTATATATTTGTTGCCATGTATTATGCCTGTTACTTTTTTTTTCCGCCTGTTTCATTATTTCCGGGACTCACACCTGCCCAACTGCTCAAATGATTTTCATTCGGAAATTTACTCATGTCAACTCCAATCTCACTGATAATGCTAATGGCACTGTCTTTACCTACACCGGGGATGGTCTGAAGCAAATCAATTTCAACTTGGTAGGCTTTGATTGCCACTTCAATTGCCGCATCTATCCGTTCAATAAGCCTCTCTTTATCGGCAATACTGTCTTGATGAAACTGTAGCATCATGCGATGGTGATTGCTTATTCGTCCTTCCAAGGCCATCCTGAATTCGGTTTTACTGACTTTCATCTTTCCATGGTAAAATTTTATCAGTTCATCCGGATCTGTCTGACCCTGTATCAAACTATTGATAATCTTTGTCCCAACTGCACCATCAACCTTACTAACCACACTGGAAAGTTTTATATTAGCATCTTCCAGTATTTTTATGATTCGATTCTGTTCGCTGGCCGCCTGTGCTACTACTTTTTTCTTGTAGCGCACTAAATCGCGAAGTTCACGGATATCAACTGGAGGGATAAAGCTGCCTTTGAGCAATCCACTGAGTAAAAGTTTACTTATCCAGATGCTGTCTTTTTTGTCTGTTTTATGCCCCGGGACATTTTTGACATGCCGGGCATTTACCAGAATGATTTCAAAGTCTTCTTCCAAAACATTAAAGACAGGCTTCCAATAAACACCCGTGCTTTCCATTGCCACATGAGTAACATGCTCTGTTTTGCACCAATCTCTCAAACTTGTCAAAGAACTTGTGTAGGCTCCATATTCACGAGTTAAATACTCGTCGTTGCTTTTGCGTATCGTGGCTACAATGATGTCCCTGTGAACATCTATACCGCAGCCAACCTTTACAACCTGGGCGAATCTGATTTCTTCTTTCATTTTCGATGAATTTACGGTTCGACCCCGTAAATTTAACGCCTAATATTCATTCCCGGTTGGTGTGCCATTAATCGCTCATGGAAATTTCATATGAAATTTTGTACATATACGAGATAAAGGTAATACCAAATTCAATAGATTGTTGAAAGGTTTATGCATTTTGTTAATTGTTGAAAAAAGATGGAAGAAATTCAAGCCTGGTGTCAAGCTGAAAGCTGGAATATCAACTGCCATTGATTGCACCCGAGGCACGAGGCGTGCAATAGGTGGCAGGAGATGGCTTGGATTACTGAGAACAGACAGCGGGGCTAACCGGCGGCCATTTCTTTCCGCTGGTTGGCTGATGGCAGAAGGATAGCTTGCCAGGATCACTTGCTGGGCCCGAAAAGCTGAAATTTTGAAGGCGGAGCCAGGTGAAAAATGAGTATTGGAATGAAATTGCGGGCGATGGCTGAAAAATTATCAGCTTGAGTGGTGCAGCAGGTGATCGAAAGTCCGCTGCCAATATGTTTCTTTTTCTTTAAACTTTTTGGCGGCGGAATGGTCGGAAGTCCGGGATGTGGATTCTGCAAAGGACACTCGTCTGGCTCGTCAAAGCACAAGGCAGGGCATTTGCCGGTTTTTTAAGTACGGAGGGGGTAATTGTGGGTGCTTTATGCGATACCGGAAATAACAGGGAATATGCAGCGAACTCTGAGAGGGCTGCGCGGCAGCTTTGTTTGCGTTGAACGACTGTTTTGTTATTACGCTGCGGCGCGACCTCAAAGCAGTGAGCGGTTGGGGAGTGAAGGGCTTGCTGTGGCAGCAAATGGAGCGTCCGGCGGCAAGGAGAATGTTGATTAATGGATTAACATTTGTATGCCGACTGACGCGGAATGAAGCGGACACATGAAGCCCGGGAACGACCTGCTGGTGTTGGCCGGTATTGCATAATGCACCTTTAACGAGGTAAAATGCGCTGCCGAAACCCGTGGTACTGAAAAACGTTGCCGGATTGAATAGAAATTAAGGGCAACTTGCTGTACCCGAATGGAGGTGGTTGCCGCTTTTCAGGCAAACCACCGGAATGAGCGGTGCAGTATGTTGACCAACCAGGATTTTCAACCGGAATATGCAAACTGATGCCTGCCTCCGTTTTTTCTTTAACGGGGACAGGCAGTGACGTATGCTGGCGGACCTATGCTGCCGGTAAAGCCAGGTCAAGGGCAATGAGCGGCGAGGATTGGGCTGGTGGAGTAACTTATTGAAAAGCCTGTGCCAACAACAGCCCAAGACTGTGCAAGCCGCGAATGGTAATAAACCACTAACGCAGGCAGCAAACTCAATCTGCCCGTCATGCTGGTGACGGACACCGTTGGAAAAGCACCCTCTCAAACTGCTCGTATTGCTAAGGGATATTTAACATAATTTGGTTATAGGACAAGGCACACCCGAGAAAATAAAAATGCAGTGGCTTGTACTATAACTACATGTTATGTTAATATAGCCCAACTCGTATTACTGAGGGGAGGAAATGGCTTGCTACAAAGGACAACTGGCTTGGAAAGCCAGGGGGTGGGCGGGAGGGGAGTATGATTAATATAACAATCTGATCGATTTAGGGACTGTAAGTAATTATTATTGAAGGATATAATTTTGTAATCTCATCCACAAAAGGCCTGCGCCATCATTGAGACAAAAGAATAAATTGAACGGTTAATGAAGTTTGGCAAATAAATTAAGGTGTACAATCGGACAATCGGAAGGTTATTTAAAAAAAATAAACGATAAAAGTAAAAAAAATCATTTATATAGTTTATTATTGTAAAAAAATTACAAATAAGCCTATTAAAATGGTATTAGAAATACATATTAGCAATTTTTTCTCTATTAGCGAGAAAATTGTGCTTGATTTTAGGGCTGCAAACATAAAATCAGCAAATACTAAGGCTCTGACTAACAATATATTTGAGCAAAATAAAACCAATATATTAAAAACCATTGCTATCTATGGGGCTAACGCGGCGGGTAAAAGCAACATTATAAAAGCTATCCGATTTTGCCATGCTATGGTATTTGAATCCCATAGGCATAACGAAAATACGGTTTATAATTTTAGACCTTTCAAATTCAATGGTTATGACAACAAGCCAAGCAATTACTTCATACGCTTTATAAACAACGGCATTGAATACGAATATGCTTTTTCGCTAACGCGGCATAAAATTTTGACAGAAAGTTTGTATTATTACCCCAAAGGTCGAATTACTAAAATATTTACACGCGATGAGCGACTGGGCAAGAGCAAAAAGGAAAAATATTCGTTTGGAGAACAGATTAAAAGACCAATGGATGTGGCAGAAAACACTTCCGATAAAACCTTGTATATTTCACGAGCAAGTCAAATGGACCGGGAAATTGGTAAAGAAATATTCAATTATTTCCACAGTAAATTTATTTTGGATAACATCGGATTTGGAGTTTCGGCCATTGAGACCCTTTCGAACGAGAACAAACATCAACTGATTGAAGCAATGAAAATTGCTGATAGTGATATTGTGGATGTTAAAATTAAAGTATTAAAGAAACCAGGGAAACATTACAAAGCTGATGCGGACACCATGACTCTCACAGTTGAAGATGCAGTTCAGGACTATTTGCAAATAAAAACCTTCCACAAAACATCCCCATCAATACCTTTTGATTTTCTTACTGAAGAATCGCAGGGTACTATTAAACTGTTCTTTATTATGCTTACCATACTCGATGTTATTAAGAACAATAAAGTACTTTTGATAGATGAGATTGAAGATAGTTTGCATCCAAAAATCATTGAATATCTATTAAATATATTCAGGACTGGCGAAAAAGCTCAACTTTTATATACTACACACAACACCCGCTTTTTAGATCTTAAAAAATTCAGAAAGGATCAAATCTATTTTGTCAGCAAAAAGCCTGATGGCTCAACTGATTTGTGTTCGCTTTACGATTACAGTGATTTTCGCGATACCATGGATTTAGAAAAAGCATATTTGCAGGGTCGCTTTGATGCAGTGCCATTTGTCAATGATTCGCAGGAAAAAATTAAAGCTTTACTTCATGGTTAATAAGCGCGCAGCATCAAAAGGCAAAAGAATAAACCCGCACTATTGGGTTTTCTGCGAAGGTGAAACAGAAGAAGCATATGTTTCTTTTCTTCGTTCACAATACCGCATTCCTATCGAAATTGTATCAAAAATAGTTGGGAATAAAATTACACATCGGATTATTAAGAATTACAAACAAAGCATGCCTACGCACGAAAAAGACAAAGATTTTTTAATGTACGATGCAGATGTACCGGAGACACTTGAAAAATTAAAAGAAATTAAATCGGCTGAGTTAATTGCATCCAATCCATCAATCGAGTTATGGTTTTTCTTGCATTACAAAACTCAAACAGCCCATATATCTACAAACGAATGCATCAAACAATTGAGTAACAGAAACAGAAATAATTACAAAAAAGGCATAATTGATAAGCAACTCGAAGACAAATTATATGAAAATTGCTCCAAAGCATGTGAACGGGCTGAAAAATTAGAACCGTTTAACAATCCTTCTTCTACCATGTATCTATTTATTAAAGAGCTCGAAAAAGTAAAGAAAATCCAGAGTAAAAGACTACAATAGCCAATTATATGTGATCTTTTTTGACATGTTGATCGGCTAATATTTTCTTTGTTAAAACTGCCATTGGCGCTTCCCATCTATCATCTTTGTCATCCTCAGGGCCGGGAAATCTTTTTTTGAATTTGTGTTTTACCCCTCGCCATGAATCATCGCCTATGATGCTTTCGGAACCAAGGATTTCATATTCGATTCCTGCTATTGAAAAAAACCGGTTGCCTTTCTCAAAGCTGTAACACTTTTTTTTGCCGATATAGGTTACCTCCAGCGCCATCAGTCAGGAAATTTTACCATATACCACTCGTAGAACTCTTCGAATTTGTGGATGATCAGGTATATTCCACCGGCTTTTTCAATCCGGGCCTGATATCTCTTCTGGGTTTCACTTTGCCTGTCATTACCCCACTTGACTTCAATCATTACAGTCAAGCCTTTTATTGTTGCAGAAATATCGGCTGTGCCGACTTCCATGCTGGATTTGATGTATTTGCAGGAGCCCATCTGCCTTTTATTTCCAAGGATGTCGGTATAGGTTACCCTTTGGTCAACCAATCTGCCTGTGACCTTAATGTTTGCAGCATGGTATCCCTTCAGTTTGATGAATCTGATTATGGCTTTGGTTAATGAGTTTGCAGAATTGACGGATATTTTTCCGAGATTTTCCAATGCGCCCGGGGGCGTGTTCGGATATCTGTTAAAAAGATCCTGCCGGATCATTTCGTTGAGTTTTTTGATGTGCTTGTCCATAAAAACATTTTAAAAATCAGGAAAAACCAATTGTTTGTATGTAACAGTATGACAGGATGAACTTTAAGACCGAAAAAACAAAAAAACAAAAACATTGTGTCCAAGCTATTCATACATGCGTATACCTATGTTGTATTTTCTCTTATTTCTATATTTTGTTTAATTGTTTAGAAAGTAACAGAATAGTAATAAAAACAGGGGTTTCGGAACAAACAAATTGTCAAACAAAAGTCAAACAAACGTGATTTTGTTTGGGAGGTCAAACAAAAAAACAAACAAAACAGACTTTTAAAAACCGGCGAAAATTTTGGATTATTAAAGTCCAAACAAAAAACCAAACAAACAGAAGTTATCAAACCGAAGGAGTGACCCATCTTTGAATGCGTTTTTAAAATGGTAAAATATTGGTGGTTGAAATGTCTTTGGTAAACAATTCTCTTTTGAACAGATATGGCCTTCCTTGCTTGCGTGGTTCATTGACAAACGGACTGTAGTTTATTGATGCCGTCGATGGGGAGAGGTTGTATTCGTTTTTAAGTACGGTACGGATGTAAGACAAATCGACCTTAGCATCACGTTCAAAGAATTTATGCTTGATGGCTTTGACATCGGCCAGAAAACTGTCCTGATCTGTCAGTTCATTCAAGAAAAGATCTTCGACGAGAATGTGGATCGCCCTATAAAGGCCTGATTTAGACTCGTTTTTGACATCAATCAATGAGCTGTTTGTAAGTTCCTTCGGGGTGAAACCGCTCCGGTCGTGGGAAAAATCGACCGGGGGCAGGGTGGTCAGATGTTGCAGGAATGCCGGTATTTCAGCAAGCATGTCTGCTTCGATGTTGTGGTTTTCGATTGCAGGGACCCTGACTTTGCGGATGAAAAAACGGATTTCCTCCTCATCGATGCGGGCGAACTTATCTTCGTTGTTCGATGTCAGGATGATTTTTCCAAAAAACGGCATCCGGTACTGGGTGATGAATTTTTGATTTACCGAGATGAATTTTTGCGTAGCCAGGGCTTTGATCTTTTCGACCGTGATTGCCTTCTCGATCAGGGTTTCTTCGACTGCAATGATGTTGCTGCTTGCATAGGTAGAGTTGAACCCATTGATCAGATCGTCGGGAGAAATGTTGGCCATGTTGTCGCCAAATACCATGTTGAGCCAGTTCAGAAAGGTGGTTTTGCCTGTCTGCCGCTCCTTGCTTACCATGACCAGGATTGGCATGAGGCGCTCGGGGTGCAGGTACAGAATTTGGAGATACCTGATGCCCAGTTCATACTGTTCACCGAAAATATGACGGATCAATACTTCGGTCCAATCCCAGGATCCCGGTGATGGCTGATGCGGAAAGGGGCGATAGAGGTTATGGCAATTGTTGACTACCGGTGAATAATGAAGATTATCGGGGACAATGGTAAAATCATCGTACTTTTTGATTTTATCAAGTATGGATTTGCCGTAATCCTGAACAATTGCATCTTTCTGCCAAAGTTTTAGTTCTGTCCTGTCAATGCCGAACCGGTCGGTTTTAGAAATGGTTTTGAAGTAGTTGATGCCGATCCGGATATATTTATCGGATTCATTGAGGTATTTGACCAGGATCCACAAAATGGCCGATTGATAAATGCCTTTAAACCTCAACAGGACCAGAATCTGGAATGGTGTATAGTAACATTCGTTTTTAAACGGGGCGGCGGATGAACTGAAAACATACAAAGCGTTGTGTTTCTTACCCCAGGTTGCTGAATGATCGTTGCCTTCTTTCCCCGGCCGCTGCCAATATTCAATACCCTCCTTTTCGTCGAAGCTGAGTCTTTTCCATCCATCATCCTCCAGGAGTTTTTTGGCATAGGCCTGGCAGTTCCAGTTGAAGTAGCTGACGGGGTCGGTGTTGTGGAAATTTTTTGATTGACTGATTGACTGATTGATTGACTGATTGACTGATTGATTGAAGGTTTTGGCGAAGTTGATAAGGTAGTTTCGCTGATCGAATGTGATGGTTGGTATGGAGAGTATGGAGCCGGAAACCATGGTGTAGTTCGGAGAGGGAAAAATTACCGTATAGCCTCCTTCACCCCGGGTTTCGATCATTGATTCGCCATCGGACCAGTTGGCAAGTTTCCGATTGCCTTCAAAAGAGTCGGCTTCATATCTGTAAATTATGTGATAGCCTCCACGGGGGGAGCGTTCGATGGGTGGATTGCAGGTGGATAGGATATATGCCACTCCATCGTCGGCAATGAACTGGTTGAATATTGAATCAATGTCTTTGTTGTGGGCGTCGAAATCCATCACTTCGAAACCACCTGATACCGCCCCGGAAATGATGGCCAGTCCCCATGCATCGGAAAAAACCCGTTCACATTCCGAAACTTCGAGGGGGATTCGTTGAAAAGTTTCCCATTTGAATGTTGCGCGTTTATCTTTACTGACCGGGATTACTGACAAATTTGCGAGCAGATAGTCTTCTGCAATATCTTTCATGGCCATGGCTGGGATATTAACATTGTCACTCCTGGTCTTTTTTAAATTGTTGGTACAATTGGCCGGTAGTATAATAATCTGTCGCCCTGCGCTTATGACTTACGGTATTGTACCAGGTTGATTCCTGAAATTGCCGCCATCCAAAAGAATCGAGCCATTCGGCAAAGGCCATGGCTTCTTGTTTGGTGAAGCGTTCCATGAGGCCGGCGATTGAATTAAAAAATGGTTTATCGAAATCAGGCCGGGGATTGCTTGTTATATCTTCGCAATTGCCTATTTCGAATTCCCGGATCAGAAAGTCTTTTGCTGGCGCCATTTTTTTAAGGGATCATGTTCAGAAGGGAAGATCGTTTATTGGTTCATCCAGGGTGGCAGGGCCGTCATCAGGATGTGATGGAGTAAGTGATTGCGATGCAAGAGGCGGATCGTTGAACGGATCGGCTTCAACGATAACAGCATCTTTGGGAACGTGCTTTTTGATTTTGCCAGCGACGTAATTTGCTTTCAACTTTTCACTGTACTTTACCCACATGGCCACATCAAATTTTTCGGTGTGGCCGCAATGAGGGCACGTTGTCATTGCATTTCCTTTCCATTGGGGTTGTTGGGAACCTGCTACTCGGTCGGTGTTTGGGAAGATGCTGATCTCTTCGGGTTTCATTTCATAAGTTGCCATGGTTTTTGATTTTAGATTTATGAATAATTGACGTGACGCGTGACAAAAACCGTGACGCGTGACGCGTGACACGTGACGAATGTTAGAATGGGTATTTTGATAGATAGATTTCAAGGCCTTTGTCGGCGATCCAGACGGAGGCGTTCGGGGCGACTGTTTGTACTGATTTTGCAAACATTTCAGCATCTGAATTCCTGTTACTCAGGTGCAGCAATACAATGTTTCTGATGTGCCTCCTTTCATTTGCCCGCAGGAAACCAAGGCAGGTATCAATGCTCATGTGCCGGCCGACAGCCCGGTCGCTTGTAAGCATGGTATCATCATAATTGGCTTCGATCAGGATGTGATTTAATTCGATAAAACGGTTTGGTATATACGCTGCATCGGTTGCAAAGAAGATTGAACCGGCAAACGGATGATGGATGAGAAACCCAACCGTTGGAACACTGTGGGGAACAGGGAAACATTTGATGTTGAATGATCCGAGGGGAAAGATATTCTCAAAGAACCGGAAAACCCTGTGGCCAGTCAAACCTGCTTCTTCGATAGTTTCTTTTGAGGCGAATATATTGATACCCGCTTTCAGGTAATCCATGGCATACTTGCAATGATCGCCATGAGCATGGCTGATCAGGCACCCGACCACTTTGCTCAAGTCGTAGTTCAGTGCCTTTTTTAACTCCGGGAGACGGATGCCTGCTTCGATAATCAAGCATTCGGCATCCGACTCCAAGAGATAGCAGTTTCCAGCGCTTTCGCTACCTAGTACCTTGATTGTCATCAGAATCCGGGGACTTTAAGTGATGGCTGACCTTTAAGACCGGGTGCAATTGGTAAAGGTTCTCCCTGCCATTCCCGTTTTTTTTCAGGGGTGGACGGTGGGGTTGCAGCAGGAGGATCGACCACATCGACTGCAGTCTGAATGGGTTCATCATCGGGAATGTCGATGATGGCACCCTGGTTGGCGACGGCTTCGATTTCAGCTTTCGCCCTGCCAATCCGGCCATCCTCTCCGGGTTCCATGAGGACAGAATCGTCGCTCGCTGCAATCAGAAGTTTGCATGCCCGGTTGATGACCGTCTTTTTGGCCATTTCGCCGGGGAAGTTCTTGTGAGCCGGACTCTGACCTTTGGTTGGACCTTGGTCCCATGATTTTTGAACCTGGGCCATGGTCATGATTTCGGTATTCACACTCCCGTCGTCGAATGTGACCACGGCATAGGCTCCCATGATTTTAGAATCATCCAGGTTTTCCATCCTCTGCGCATGAGCGGTGATTTTCTTCATGCCGGTTGTTGTGTCGATGGCATATTCAAACACGTCGCCTTTGTATATCACTCCGGCATAGATGTTCTTCATCGCGCTGTATCTGCGTGCCAGGGCAATACTGCCTGCATACTCCCTTTGCAACGTAAGTTTGTCGCCATACACAATGAAACTACACTGGCGCTTTGCCGGATTCAAACCCTGCACGACCATGTTGAACAATGCGTTTGCTACTGAATCGGGTGTGGATGTTTTCAACACCGGCAGGTTTGCCTTGTCTTTCATGTCCTGCAGGATGAGCCAGGCTGAGCGGAGTGCATTTTCGGCGCTGTAATCGGGAGGAAGCGCAATGCCACCGATTTCTTTGAGACTGTTGACCTTGGTCAACACTTTTTCGACCATGGGAGGCTCGAATTTCTTAAGTGTGGTTGGTTCTGTTGACATAAGAATGGGTTTTTTGAATATCGAATATTGAATATTGAATATTGAATTATATTTATTTGATAATTAGGGTTTTGTCTTTACTTACGATGAGGTTTATTACCTGGGAGTTGGTTTGGGGAATTTTGTTGGTGGATTCGCGGTTGTCGATCCAGATGGGGGCGGTGATGCCGTAGTGTTTGCTCAGGGTGTTGATGACGTCGATGCCTGCCTGGATCTTACCGGCGGAATTGACATCGCTGAATGGAACACCCTGAACCATGCAGTCGCAACATTCCTCAATGCCCCCGTTGATGAGCTGGCTGAACATGCGGAACCTCACCAGTTTGAATTTGCCATTGATCCTGGACTGTACCATATCCATTCGTGAGCGCGTAAAGGCTTCCATGGCGAACTCCTGCTTTTCGAGGTCGCTGATTTGCTGGCTTAACCTTTTCTCTTCGGCCAGGAGTTCCTTGATGCGGGCCTTTCCACGATCGATGACCTCCTTTTTGCCAAGAGCGACCTGCAGGTCATAGATTTCGGACTGGATTTGGTTTTTTTGATTCTTGAGGGATTCCAGATCAAGTTTGGGTGATGCCAGAATTTGTTGTTCCAGCCGGGTGATTTGGTGCTGAATGGGATCAGGATCAGGAGCTGTAACAACATCCAGCTCGGCAGAAATGGCGGTTTTAAGGTCTGCCGCAAGATGATCAGCCTGGGCTTTCAATGAAGAAATTTCCTGAGATGTATACTCTATAATCTTGTTTGTCTGAACAAGTTCGGCGGACAGATATTTACCTTCCTCATTGATCTTGGCTAACCGGTTAGTTTTATTCTGCTCAAAATCGCGGGTAATTATATCCTGTTTTTCGATCTGTGTGACGGGGTCAAGATCACGTTTACATGTTGGGCAAATAAATTCATCTTCTTCAAAGATCAGTTCCTCCCCGTTTACTGAAGTCCATGCAAGCCGCAGTGCAGCAAGTGCATTTTCGGTATCCGTTTTCTTTTGTAACAATGTTGGCAGGGAATCCTGATCGACGTTTGACTGGCGCAGACATTCGGCATGTTTTTGCTTCAGGCCGGCAATCAGGAAGGTACGTTCATTGTAAATTCGTTGCGCTTCGGTTTTCGCTTCAAACTCCATTGATTGTTGTTGCTGTTTGAGCGCGAATATCTTATTCTGTAATAACTGAATTTGTTCTCCCTGTGACTTATACGCTGCCACCTGGTCGCTGATCATGTTCTCAATGCCAAGCCGGGCGACCTGTTTTTTGTTGATATCAGTTTTGATTGCCTCGAAATCGACCGGTTCCGGGATGGCCCTTGAGACTTCATCCATACGGGAAGGGATCGATTTCAATTCATCGCCGAGTTTCTTTTTACGGACGGCAATCTCTTTGCGGAATTCGGCCAGATCTTTACCGGAATCGAGGATGGCAGTTATATCGGCCACCTGGTGTTTATTCATCCCGGCCAATACATCGCTGTCTGAAATTTCACCCGCAAGCAGGATCAATACCAGCCGGCGGTCCTGCCATTTCATCGCATTGAAGCAGAGGGCCGAGGTAAGCAGTTTAAAGAGACCTTCATTTACCAGGTTATCGACCTTTGTTTTAAATTCGCCGGCCTGCAGCGGCACTCCGTTCCAATGATACAGGGTTTCGTGACCGGTAAGCTCGCTCTCTTCGGCGCCGCGTCTGCGTTGCCACTTCTCCTGGTAAATGCGTTTCAGGGTAATTTCTGTGCCATCAATTTCCAGAAAACCTTCGATTGCGTGTTCGAGCATGGGGATGGCTTTACCGGCCTGATCGAGGGTTTTGATGTTGAAGTCTTTGGAATCGTGGGAATCTTTGCCGAATAGCAGCCAGGTAAACGCATCGAAGATGGTTGACTTTCCGGTACCATTTTCCCCGTAGATGTTGGTCACGTCGTGAAATTCGATCGTCAGCTCTTTAATGCCCTTGAAGTTTGACAGGGTAAGCCGGTTTAGTTTGATGTTCATGGGGTCAGTATTTTATAATTTTCACAGGTTCGATTTTCTTCAGTGCATTCATCACCTCTGATTCCTTATAGTAGACCAGCCTGCCCAGCCTGTAGGAGGTGAGCCTGCCGGAGCGTGCATGTTTGTAAACGGTTTGCCTGCAGATATGTAATTTTTCGCAGAGTTCAGCCGTGGTTAACAGTTCTGAAATTGCATTCATAGTGATGGCATTAAATTGGATTTACGAAAGAAGAGGAGGGGAGCTTTCGGGGGAGCAAATATTTCAACTTGCATTGCTGAGTTATAAAAAAGTCAGCTGCAAATAAAATACAAAAAAACCTCAGAAATCAAAAGGAAGGGTACACATAATACACG
>CAISJJ010000136.1 GCA_903885595.1 uncultured Bacteroidales bacterium
CATATCGAAGTATTAATTTTTTAAATTTTCCCTACCTCTTTTTTATTTTTCCCTCACTCACTCACTCACTCAATCATTCACTCACTCACTCACTCACTCAATCGTTACCTCCCCCTGTCAGGGTGCCGAAACGATGAAAACCAACGCCGGGGTTGAAGCCATCTTATGCCTGAACGATTCGGGTATCATTGCTGTTTTTTTATCCTTTTTGAATTGAATGGTCAGTTTTTTTTGATTACCGAGTAACCCGATTTCAGTAATGCTGCCGATCATCTTTTCAGGGAGTTCTATGCGATCAGGCATTGGTTCACCCTCTTTCAGCAAATAAAAGATGAATTTAGTGTGACCATCTTTGCTTTGTGTAAAGCAGAAATTGCCTTGCTGATGCGGTGCCAGCGGTCGTGAATTATAGATAGCCTGGCTGTTCACCTTCATCCATTCACCAATACCTTTCAACCGTTCATAAACCTGGGGCACAAGTTCTCCTGTTTTATCCGGACCTATCCCAAGCAACAGGTTCCCTCCTTTGGCCACAATCTGAATGAGGGTATGGATCGCCCAGGTCACCGACTTGTATCTTTCGCCCGGACCAGTGCTGTACCAGCTGTCGCCCAGCGTGATGCAACTTTCCCACGGATAATTTGGAATCGTCTCGGGGATCTGCTGTTCTGGCGTGCGATAATTTTCAAACTCTCCATGCACGGTCCGGTCAACGATCAGCAATCCCGGCTGATTCATCCTGGCCATTCCTGCAATTTTTGGTATGTCAACATCCTGGATCCACTGATGTTTTCCAAGCCAGGGCCTGGTTTCATCGGTGAGTGAACCGGCCGGCCGAACCCAGCCGCCATCAAGCCAGAGGATATCAATATTCCCATAGCTCTTCATCAGTTCCTCAATCTGATTGTACGTGAACTTTTGAAATGACTTCCAGCGGTCGGGATACCTGGCCGGGTCATAATTTACATTGCGGTCGAACACAGGGAAATAGGGCCACCAATAATCGTCGCTATGCCAGTCGGGTTTGCTGAAATAGGCGCCAATGCCCATTCCCTGCTGCCTGAAGGCGTTGAAAACCTCTTTGACCACATTGCTTTGCGGGTTCGCTGAGAAAATGCTTCCGCTGTCAGTGATCTTGTAATCTGTATATTTCGAATCGAACATGCAAAACCCATCGTGGTGTTTGGTAGTAAATACCACATATTTCATCCCTGCGTCCTTTGCTGCCCTGGCCCAGTTCCCCGGATTGAATTTCACGGGGTTGAATGTTTCCCGGATCTTTTCATATGCTGCCGTGTACCTGTAGTAAACGTCAGAATAGGGCCCCCGGCGGATGCACCAGTCCTCATCCTCGGGGCACAGGCTCCAGCTTTCAACAACCCCCCACTGGCTGTATGCACCCCAGTGAATGATTACGCCGAATTTCCAGTCCTGCCATTGGTGAAGTTTTACGCTCACGGCTGAATCAGCCGGCCATTTATAGGCAAAGTCAGGCTGTTGCTCCGGATCATCAATATACCGGATCCGTTTGTTGAATATTTCCTGACCGTTCACAATGACTTTGAGATAAAACCTTCCCTTTGGCTGACGGGTAAGATCGTAGGTGAACATACCCTCTTTCAGCTGAGGGTAGTGATGCTCCTCCACGACTGTTCCTCCCGGATCGGTGACAAGTTTGACCAGTACATCTTCGGCCCTGTTCCCAAAATAATCAAGTGTTGTTTTATCACTGGTCCTCGTAGGGTATAAGCCAATGGCATAGTCACCGGACCTGATATTGTCAGGTTTGGGACCCGTCCTGAAATTATATATCCATCCCGATCCGCAGTCCGACTCGAATGATCTGACCAGGTTGCCTTTGCCGTCCATCAGCCTGGCGACTCCCCGGCCTCCCTTCGTGTTGTACCAGAATTCGAGCCCGTCGCCGGCCGTATCGGTCAATGAAAGCTGGTAAGCCCCGGGTGGAAGTTTCAACGTGTCGCGGTACACTGTTGCTGCTGCTAATGTTCCCGATTTCCTTTCCCTGATCACGGTTCCGTCAGCCGAAGTAACCTGGTACCCATTGTGTCCGGGTTCATTGTTGGTGAGCAGGTAAAAAACAAGCACGGTGTCATGTGCCGGTGCCGGGATGAAAGGAACCGTTAATGTGTTATCATCAGGGTATTCATCCTTCATGCCATCCGGTTTCAAAACAGTAACCTGGAATTTGTTCTCACCCGGCACTGAGTTGATTGTCCCGGGCAGATTGACGATAACGGATTTCCCGGTCATTAAACTGCCCGTCCAGGCAAATTCATGCTTTTCAAATCCCGGGGTGCCATATTGAATGATCATGTTGCGGATCTCCCTGCTTCCTGAATTTTTTACCACGATCCGTGGATTTGCTGCCGCGGGATTCAGTCTCTTGTGGATTGGTTTTAAAGAAGGCACCAGGATATCTTCAACCGAAGCATCGTATTCACAGGCTGGTGTGCGATATTGAATCATGTAAGCGCTGATTACTTCGTTGGCGCTGGGTTTCGGGGAACTATAGGATTGCATCGCAAAATAAATGGTGTGGGAGTTCACAATATGATGCACTTTTTCATGTAACTTTCCTGATCCCCGGGAATGGCTTATCCCTTTAGATCCATAATTGTTTCGATCCTGGTTGTTTTTGCCGACCGTACCTAGTGACAAGTCGTACAAATCGGGCTGAACAAGGTATCCCGGGCACCAGTTGGCCCGATCATAGATCCAGGTACCCGCCTGGGGATACAATGGATTATCGCCGCATTTTTTCCACATGGATCTGGAATCGATCAGGGTGCCATCGTACCAGATTTCCCGGTATTTATTGCAGAATTCACCACATCCGTCCGGTTCATCCATCCCATGGCCGGTCTGAACGACCCGCACCCGGGCGAACGCAGCGGTTGGCGCGGCAGTGAAAGTGACCTGGGAAAGTTTCTTTTCAATGGGATTAAGGCTGTCGCCATAGGGGAAGTGATCATCATAGATTTTTTGTATCGCGACGGGCTCACATGCGGGGATCCCTGTTATTATCTCAAAGTCAATTGTGATGGCCCATCCACGGTCGTTATTGGGTTCATAACCCGAATGATTGTATTCGACCTCAACGCTGTCACGCAAAATCATACTGAAATCGGTCACATCCACCTCCCATTGAAAGGTCCAGTCCTTGCCAAAAGCGCCGCCATATGGCGTGAGCATCCGGCCAAGCTCATAATCCTGAGAAACTCCCCGAACGCCGCCCTGCCGGCGGATACTGATACGGTCGGAGTAGTCCCAGTCGGCACAACGCATGGTATCAGGGCAGCCGAATTTCACATGCATGACCATCTTGCGAACAGGGTTTTCTGCCGGAGGAAATACACCCCAGCCGGGATATGGGTTTATCCCTTTGGACGGATCGGTTACTACGGTCACATGGTGATGGGTTATCACATGTAGTGTATCTCCAGGTGCGGCAGATGCATGGCAGGTTATCCAGATGGCTGCAAGGAATAAGACGAAGTGTATTTTCATTTTGAGCAATTTTATCAATCGGGTATGCGTAATTTTCCGGTTGTCTCTTAATAATTTCATACTTTCCCAACTTCCTGCCTTTCAATCAATCAATCAATCCATCAATCAGTCTATTAATCGGCTGCTAACTTCATTCATTTCCCACTGCAATAATCTCCCTCAACCTGATATCCCTGGATGATGAACCGATCATGACCCTGAATTCGCCTGGTTCGACAACCCATTCCATTTCTTTATTCAGCATCTTTAACAGTTCCGGTTTGATATCGAATGTAACCTCCTTTTCTTCACCTGCTTTCAGATGGATGCGTTGAAACCCTTTCAACTCCTTCACAGGTCGCGATACCGATGCAAGCAGGTCCCTGATATAAAACTGGACAACTTCATCCCCGTCATATAAGCCGGTATTGGTTAATTTACAATAAACCCTGGTTGATTCGTTTTTATTAAGTTGTTTTTTATCAAACCTGAGGCCACTGTATTTAAAGGTTGTGTAACTCAGCCCGAATCCAAAAGGGAACATAGGTTCCCCGGTCAGATCTGCATAATCGTCGTTACGGCCGGTAGGTTTGTGATTGTAGACAAGTGGCAGCTGACCTTCACTGACCGGAAAGGTGATGGGAAGACGACCGGCCGGGTTGTAGTCGCCAAAGAGTATATCTGCTATGGCATGACCTCCCTCTTCCCCGGGGTACCAGGCCACGATTACTGCATTTACCTTGCTGAGCCAGCTGGTCATGGTGATGGCACTGCCCCCGATAAGGATGACGATCACTGGTTTCCCGGTTGCTGCAATACGGTTTATCAACTCTTCCTGGTGACCTGGCAGGTTCAGGAATGCCCTGTCGAGCGATTCCCCCTCTTCAATGCCGGCAACTACAATAGCTGCATCCGCCTTACCTGCGATGTCTGCTGCTTCTTTTATTCGGGTCTGCCAGTCGTGTTGAACGCCGATATCCCAGATCAGTTTCAACCACACCGAACCGGAAGATTCAAAAAAATCAATCCGGATATCATAATCCTTTCCCTTTTCGAAGTGGAAATCAGCCATCAGGTTGCTGTACGACTGGTTTTTCCAGTTATCAACCACCAATTGTCCATCGAGATACAGTCGATACCCATCGTTACCGTCAAGACCGATCCTGAATTTTCCGGTTTCCGGTGAAGTCAGTTTTCCGGTCCATCTGACCGAGTAAAAATCATAATTTACATCGGCATGCGGAGAAAAGAGAGTCCAGCGAAAATTCAGTTCCCTGTCAACCCTTGTCATTACTGGTTTCCCTTTTAATTCCACATTATTAAAGTATTCCCCCGTCAAACCATTTTCCCATTTTCCATCGACCAGGGTCATCAGGCTGGCTGCAGGGACCGGAATCCATTCGGCAGAGGTACGGCCACATCCGGGGGCATAGAGGATGTTACACTGATTTCCCAGTTTCGTTTTAATCCCATCCAGGATGCTGGTTTTTCCATTTCCCTGACTGCTGTAGCCGCCAAGACGTGCTTCTGTTGCATCGACACCTATAATTGCCATTGATTTTATAGCTTTATCCAGTGGAAGAACGGGTTGCTTCATTCCTGGCATCTGCGTATTTTTCAACAATACAATAGATTCAATCGCAGCCTTTTTTGCAATTTCTTTGTGCTCTGGAATACCATTCCACCTGCCTGCTTCTTTCTCATCAACATACGGATTTTCAAAGAGGCCAAGCTGAAATTTCACCCTCAGTACCCTGGCAACTGCGCTGTCGATGGTTGCCTGGCCGATCCTGCCATCAAGAAAAGGAGGGATGAACAGTTTGTAATGATCATAATCTGTCTGGAAGATGACATCAAGACCTGCATTCATGGCGTTTGCGGATGCTTCGGGGTAATCTCCCGCTGTGAAATGCAGCACGTTTGCACCTCCAACCGCGCAGGCATCGGAAATGATGAATCCTTTGAATTTCATCTCTTCCCTGAGCTTTTTATTGAGCAGCCATTCATTGGCGGTACATGGACTGCCGTTGAGAGAATTGTACGACGTCATGACACTGCGTGAGCCACCGTGATCGAAACATGCCCTGAATGGCGGAAGATAGATCTCCTCCAGCAGCCGCTCATTGATGTCGACAGGGTAGCTGTCGCGGCCGCCGTCGCCGCTGTTAGCCAGGAAATGCTTCGGGGTGGTGACAATGCCCATCTTTTCAAAGGCTGATACAAAAGCCACGCCCATTTCGGAAGTAAGGAACGGATCTTCACCATAGGATTCTTCCACTCTGCCCCAGCGCACATCACTGGCGATGTTCACCACCGGCGATAATATCTGCCGGATACCCCTGCTTTTTGTCTCCCTGGCAATTGCTGTTGAAACCAGGCCCATCATTGCAGTATCCCATGTGGCTGCAAGCGCGATTGATTGCGGAAAGGCAGTTGCTCCCCCGCGGACAAGCCCATGCAGCGCTTCATCAAA
This sequence comes from uncultured Bacteroidales bacterium, assembly GCA_903885595.1. Classification (GTDB taxonomy): domain Bacteria; phylum Bacteroidota; class Bacteroidia; order Bacteroidales; family FEN-979; genus CAIVAT01. The sequence goes on from CAISJJ010000136.1 coordinate 5,981, forward strand.
GGCAATTATGGGAATTCCTAAACGGGTTTCCTCGGCAAAGTACTTTTGGATGGCATTTATTTTCCGGCATGTTTCCAGGGCCGTTGCCGATGAACTGTAATTAAGGATCTGACCTGCCGCATTATGGCTGCCCTTTGTGCTTACCTGGAAACCGAAAATGCCTTTTTTGTAGCGCTCTTTCCCGCCATCCAGGTCGCCAGGTATCATGAACAATTGCCAGAATTTCTCCTCAATGGTCATCTGCCGCAGCAAGGCATTTACCCGTTTCTCAATTGAAAGCGTTGGGTCTTTATAGGAAAGATCTTGCTGCAACAAGTATTCCGGGCCTGATTTGCCAACCCGGGAGCTGGAATTTGTCGGTTGGGCAAAACCGGCTGCAGCCAGTAACAATGCAAAGAGAAAGCATCTGCTGCTTTTATTCATGTGTTAATATTTATTTTTTTTACAGAGCGGTCATATGGAATACCCATGACTAACATTCACGGTTTGCATGAACATTTTGGTTATGAATATTTCATTTGATCGGTATAAAATGAATTGAAGCATAAACTGGGAAATCATCAAAAATAATGTTTTTATCTTTTTCTTTGTAATTTAGCTTTACTATTGTCGCAGAGATAAAAATACCACCCTGACAGGGTGTATTAAAAAACTGAAAACATGGACTACATTGATTATTACAAAATACTTGAACTGGACAAAGGCGCCAGCATTGCCGATGTCAAAAAGGCCTATCGCAGATTGGCCAGGAAGTACCATCCCGACCTTAATCCGAATGATAAAACAGCCAAGGGTAAGTTTCAGCAGATAAACGAAGCCAATGAAGTATTGAGTGATCCTGAGAAAAGAAAAAAATACGATAAGTATGGCCAGGACTGGAAACATGCAGAAGCGTTCGAAATGGCGGGCGAACAGCAGGCTCCTTACCGGAGACCACAAGGCAGGCAACCCCGGGCAGAAGATTTTTCGGAAAATAATTTTTCCGATTTTTTCGAATCAATGTTCGGGGGCGCTCCAGGCGGAAGCCGAAGAGGTCAGGCCAAATTCCGGGGACAGGACTTTAACGCTGAACTACAGCTTACCCTTGCTGATGTTTACAAAACCCATAAGCGAACCTTAACTGTTAACGGGAAAAATATCCGTCTCACCATTCCGGCCGGAGTGGAGAACGGACAAACCATTAAAATTCCCGGGCATGGTGGAGCAGGTGTGAATGGAGGGCCGAACGGAGATCTCTATATCACATTTTCCGTTACAAACATTACAAAATTCAAACGTGAAGGAGATAACCTCCATGCCCATGTTGAGCTTGACATCTATACCGCGGTGCTGGGAGGAGAAATTACAGTTGATACATTTGATGGAATGGTAAAATTGCAGGTTAAGCCTGAAACACAAAACGGAACAAAAGTAAAACTCAGGGGGAAAGGATTTCCTGTGTATAAAAAGGAGGGAGAATTTGGTGATTTGTTTCTTACTTACAAAATATTGGTTCCGGTCAACATAACCGTAAAAGAAAAAGAATTATTCAGGGAATTGTCTAAAATTCACAAGCATGAAAACTGAACATTTAATACCTGTTGAACAACTCTGCAGCCATTACAATATCGAGTTTTCGTTTATAGATTCATTGCACGAATTTGGACTCGTTCAAATTACGAAAGTCGAAGAATCCCGCTATATATTCCCTGAACAGATTCACGAACTTGAAAGGATGATCCGGCTCCATTATGAACTCGAAATTAATATTGAGGGCATTGATGCAATTTCTCATCTCCTGCAGCGGGTTGATCAATTGCAGGACGAGCTGCGGATTTTAAAAAACAGGCTGAACAGGTATGAATCCGGCTAGTCATTCGGAATTGACATCACTGTTCTGAATTCGTATCTTTGAGGGTGCTTTAAATAAATCACCCTATGTCAGAAAATACCGGGAAAATTAACCAGCTTCAGGACAAACTGGAGATTCTGGTAAAGAAGCAAGCTTCATTTCAAAGGGAGCTCGATGACCTGCACACCGAGATTCAGGATCTGAAAATAACAGGAATACCTGATCAGACAAACAGGGAGATACCGCAAATTACTACAGAACTTTACTTTAATGGGACTGAAATAAATCAGGAATCCAGCGTTATGGAATCCCAGCCTGTTGTTGAACGCACACTGAACAACTTTCAGCCGAAACCCATAATGGAGGATGCACAACCTTCATACAGTATCCAAAATGCACTTGACGGGGAGCAAACCGTTTACACAGGAACACCTGACAAACCTCCGAAAATTAAATCGGATATTGAAAAATTCATCGGCGAAAACCTGATCAATAAGATCGGCATTGCAATAACCATAATCGGAGTTGGCATCGGGGCCAAATATGCCATTGATCATGACCTGATTAGTCCATGGACCAGGATAATTCTTGGATACCTTGTCGGATTGGGGCTGCTTGGATTTGCGATCTACCTGAAAAAGCAATTCGAAAATTTCAGCGCTGTACTTTTCAGTGGCTCTATGGCCATCATGTATTTTATGACCTTTGCTGCATATACCTTTTATGAATTGATCCCCCTGCTGATAAGTTTTATCCTGATGGTCATGTTTACGGTTGTGACGGTTGCTGCCGCAATAATCTATAATAGGCAGGTAGTTGCGCACATCGGGCTGGTCGGCGCATATGCCGTGCCATTCCTGTTAGGAAATGAATCAGGAAGCGTAGTCGTTCTTTATAGCTATATGGCCATTATCAACGCGGGAATCCTGGTAATATCATTCAGAAAATACTGGAAATCAATCTTCTATTCTTCATTCATCTTAACCTGGCTGATTTTCCTAACCTGGTATATCCCCAAATACCAGGCTGAGGAACACTTTGCATTAGCTCTCACCTTCATTACCATCTTTTTCGCGACGTTTTACCTGATATTTCTCGCCTATAAACTGATAAAAAAAGAGAAGTTTGAAATTGAAGATATCCTCCTCCTCCTGGCCAATTCTACTGTTTATTATGGCCTGGGTTATGCCATACTTAATTCACATCAATCAGGTGAGGATTTCCTGGGAATATTTACAGCACTGAATGCAGCAATACATGCAAGCGTCAGCATCGTGATTTTCCGGCAAAAGTCTGCCGACCGGAACCTGCTGAATTTTGTGACAGGAATGGCTTTGGTTTTTCTAACTATTGCCATTCCGGTTCAACTTGACGGACACTGGGTAACATTGCTTTGGTCTGGCGAAGTTGCATTACTTTTCTGGATTGGACGAGCCAGAACAGCTTCAATTTACGAACTGCTTTCATATCCACTGATGTTCCTGGTGCTAATCAGCCTGGTGCATGACTGGCTCACGGTTTACGATGGTTATAATCCTGCGTATCCGGCATCCAGGATCATCCCTTTATTCAACGTAAATTTTTTAACATCGGTCTTTTTTATTGCCTCATTTGCACTCATTAATTTTCTTAACCGACAAGAAAAATATGTTTCATCGGTGGCAGTAAACAGAACAATCAGAGGAATTATGAATTTTGCAATGATCGCTATTCTGCTCATAGGGGTCTATTTTTCATTGGTGATGGAAATATCGACATTTTGGAATCAAATATATGTTGACTCCATGGGCACAGTTGATAAAGATCTTACCGTGCCTCAGCATTTCTGGAATGAGGATATTTCAAAATACAGTACAATTTCGATGATATGTTATTCGCTCCTGTTTTTAACCGTCCTCTCCTATGTGAACATCCTGAAAATTAAAAATTTTGTTCTTGGACTTGTAAACCTCACATTCAATGTTGTGGCATTGGGACTGGCATTGACAATAGGTCTGTATGCCTTAGGCGAGCTGCGCGATAGCTACCTGAGTCAAACGATGTCTGAATTTTATTACCGGGGTGGACTGAACATCGGAATCAGGTACATTTTATTTGTTTTTACGGGGGGTATGCTTGTTTCAATGCGCACCTATGTCCTCCAACAATTTATTTCGCTTGATCTGAAAAAGGAATTTGATCTCCTTCTTCATATTACACTTTTAACAATAATGGCAAATGAACTCATCAACTGGATGGATCTGTTCGGGTCTGAGCAATCCTATAAACTCGGACTCAGTATTCTTTGCGGTGTTTACGCGTTACTATTGATTGCACTTGGAATCTGGAAGAAGAAGAAACATCTGAGAATTGCAGCTATTGTGGTCTTTGCAGCTACCCTGATCAAATTATTTGCCTATGACCTGGCCTATCTGAACACCATTTCCAAAACCATCGTATTTATTGTTTTGGGTATATTATTGCTGATCATATCCTTCCTGTACAACAAATACAAGAATCTGATATTTGATCATGATTAATCCAAAACCTTTACCTTTGCTCTACTTATAATCCAATTAACCTCTAAATTTTATCTTATGAAAAAAATGTGGTATATATTTTCATCAATTCTTTTGTCAGGAATTTTACTATCAACCTCATGTACTAAAACATCCGACCCGGAACCGGTTGATATGGCCCCGGCGATGAGCTTTGTTACAGAGACGGGTTATGTATCGGGGGATGCTACCCTTAAGGTGGATAGTGCTTTTGATGTGAAAATTTCGGCCTCTTCCAATACCAATTCCAAGGCAACCCTGGTAAATTTTTCTGTTACCCGCATCTTTAATGGCTTTGATACGACATTCAACAACCCGATCAATGTCAATGTAATGAATATGATTGTCCATGGGCAGGCCATCAACCAGGTTGGCCAGGAACAATGGAAATTTAAAGTAACGGATGCTCAGAATAATTCAAGGGAAATTGGCTTTACAATCACCACTGTGGCTAATAAATCCACCAGGCTGAGCTCCTGCGTCTCGAAAATAATCAAGACAAATACCTCAGCTTCAAGATGTTCAATCGTTTCTGCTGATTAGCATGCCTGCTGACTTGAAATTATCCTTCTCATTTTTCCTGGATGATCTTAGAAAGCAAATGCGGGAGGTGTTTCGCTCGCAGGTCGAATCCGAAAAATTGAGCTTGCAGCGGGGAATCCCACCCGCTGTTTTGAGCGGGATCATGTCGTTGAATCCGCTTTCTGTCTCCATTCCCGCTGCATATGGTGGCCGGGGGGGGCATATTGAGGAAATACTGGCTGTGTTATCGGCTGCAGCCTATGAATCACTCTCCTTTTCTTTAACACTTGGGATTAATTCGGGGTTGTTTTTGCAACCAGTGACAAAATATGCCCGCGAAGAAATAAAAGGAAAGATATTCAGCCAGTTTCTCCACGACCGGAAAATGGGTGGGTTGATGATCACCGAACCGGATTACGGTACCGATGCGCTCAGTATGCAAACATCTTTTACCGAAGGATCTGATAGCTACCATGTCAGGGGTTTAAAACATTGGGCAGGATTGACCGGCTTTGCCGATTATTGGTTGCTTACCGCCCGCGAACAGGTCGCTTCCGGTGATTTGAAGAGAGACATCGATTTTTTTATCTGTGATGTTCATGCCCCTGGCCAGGAGATCATCGTAGAGGAATATTTTGACAACCTCGGGCTTCATCAGATCCCTTATGGCCGGAATCGCATTAATGTTCAAATTCCAAAGGCATACCGGCTGGAACCCAAGACTACCGGAATAAAACTGCTACTGGATCTGCTTCACCGAAGCCGGCTGCACTTCCCTGGAATGGCGCACGGGTTCATACATCGCATGATGGATGAGGCTATCGAACATTGCAGGAAAAGGTGGGTGAGCGGAAATAATCTGTTTCACTATGACCAGGTACAGCAGAGGCTGGCCAGATTGCAGGCCTCTTATACCATAACCTCTGCTATGTGCGCCTACAGCAGCCACAGAGCCGGATTGGAGCATGAACTTTCGTCAGCAGGGCTTGTTGCAAATTCAATGAAAAGCCTGGCCACCGACCTGATGCAGGAGTCTGCGCAATCGCTGGTACAGTTGGTTGGCGCAAAGGCCTATCGTTTTAGCCACATCGGAGGTCGCGGTATTGTCGATAGCCGGCCCTTCCAGATATTCGAAGGTTCAAATGACATTCTGTATGCCCAGATTTCGGAGAGTGTGGTAAAGCGGATGAAAAAGGCCAGGGAGCAGAACCTGTTCCAGTTTTTACGATTGTTACGGCATACCGAAAAAGCGGCCTGGCGGGTAAAAGAGTTATTGAATTTCGAGTTAAGCATACTATTGCCCCAGCGAAAAATGGTCGAACTTGGAAAGGTTGTAAGTCGCATAGTTGCAATGGAAATGGTTATGGATCTCGGGGTGAAGGGATTCCATAAGGAGCTTATTGATAACAGCATTTTGGTTATCAGGCACGAAATTGCAGGTTTGATGGGCCATTTCAGGATGCCGGATAACAGCCAGGTTGTTGAGGAGTATCATCAGGACAGTTCCTGGCTGGGTTTCGTCTAAAATTTAATGAAATACCTCCTCGATGCTGGTGTCAACACACCCGGAACAAAGCCCGGGCAATGAAACATCAAATGGAGTAAACTTCCTCCAGCCCATGATATATGGCATAGACAATGAAAATGATCATTATAAACAAGTCGCGTTAATGAAGATAATCCTGGCAATCGGGGCAGGCAGTTTCCTGGGCGGGATTTCCCGTTATCTGCTTTCACTGGTAATACAGAACAGGGTGCTTTCGTCGTTTCCTTTTGGTACACTCTCAGTGAATGTATTTGGGTGTCTGTTGATCGGGATCGTATTCGGTTTGGCCGAAAGGGGAAATATGTCGCAGGAATGGCGGCTTTTTCTGGCAACTGGTGTCCTTGGTGGATTCACGACCTTTTCAGCATTTTCAAACGAGACGGTGGGAATGTTGCGTGATGGCCAGTTCCTTTACGCTTCGGCTTATATAGTTGCAAGTGTCTTCCTCGGTCTGTTTGCCACTTTTATTGGAATCATGATCATAAAGCTATTCTGATTATGGAAAACAACCCAAATGCAAAACTGCTTCGGATTTTTATCGGTGAATCAGATAAAGCCGGACATCAGCCCTTGTATGAAGCAATCGTTTTTGAAGCCAAGAAACAAGGACTTTCCGGTGCAACTGTAACCCGCGGAATCATGGGTTTCGGGCCAAACTCGAAAGTTCATACGGCGAAATTATTTGAAATTTCCAGCGATCTCCCGCTCATCATCGAGATCGTTGATACGGAAGAAAAAATTCGGGAGTTCACCCGGGTTGTTGAACTTTTTTTTGAACAAACCGGATCGGGTGGACTGATCACCCTGGAGAAAGCGGAAGTAATCCGATACAAGGCTGGCAAATGAATTATTTTGGCATAAAGGTATATCAGGATCTGACCGGTATAAAATAACAGGGATCTATGAAATCCCATAATCACCACGTACATGCAAACCGTGAATGATAATTTATGGCTATTCCATATGGCCCGAAAAAATAAAAATTAACATATGAAATTATCATATCTGTATAATGACTTTTTTGAAAGTGAAAAAAGCGGCGGGCTTATTTTGATTTTCTGTACGGTTCTTTCCCTGTTTCTGGCCAATTCAGCCTTTCAAACCCCATACCTTAATTTCTGGCACCATGAACTTGCCGGACATTCTGTAGACCATTGGATCAACGACGGCCTGATGGTCATTTTTTTTCTACTTATCGGGCTTGAACTGGAGCGTGAAATCTATATTGGTGAATTGTCTGATCTGAAAAGCGCCTCACTGCCTTTTTTTGGAGCCATCGGCGGCATGCTCGTTCCAGCAGGTCTCTTCCTATTGCTGAACGCTGGTAAAGATTCGCAGCCAGGTGCAGGTATTCCAATGGCGACCGACATTGCATTTGCAATTGGCGTCTTATCGCTGCTGGGAAAACGGGTCCCTGTATCCCTGAAAATATTTCTTACCGCACTGGCTGTTATGGACGACCTGGGAGCCATACTGGTCATTGCAGTCTTCTATACTCAATCGCTGGCCTTCACAAATTTATTCATTGCCCTTGCCATTTTTGGCGTGCTGCTGGTATTAAACCGGCTGAAAGTCCATAATCTCATTCCGTACCTGACCGGGGGCGTTTTTATGTGGTACTTCATGCTTCATTCAGGTATCCACGCAACAATCTCAGGCGTCCTGCTCGCATTTGCCATTCCATTTGGTAATGGCGGAGAAAAATCTCCTTCTTATATTCTGCAGCACTTTCTCCATAAACCTGTTGCATTTATCATTTTGCCGCTTTTTGCACTGGCTAATACAGGCATTATTCTAAATACAGGGTGGGCAAATAGTCTGACCCAATCAAACAGCATCGGAATATCTCTGGGATTGATTGTTGGCAAACCATTGGGAATCAGTCTTTTTGCCTTTATTGGTGCATGGCTCGGTTTATGTGTGTTACCTGCCGACCTGAAATGGAAACACATATTGGGAGCCGGTTTTTTGGGAGGAATTGGATTTACGATGTCAATTTTTATTACGCTGCTTGCCTTTGATCAACCGGCATTGATTGATGGTTCGAAAATCGCGGTGTTAATTTCCTCTTTTATTGCCGGAATTATCGGATTCCTCTGGCTCAGATCGACGCATAAAAAAGAGCGGCAATGAACTCCCCGATTTTTAAATGGGCGAAATAATCGTCGATCCTGAATGGTTCCAGCGCCTTCCTGATTGCCTCTTCATGATGGGCAGCACCGGTCAGCGCAGTCTCAATATCTTCGGTATCATACCTGCTGAAATAATCTCCGAAAATTTTAATGTGCTGGATTGTACCGTTATGAACATCGAGGTCAAATTCAATCGTTCCGCTCTTTTCAGTACGGACGATTTTCCTGAAATTATAATTGGGGGAATATCCAAAGTTCCACTCCCAGGTATTGTATTTATCCCTGACCAATTTATGGATTTTATCATGATCAGTTGATGATAGCTCCATTAACCGGGCATCGGGATAGGTTGAGAGGATATGGCTCTCTATCATGGATGCAAATTGCATAACGTCCATCGGGGTTTCAAGATGCTCGCTGATATTCGTGACGCGGCTGCGAACCGATTTAACTGCCTTGTCCTGGAATTTTAAAGGATCGGCATTAAGCGCCTGAGCCAGGTTGGGCATGTGCGATGAAAATAACAGGGTGCCGTGATGCAGGACCCGCTCTTTCCATATATGTTCTGCATTGCCTGAAAATTTCCTGCCTTCGATGGTAAGGTCATTTCGCCCTTCAAATTTGGCGGCAATACCCATTTTCAGCAATACTTCAAGGATGGGTTCGGTGAATTTGCGAAAATCAATCAGATTTTCTGCTTTCCCCTTGCGGATAAAGGTAAAATTCAGGTTTCCCATGTCGTGAAATACAGCGCCCCCGCCACTCAGCCGCCTGACAACAGGAATATTGTTATGCTTGACATACTCGACATTGATCTCAGCCAGCGTGTTCTGGTGTTTTCCAACAATGATCGAAGGGGCATTCCGCCACAACATGAATGAATCATCTTCGAAATTTTTTAAAATATATTCTTCGGTTGCAAGGTTGAAGTAGGGATCTGTACTGTGTCGTTTAATGATCAGCATCTTGGTCTGTATTTCGGGCGAAATTAATGTTTTTCGAAAAATGAAAGTCAATATCCCATACAACTTTTCACATGAATCATGAAAACCACACGCCCTGAAACTGAAAACGGAACGTGATTCTGAAAAACATTAAATTTGCACCGCAAATGGGCTTTGGATTAAACGAGATACCGATGGATAAGTTGACCTTTTATACTTTCAGATTTTTTATTTTTCTTTTTAGATTTCTTCCATTCCGCTTTTTATTCGGTTTTGCCGACCTGATATTTCATATCATATACTACCTCGTTGGATACAGGAAAAATGTCGTATTTCAAAACCTCAGGAATTCTTTCCCTGAGAAATCCGGAGATGAAATATCCGCCATTGCCAGGGGATTTTATCATCACTTCTCCGACATGCTGATCGAAAGTCTGAAAGCTTTCACCATGACCGAAGATGCGGTGGTCAGGCGATACAAATACAATAACACTGAATTCCTGGATGATTTGTACCAAAAGGGTCAGTCGGTCATCTGCATTGCCGGCCATTATGGTAACTGGGAATGGGGCGGACTTGCATCGGGCGCTCAGCTGAAGCATAAACCGGTTGGATTTTATAAGCCGTTGTCCAATAAATATGTAGATGACTATATCCAGCAGACCAGGGTGAAGGGCCGGTCAAAGCTGGCCTCCATTACGCAAACGGCTGAAACGTTTAAGATGGAATATGGAGAACCCACCATCTTCTATATGGTTGCTGATCAGAGTCCTTCGAGCCCCCGCCTTGCATACTGGGTGAACTTCATGAGCCAGGATACTGCAACCTTGCATGGCCCTGAAAAATATGCCCGGATTTATAATTTTCCGGTTGTCTTCGCCAGTGCAAAGAAGGTAAGGCGTGGATACTATACAGTTGATTTTAAAATGCTGGAACCAGAACCGGCAAAAACAAAAACAGGCGAATTAACAGGCCGGTATATGAAGATGCTGGAAGATGTTATTCGTGCAAAACCTGAATACTACCTTTGGTCGCACAGGAGGTGGAAATTAAAACGCCAGGACAAATAAAACAGTACGAAGTTCGAATTACGAATTTCCTGATCAGTTTCTCTCTTCTGTAGCACATCCTTTCACCCTTTCACTCATCCACCTGCCACACGTCAACCTACCTGCCTGCCTTTTATCTGCTTGTTCGCCAGCTCACCACATCCAACCCCTAAAGCAACCCATTATTCTGGTAAATTGCCAGCTGGGCATCGTAAAACTTACCAATGATGGTCGTTTTATCATTCCGGAGGTTGATCATCTTTCCTGTGACTAAATCAACTTTAATGGTATCGCCATGCTGAAGTTCAGACTGGGCAAGAGTTTCAGGTTTATAGGTCAGGATGGGTAATGCCGCATTGATCGCATTCCGCTCATAGATAGCTCCGTAAGATTCAGCAATAATGCAGCTGATCCCCAGTGACAGAAAACAATCAACGGCCTGCTGACGGGAACTGCCTGCTCCGAAATTCTTCTGTGTGATTACGATATCACCGGGCTTTGCCTTTTTTGCAAAATCTTCAAACCCTTTAAGATTATCAAAGGTATATTGGCCCATCTCCTTGATATCGGTTATGGTGAGATAGCTGTTGTGGAAAATCATATCGGTATCAATATCATCTTTTGGAATAATCCATACCCGTCCTTCAACAACCGTCGGCTTTTCAACCTTCACCTTTATGTCCCGTGTCCCGTGTCCCGTGTCCCGTTTTCCGGTTGGGTGGAAAAGTGCTGGATTATCAGGGATCTGATCCGGGGTTGTAATGAATCCTGCAACAGCAGAGGCCGCAACAACCGATGGTGATGCCAGATAGACAAATCCCTTGCCCTGTTTTCCTTCAAAATTACGGTTCCCGGTACTGATGGTCACCTCTCCGGGGCCATTCTGACCAACCTGCCCGGCAGCGCATCCTGCACAACCAGCATTTGAAACCATGACGCCGGCTTCCTTGAAGGTTTGGATGATCCCTTCATCCATCGCCTGTGTCCAGATTGCATCGGTTGCAGGCACGATTTTTAAAACCACGCCCGGAGCAACCTTGCGGCCCCGCAACACTGCTGCTGCTGCACGCAGGTCCTCGATGCGCCCGTTGGTGCAACTGCCGATAAAGCCTGAATCAATTTTCTTGTTACGCACCGTGTCGATATCCGTATCGTCATGCGGATGTCCGGGCTTTGCAACCATTGTGACAAATTTACTCAGGTCAATTTCGAATGATTTTTCATAAGTCGAGTCAGCATCGGCGCTAACAGAAGGGTATTCTTTTCCTGTCAGCATCTTCAATTCCCTGATCAGCGAGTCTGATGTTGGAAACAGGATGATGATTGCGCCCATCTCAGTACCCATCGATGCAATGGTGATTCGTTCGGCCAGGGTAAATTTCTCAGTTTCCTCACCATAAATTTCAACTGAATACCCCAGTAATTTGTTGGCGCCGAAAATTGATAAGAGGTTCAATACGACATCCTTGGCTGATAAACTGGCAGGCCGTTTTCCCGTCAGGACAATTTTTACAGAAGCCGGTACTTTGAACCAAACGGCTCCCTTGGCCCAGGCTGCTGCTATATCCTGGTCTCCCATTCCTTGTCCAAAAGAGGCGATAGCTCCCATAATGTTTGCATGAGAATCGGTTGAAACAAAGGTGCTCCCCGGCCATGCAAGCCCGTTGTCAATCGCAAGATGCGTTCCTATCCCTGCATCCACATCATATACCTTGATGCCGTTTTCGCGGGCATACTGGCGGCAATAATGCTGATTGGCTGCATATTTCTGGTCGGATCCGCCGGGATTACAGTCGAAAGTGAAAATGGTTTTCCTGGGGTCTTCAATGGTCAATCCATTGTCGAGAAGGTTCTTAACTACATTTGCTCCGCCAAAGTCGCGGGCAGCGCGGGTATCAATAACAACATCCACAATATCGCCGGGCTTTACAGTTGGCTGACTGGAATGATTTGAGATAATCTGTTCGATGATGGTCATATGATTGAGTGATTAAATGATTGATTGATTGATTGATTGATTGATTGACTGATTGACTGATTAGTTGACTGATTGATTGATTGATTATGGATTGATTGGTTTGCTTTTTCTTATAGTTTTCCGAACAGTTGAAAAAATTGATAACAATTCAGTAGTTTCTTTTGACAATAGTGCCAATTTTTCTGCGGATACAATTTTAGATTCAATTAACAACTCAATCCAAAAGAGTGTCTCATCCGCCTCTTCTACAACGATACTGATTTTTGAGAAGAACTCTGCTTTGGACCGTGCTCTGCAAGCAGCCCGATAGTTTGCGGCAACTGAAGTTCCACATTTTAATATTTGCTTTCCGATCACCTGAGACTCACCTGATTTTGGCAGTGACTGAAAAAGTTTTATTACTCTCAATGCAAAAAGCTTTGTTCGATTCAGCAATGCCTCAGTAAGTTCAACTTTATTCATTTTACAATCAACTTATGTTCGGTATGCAATAAATCCGTCAATCAGTCAATCCGTCAATCAGTCAATCCTTTACTTCAGCCTGTCCCGAAATGGTTCAAACGTCATAAAATCCGCATGATGCACCACGTAAGCTTCGGTAGTACGTTTAACCATATCGCCTTCACCGGCATGGGTGGCAATGATATGGCAAACAGCTGCGGGAACGCCGCATTGCTCAGCCAGGGAAACACCAGAAAACGGGTGGCGCAGGTATTTTCCATATTTTCCCTGGAAGGATTTTCCGGTGGCATCCATCTCATATTCGAGCAGCTTCCCGACATCAGCTAATATCGCTCCGGCAATTAAAATATCCATGTTTACCGGGAGGTCATCCCTGAAGAATTCATTCATTTTATTACCGGCATCACGCGCAACGTGAACCACACAGCGTTTGTGGGCCATGAACGAAACCTTCAGGTCGGGTCCGGCGAGCAGGGTAAATGGAATTTTATTCAGGTCATCGGGAGTCAGAACACTCTTTTCAAGAGCAAGTTCCCATGTTTTTGCAGTTTTTTCACGGAGATCAGGATCCTGGATCCACATCAATTCCGGCCAGAGGGCTAATACTTCGGTTGTCATAGCTGTGTTTTTTAGGAAGTGAGGTAGCGAGGTAGCGAAATTTCGCTA
>CAISJJ010000137.1 GCA_903885595.1 uncultured Bacteroidales bacterium
AAGTACCTCTTTGGAAACTTTTTCTTGAAAAATTTGAAGATCCAATAATTCGTGTTTTGCTTATTGCCGCAATATTATCCTTGGGCATTTCTTTTTTGCATAACGAATATGCTGAAACCATTGGTATTTTTTGCGCCATATTTTTAGCAACTGGTGTAGGATTTTGTTTTGAACTGGATGCCAGTAAAAAGTTTGATGTCCTTAATCAGGTTAATGATGACATCCTGGTCAAAGTTATTCGCAATGGGAATGTATGTGAAGTTATTAAAAAGGACATTGTTGTTGGTGATATTGTTCTACTGAATACTGGTGATGAAGTGCCGGCGGATGGAGAACTAAAAAAGTCGGTTTCATTACAAATTGATGAATCGTGTTTAACCGGTGAACCAATTATTGATAAAACAACCGATCCTTCGGATTTTGATGCAACTTCAACCTATCCGTCCAATTGTGTTATGCGCGGAACAAAAGTAGTAGATGGTAATGCTATCTTTGAAGTTCAAAAAGTTGGTGATCTAACGGAATATGGCAGGGTTGCCCAGAAATCTACAGAGTTTAGCGGCGAAGAGACTCCACTTAATAAACAATTAGATGGTTTGGCTAAATTAATTGGTGTTGTTGGTTTTGCTCTTGCTATATTAACTTTCCTGGCATTATTAACAAAAGACCTTCTTCTCGGAAATTATACATATTCCATGGTACAGCTCGGCACCTTATGCATCGTATTTCTTTCATCCACCATTGCTTTGGTAAAAGTGTGGGTTCCAATTATTTATGATGCATTTGAATTGCTTGGGATAGAGAAAGAACTGCCAAATTTTATTGAAGGAAGTTCTTGGTTTAATTGGAAAAAGCAAGAAGAAGAGCTTGAACATGAAATTGAAAGAGCACAAAAGAATAAAGAATTCACTAAAATAAAAGAGCTTGAAGTCCTTGAAGATAAATTGAAGAATAAAAAAAGTTGGATGTCCTGGCTTCAGTTTCTATCTTATGGCGTTCTCTTATTCTTTGTTTCTTGTGGATTCGGTTATGCAATTGGTATTAACCCTTTTGATGCTGGATCATGGGTAAGTGTTGATGTTGCAGGAAGAATTCTTCAATATTTTATGGTGGCCGTCACTTTAATTGTTGTTGCTGTTCCAGAAGGGTTGCCGATGAGTGTAACTCTGAGTTTAGCTTTAAGTATGCGCAGAATGCTTCAAGCTAATAACTTGGTCCGCAAAATGCACGCATGTGAAACGATGGGTGCAGCCACAGTAATTTGCACGGATAAAACAGGCACGCTTACACAAAATCGGATGCAGGTCTATAAATCCAATTTCTTTAGCCTGAACGAACAGGTTATATCGGATGATGAGCCAAGTAATCTAATAAGGGAATGTATTTCCATTAATTCTACTGCTCATTTGGACTTTTCCGACCCACAACAAATTAAAACGATAGGCAATCCAACAGAAGCCGCTCTTTTACTCTGGCTTTACCAAAACGGTTTTAATTATTTCGATTTGAGAGATGATATTTCAATTATCGAACAACTTACATTTTCTACAGAACGAAAATATATGGCAACGATTGTTGACTCACCATTTCTTAAAAAACGTGTGCTTTACGTTACAGGAGCCCCAGAAATTGTACTTTTAAAATGTAATAATGTATTATTTGGCAGTGAGCAGAAATCAGTTTCATCCTGTAAAGATACCATTGAAGAACTATTATCACAATATCAGAATCAGGCAATGCGTACATTGGGCTTTGCGTATGAAATTCTTGATGATGATATGGACAGGTTTGAAAATGGTAAGTTGGTTAATACAAATTTAACTTACCTGGGTATTATCGCAATATCTGATCCTATTCGAAAAGATGTTCCGGAAGCAGTTAGTAAATGTTTAAATGCAGGTATAGATGTAATAATTGTAACAGGGGATACTCCTGGAACCGCCAAGGAAATCGGACGTCAGATTGGGATTTGGTCAGAATCTGATTCTTCTGATAACATAATTACCGGTATTGATTTTGAAGCCTTATCCGATGAAGAAGCAGCTATCAAGGTACAAAAGTTAAAAATTATGTGTAGGGCAAGACCTACAGATAAGCAGCGTCTTGTTCAGTTGCTACAAAGGGCTGGTGCAGTAGTTGCTGTAACCGGTGACGGCACAAATGATGCTCCAGCTTTAAATTTTGCTCACGTTGGTTTATCTATGGGTTCAGGCACCAGCGTTGCGAAAGAAGCAAGTGATATCACTTTGCTTGATGATTCTTTCAATAGTATTGCAACGGCCGTAATGTGGGGCCGTTCTTTGTATCAGAACATCCAGCGTTTTATTTTGTTTCAACTTACTATAAATGTTGCTGCACTTATCATTGTTTTTCTTGGTTCAATTTTTGGGCATGAATTACCCTTAACAGTAACACAAATGCTTTGGGTAAATCTGATAATGGACACTTTTGCCGCTGGAGCATTGGCGTCGTTGCCCCCCAATCAACGGGTAATGGAAAATAAACCTCGTAACAATAATAGCTTTATTATTACACCAGCAATGCGTTTCAATATTTTGCTTGTTGGTCTTGTGTTTGTCGCCCTGTTGTTTGGATTGCTGCGTTTCTTCACCAATGAGCAAGGTACCATAACTATTTATGATTTATCACGTTTCTTTACAGTCTTTGTAATGCTGCAATTTTGGAATATGTTCAATGCCAAAGCCTTTGAAACTGGCAAGTCAGCTTTTTCTGGACTAAGTAAAAGTGCAGGGTTCATGATTGTAGCATGTGTTATTTTATTAGGACAGATTCTAATCGTTGAATTTGGAGGCGAAGTATTTCGTACAGTTCCGTTATCATTAGCAGACTGGGGAATTATTATTGGCTCAACTTCGTTTGTTCTCTGGATAGGTGAGTTATTTAGATTTGTAAAAATGAAGAACGGCAGCAAAATTAGTTGAAACAATATGTGTATGTAGCGTCAAGTTATAATTTACATGGATGGACAGGATAAAGAAGAATATTTTCAGTTCTGTATTTTTAACTATCCTGTCCATCTTGTATATTCATCTGACCATATCAGACGTTTACGCCAAAACTCCGCGCCATCGGCCCGAGTCCACCGTCAAATCCTTGTCCCACGGCCTTGAACTTCCACTCACTGCCATGACGATAAAGCTCTCCAAA
>CAISJJ010000138.1 GCA_903885595.1 uncultured Bacteroidales bacterium
AGCCATCTCTTTTCTGCTTCCGTATTACACTGGGTTCGATTGTGAGTCCTGGCTGTATTCCCAGCACATTTTAAATCACTTGACGGCGCTTCTGTACAATCCCCACAGAATCCAGTTCAATGTCATAACCACCCGCAATGCGAACCGGAGGTCATATACGCGCCGGAAAAAATACTGGACAATTCCCGCAACATTTCTGATGAATTCCATCAAATCGGATATTAAACACCAACTGAAGATTCAGGATGCCAATTCCATTTACCCTCTGCCGGGAAAACCGGAAAAAAAAGCGGGTTCATATCATATTTCGGAATCGTATCTGGAGAACCACTTTAATTCAAATCACCCGTTAATCCAGTATCGCAACTTGAAACACCTTTTTGCCGATAAACAACCTGCCAAATATAAAACTGACAACGAACGGCCCAGAACAGCGGTATGCATGTCCGGACGATGCACCGGGCTGGATCAAACCCATCAAGCAATCAGGGAATGCCTTTTGAATCAGATTGGGGATTATGATCTGTTCATGTTTGTCCCGCGGGATGCAAACAGTCATCTTGCGGCGCTGCTGAATCCGACCGTGATCCGGATTGAAGATGATCCGTCTCTGAATGAAGGGTTATTAATCAACGGGATCAACTGCCGTTTAAAAACCGGGGTTCAGCCCTATTTACAGCAGCTTTACGGTCTGAAGCAATGCAACCAGCTTCGATTATGGCATGAAAAAGAGCGCGGAATTTGCTATGACCATATTATTCGCTGTCGCCCGGATCTGATGTTTGTAAAACCGCTATACAATTTATCTCTTTTGGATTTATCTTATATCCATGTTCCGGATTTTCACGGGTTTGACGGAATCAACGACCGATTCGCGATCGGCTGCACGGATCCTATGAACATTTATATGAACAAGCTGGACGAATTTCATGATTATGTAGCAGACTGGTTTAAATATCGCAGCGATGCGCTTGCCGTCAGCGCGGAGATGTTTACCAGCGGGCAACTACGAAACCACAATATTCCGGTTCGGCCTTATCCATTTCGGTTTAACCGGGCAAGAGGCGACAGAATCAAAAACGACATTCCACGGGATCAGTAATCAGCTATGAGCATCTTTCATATTACCACAAAAGTAGTTGACATTTTTTTGATGAGATTCCCTTAAAAAAGATATCCGTAGGTCTATAGCCACCAAGAAACCATGAAAAGAAAGGGCATTGTAATGAAAAAACTGGTAAAAATGTTTTTGTGTTTGACTGTTCTATTTTTAGCTGTTTCCACTTTTGCGGAACCTGTTCCAGATGTTGTTCAGAACCAATGTCGTGACAATACGGGCAACCCCATTATCTGCCCATCTTCGGGCGAGTCCTTTAACGAATGGAATGCCAGTTTCGCTATCAATTCAAATTCCAACATCATGCTGGATTTAAATGGAAACGATCTGCAGGTTCCGCATATACCGCCTGAGATAATGGTGCAACAAGATATTTTGAGTTTTTACGAGACCATCAATACTTCATCGAATGCAGGAGCGACTGGCGCAACCATTTCCGGTACTGTGTATCAAAGCGACGGCG
>CAISJJ010000139.1 GCA_903885595.1 uncultured Bacteroidales bacterium
ATGCTGGTTATGCCAAGTTTTTCCCGGATGCGGCGGATGTGAACATCAATGGTTCGGTCGCCCACAACGACA
Source organism: uncultured Bacteroidales bacterium (assembly GCA_903885595.1). Lineage (GTDB taxonomy): Bacteria > Bacteroidota > Bacteroidia > Bacteroidales > FEN-979 > CAIVAT01. The sequence goes on from CAISJJ010000139.1 coordinate 73, forward strand.
TCATCACCCCAGACATTAGCGAAAATCTCATCGCGGGTGACTACTTTGTCGGGGCGGGAAACAAGGAATTGCAGCAATTCAAACTCTTTACGAACAAGTGATATTTCCATCCCATCTTTCGTCACGATATAGCGATCTTTATCAATTGTAAATCCTTTTAACAGGATAATGTTGCTGTCGGCCTTTACCTCTTTGAATCTTCGCAACAATGCCTGGATCCTGCTAATAAACAACTTTATTTTAATCGGCTTGGTGATGTAATCGTCGGCGCCGGCATCAAATCCGGCAATTTGAGAATAGTCTTCTCCACGGGCGGTAAGAAAAGCGATAAGCGTATTTGCCAATTGCGGAATATTCCTGATTTCAGCACAAGTCTCCATGCCATCCATTACAGGCATCATCACATCAAGAATAACCAATTGGGGTTTGTGTTCAATGGCCAGTTTAAGTGCTTTCTGACCGTTTTTGGCTTTTAAAACCCGGTACCCCTCTTTTTCAAGGTTATACCCCAGGAATTCGAGGATGTCGGGTTCATCGTCAACCAACAAGATGGTGATTTCGCTGTTCTCCATAATTTTATATTCGTCAGCTTATGACTCCTTTTCTTTGGAACCCTGCAAAGAAAGATAACTACCTGATATAGTTTTTACTAGAAAATGCAAAAGTACTCACAATAAACAGGCCTGGGTAGGCTGCAGAATTAATTAATCGTTAAATCTTTTCGTCGGGTCAAAGGGCTTCGGGTGAACCATGCCATACCAACCATGTTCTGGAAGGTGCGGTGAACGGCATGTCGCAGCAGGCATGGAATCAAAAAACAGAGCCAGGTCCGGACGACATGATTTAACATGATTTTAAAGATTATTTTCGGTTCATGGCATCTGAACCTGATAGTTTTGCAGAAAAAAATGAATCTGTTTCTCGTTTGTTTGGGTTCTTTGTTTTCCGTGATCAATCCGCTGGGAACGGTACCGGTCTTTATGGGTCTGACCGATGGAAAAACAAAACAACAAATGATCAGCATTGCGGTACGTACCTCAATCAATGTTCTGATCATTTTACTCATCTCCTTTTTTGTTGGGAGTTACCTGCTGTCATTTTTCGGTATCAGCATGAATTCTCTGAAAATTGCCGGGGGATTGATTATTGCATCCTCAGGATTTGCCCTGATCACCGGCTCATTCACGCGTCACAAAGGGATGAGAAGGAGTGTGAAGGAAGACGCTATGACCCGGTCGCAGATTACCCTTACGCCCCTGGCCATCCCGATGCTGGCCGGTCCTGGCGCCATCTCATTGCTTATATCTTACAAAAGTGAATTGACAACACTGTCAGAAATAAGTATTGTGATCGCCTCTATCGTGGCTGTGACCCTTGCGACCCTGTTGTTGTTGCTGGCATCGCGGCAGATTACAAAAGTGTTAGGTGCGTCGGGAATGAACTCTTTGTCAAGGATCATCGGGTTTATTGTAACAGCAATTGGAATCGAGTTTATATTGTATGCAGTTTATTCCTTTGTTGTTCCTTTGACACAATAACGTAAGAGTAACCCTGAGGTTTGATCGATCACAGAGTTGTAATTCTGACATTCCATTAGCAAAAGTCATTTTTCGCGAGGAGATTTGACAATTATTTAACATTGGGTGCCGGTTTTATAATGACATTTGTTAATTAAATAACAATTCATTATGGATTCAAATTTAAAACCAGGGACCTCCATTCTCATCATGAAGCCGAAAATGTCGCGGTCGTTTTATGAACTTACCAGGGGGGAAGAACTCATTGGAAGCATCACGTTTACGAAGGCATTTGGTACACTCGCCCATGCAGAGATATTTGATGAACAATGGTCGTTGAAACGAATGGGATTCTGGAAGCCTTACATTACAGTTCGCCGCCAGGATGATACCCGCGATTATTTTCAGATCCCCTTTTCAGGGAAGTGGCAGGGATTACTGACGCTGACAACACATACCGGCGACCTGTACGAGTTGAGCCAGACAGGATTCTGGAATCCGAAATGGGTTTGGATGAAACAGAAAACTGTGTTGGTGGAATTTGACTTGAAGTTCGGGATGAAGAAGTATGCCGAACTGATCATCAGGGAGAAGGATCCGTTGATGAACATGCTGCTGATCATCGGCGCGTATGGCATGATCATGCAGGGGTGGGACGATGGGGCGTCGTCAGCGGCCATAACAGCGGCTATTGGTTAACGTGTTTCACCAGATTATTGCTTAACTCCTTCCGGAGAAAATTAATAAATTGATAATTCTATATTTTTGCCTTACTGGATCCTGTTCAAGATGTTATTGTGATGAACCATATTTATAAACCAAAGCCATGAACGAAAGTCATTTCATTAACCAAACCACTTGCACCAAATGTGAATTGTGCATCATCGTTTGTCCTGCCATGATCCCCGAAAAAACAGCGGATAATAAAATTGCGTTCAGAAATGACCGCACAAGCATTTGTATCCGGTGCGGCCATTGCATGGCCATGTGCGAAACAAAATCCATTGCAATTGAAGGCATCAGTTATAAAACCAACTTCAGGGAACTCCCGGCAGTAAGCCTGGATTACCGGCAATTGATGGAATTTTTAATGACCCGCCGTTCGGTGAGGATCTTTCAGAATAAACCGGTACCGCGTGAACTTGTTGACAGAATCCTTGATATAATTTCAACAGCGCCATTCGGGGTAAGCCCCGATAATGTTGAGATTACAGTAATCACCGATAAATCACTCATCGAAAAAGCAGTGCCTTTCATGTCGAAAATGTATATGCAACTTGGAAAAGTTTTAAAAATTCCTTTCATTGGCTGGATGATTAAAAGAGGTATGTCAAAAGAAACCAAAAATACCCTGATGAACTTCATCGTTCCCCACATCAAAAAGGGTCACTATACCAATGACGGGAATGTTGACGACATAGCCCGCAATGCGCCTGCCCTTTTCCTTTTTCATGCGCCGAAAGGAGCGGAAGAGCATACAGTTGATGCACACATCTACCTGACCTATGCATTGCTTGCCGCCCATTCGCTGGGTCTTGGTGCGACGGCTATCGGACTGATCGGACCCGCTATCAATCAGAGTAAGCCGCTTCGTGCAATGTTCCGGATCCCGGCTGGAAATGAGGTGGTGGAAACGGTGATCCTTGGCTATCCGAAATTAAAATTCAAACATGCCATTGTCAGACCCAGAAAAAAGGTGTCGTATATAAGTTAAAAGTTAAACATTTAAGATCTTATGAAAAAGATAATTGTAGTTTATTATTCAAAAAAAGGCAGTAATAAATACCTGGCCGGAAAAATTTCTAAAAGTTTATCTTGCGAATCAGAAGAGATCAAGCCATGGATGAATATTTTCCTGCTGTTTTTAATGAACATACATTTGGGTATCAGGCCACTGAAACTCAAGATTGAAGATTATGACACCGTAATTTTATGCGGACCAATTTGGATGGGTAAGCTTATTCCTCCTCTTCGTAGTTTTATCACAAAGTATTTTAGTAAAATCAATAAAATGATTTTTATTACTTGTTGCGGCAGCACAGATGCCAAGAGGGATGAAAAATTTGGTTATGGTTTGGTTTTCAAAGAAGTAGAAGGCATACTAAACAATAAGTGTATAATTTGTCAGGCATTTCCGGTTGGTCTTGTTTTACCGGATGATAAGAAGGAAGATGCGGATGCTTTTATGAAAACTCATTTGAATGATGAGAATTTCGAAGGGGAGATACAGGAGCGGTTTGATTCCTTCATAAAAAAGGTAAATGAATTGGGTAGATAAGCAACTTTTTTCTCTTCATGACTTCGTGGGCCACCAATTAGGCAAATGTTTTTTTTGCTGCTAATTTTGTCTTATGGAAACTGCATTAGAACAGGTTTTAACAAACTCTTATAAAGCAGGTATGATTGCCTATATGGCCACTCATCAGGAAGATTTTAAGGAGGCCATTCAATTAGCCATTTCAGATAAACAACCCTATTCCTGGCGGGCAGCCTGGTTATTATGGAGCTGTATGGAAGAAAATGACCAGAGAATACAGCGATATATTAAAAACATAATCAGCACAATATCGACTAAGAATGATGACCATCAGCGGGAATTATTTAAAATACTTCACCAAATGGAATTGAGTGAAGAATATGAAGGTATCCTGTTTAATGTTTGTCTTAATGTTTGGAAAAAAATAAATAAAAAACCGTCAGTTCGGTTTAATGCTTTTAAAATAATAGTAAAAATTGCACAAAAACATCCTGACTTATCCCGTGAGCTTGTATTTATAACACAAAATCAATACATGATCTCATTGTCACCCACAGTAAAAAAATCGATTTCTAAAATGATAAAGGAATTTATTTAACATCTTCGCCTCTACAGGTTTCACCTACGGATAGCTTAATTCTGCAACGGCAGCCGGAATGCAACCATCTCCTGCATGTTGCGAACCAACAGCACATCGCCGGCCAATACCGGGTGGTTCCAGGTCTTTCCTTCAATTGCCGGCAACAGCGCTACTTCCCTGAATTGGCCGGGGGTCGCCTTTACCAGTGCCAGTTTACCTTTCTCCGACAGCACCAGCAGCATATCCTGGTCGGCCAGAAGGAGGAGCTGACCTCCGTATCGTTCGCCTTTCCATTTGCGTTCGCCTTTCACAAGGTCGATACAAGCGAGGCTGCGACCTTCAAAGCCGTAAACATGACCTTTGTGAACGACGATGTCGTTAAAGTCGGGCCGCAGTTTGTTTGATGTCCAGCGCTCCCTGATGGTCCATCCACCGGTTCCGTTCTTGATTATGATCCGCTTCAGCACTTTGCTGTATTCCCCTGTGCTGATCAGGATCTCATTTTCACTAACCTGTGCCGGCTGAACAATTGGTTCGCCCAAACACGGGTACTTCCACAGGATCTTGCCGTCGGCAGGGGCAAAGCTGGTGGCGCCCTCTTTGCTCATAAATAAAACCTGCCTTATGCCTTCAATGGTCATTAAATGCGGAGAGCTGTAACTGTCTCCGCCATCGGGACCCGACCAGCGCAGTTTACCCGTCATAATGTCATAAGCAACGAGTTGTCCGGCTATCGATACAATCACGATACTGTCAACCACCAGGGGCGAACCCGTGTAGCCCCAACCTGGGATTTTTACTTTCGTATCATTAGCTGCATTTCGCGACCACACAACTTTACCGTCACGTTCATCGAGCACATTCAGAATCCCTGTCGCTCCCAAGGTATATGCGCGACCATTGCTGAGGGTCGGGGTCGACCGGGGACCCGCTCCTGCATGTGAATCCCAGAAACGGGCCGAATCGCGATGACTCCATACCGGCTTGCCGGTGTTCAGGTTATAGCAGGTCACCATTTCATATTCGCCGCGCTGTTCCTGGGTGAATAGTAAGAAACCATGGATTGCGAAAGAGGAGCAACCTGGTCCGACCGGCCGGCGCCATATCTCAACCGGTGGTGATTTAGTCCAGTCAGCCATGATCGTTACACCGTGGACGATACCGTCCCTGTTAGGTCCCCTGAATCCTGGCCATTCGGCTTCAGTTTTCAATGCCGCAGAATCCTGCAACATGACTGCCAACGAATCCTCAGTTTGGGCAAGTAAGTGTTCCTCGGGTGTTTTCGCCCATCTCCAAACGATATCCTGGTGCCCTTCGCCATCCATTCCATCTGTACGGAGCAACGCCCATAATCCTGAAGTGAGCAGAATGGTCCCAACCATCGTGATGCGTCGGAGTTTGACAGTGAGGTGCTTGCTGACAACTGCCCATAAAACAAACGCAAGGCATAAAACAGGGATGGCATATACCGCGAACATCAATCCCATCATCGCTGTTTTAACCGACAGGTCGATGATTTGCGATGTGGCAGCCAATGCAATGATCATCAGCACAACTGCAAACCAACGGTCAAACCTTTTTGCCCTGCTGAAGAAGGCCCACCAGACCACGACAGCCAACCCTAAAAGGAGGCTGCCAAATATCCCGAGTGCAGTGGCATCGGGCAGGAAAACAGGAACAATAAATCTGACCAGCCACTGTAGTGCAACAATGATAACACCTGGCCACAGTCGCAATGGTTTTGACGAGGTTGATAAAGCGGAGGTTTTTTTCATTTTCATCTTGTCAATTGACAATTCTTTACTGACAAGTCAGATGTAATTAAACACCCGGATAATTGGAGAATGGTGCCAGGATTAAATACAAAAGTAAATAATTTTTTACGTGTCCAAATACCTGACAATAAAGATTTTTCCTAAGAGAAAACGTTGAGATATTTAATATTAAATTAACACGGGTTCAGCATTAATTTGGTAATATTATAGTTTTTTAGGGTGTGTTGCTTGTTTTTAAAAAAGGTGAATTTAATGCCATATAAATCAATTATCCAATGAAAACGCAACTCCTTCCGGCCACCATGAAGAATCTCCCTTACATACTGGTGGCAGCGTTAATCATCGTTTCCCTGAATTCCTGTAAGAAGAAACCACAGGATTTTACCATTTTATCAGGATCCGAAAACCTACCCCTGGAGAAAATCGTCACGGATTTCGCAAAGAAGGAGGACTTCCAAGTCAAATTCAAATATGAAGGATCGGTTGATATCATGCTGGAACTTCAGAAAAATTCTTTAAAATATGATGCGGTTTGGCCTGCAAGCGGAATCTGGATTACCCTGGGCGATCAGGAAAGGAAGGTGCGTTATGCGCAATCGATCATGACCTCTCCGGTCGTGTTTGGCATAAAAAAGAGCCTGGCAAAGAAGCTCGGATTTGTCGGAAGGGATATAAAGGTTTCGGAGATCCTGAAAGCAATAAGGGAGAAAAAACTCCGGTTCATGATGACATCCGCCTCACAATCAAATTCCGGGGCAAGCGCATACATCGGTTTTCTGTATGCATTTCTCGGGCATCCTGAATATATTTCTTCAGATGACCTGGACAAACCGGAGTTGAAAAAAGAAATTACCGATCTGCTGGCAGGGATAAACAGATCTTCGGGCAGTTCGGCATGGTTAAAGGATCTGTATCTCAAGGGTGGCTATGATGCAATGGTGAATTATGAAGCCTTGATGATCGAAGCAAACCAGGAATTGATCCGCAATGGAAAGGAACCCTTATACATTATATATCCCACCGACGGCATGGTCATTGCCGATTCCCAGCTTGGGTATATTGATGGCGGGAATATTAAAAAGGAAGACTTTTTTAAAAAGCTCCAGGCACATCTTCTGAGCGAAGATATACAGCATCAACTATTACTGCTGGGCAGGCGGACAGGTTTTGCAGGTGAGCTGGAAAATGCCCCGGCTGTTGTTTTCAATCCTGACTGGGGGATAGATCCAAAGAAGATCCTGTCACCCATAAAACTCCCAAGGGCCGATGTCATTCTGAAAGCCCTGAACCTATATCAAACGGTATTCAGAAAACCCTCCCTCACTTTATTCTGCCTTGATTATTCGGGGAGTATGATGGGCGGGAACATCGACCAGGTAAAGAAATCAATGGAAATCCTCCTTGACCAGGATCTGGCACGAACCTATTTCCTTCAGAGTTCGCCCAATGATATCACATTTGTCATTCCATTCGCAGGTACCATCCTTGACGCCTGGCAGGTTGCAGGCAACAATCAGCCCGACATGCTCAGCATGCTGGCAAAAATCAGGAAAACGAAAACAAACGGAGCCACCGATATTTATTCACCCGCCATTCTTGCATTGGAGCAGATTAAAATGATCGATTCGGTCAAGTATATCACGGCCATCATCCTGATGACAGACGGGGAATCAAATACAGGAAAAAAGTTTGCAGATCTTGAAGAGGCCTGGAAAAAGAATGCAAGGGATGTTCCTGTTTTTCTGATTAAATTTGGGGATGCTTCCGACGCTCAGCTTGCGCAGATTGCAGAACTCACGAACGGGGCTGTGTTTGATGGCAGGAAAGACCTGATCGGCGCTTTCAGGAAGGTTAAAGGTTACAACTGATGAAGAAGTTTACCACTGTGGCAGGGATCATTGCAGGGATTGCATCGGGACTGATCATGCTCGGACTCATTTTCCTGCTGAATTTCTCCTTGCTGTTAACCTTGGTTCTTTCACTTGCCGGCTTCTTTGGCATCTATTTCATCCTGTTTGCCCTCCGTCCAAAGGATACCTTCACGTTTAACCTTGGAAACGGCATCACCGCAGAGATGCTGCAGACGGTGCTTGAAGAGAGTGAGGAGAAAATAAAGGAGCTTGAAAAGCTTGCCAAACAGGTCAGGGATGAAAAAATCAGGGCGAAGATCCATCACATTCTCACCATCATAAAAAAGATCTACGCCAATATCAGGAGAGATCCGGAAAAGATAAAAGTTGCCCGGCAGTTTCTTTCATACTATTTTGATACAAGCATCAGCATTGTCAATAAATATTCACAGCTTTCCATGCAGGATGTAAGGTCGCCCGAAATATCAAAAGCGCTGTATAAAGCAGAGAATATGCTGAACTCGATCGAAACAGCCTTTGAAAAGCAACTGGTGAAACTACTCAGCAATGATATTATGGACCTGGATGTGGAAATAGAGACATTGGAAAAAACATTTAAAGCAGAAGATCTAAAATAAGAGCACATGCGTGGTTTACTGATTGGATTTGGAATATTGCTTCTGGTTGGGGGATTAGGAGTTGGTATCTGGTATTACCTGGATGAAAAAGCTGAGGTTCGTATCAAAGGCATGATCGGGAGCGAGAAAAGCTCGTTTCTTGAAAATGAACAGGTAAAGGCAATACTGAAAAAAAAGTACGGTATCGTGGTTGATTATGTGCGGGCAGGGTCCATTGAAATGGTCAGTGAGGAAACCAAAGCCGATATCGATTTCCTGTGGCCTTCAAGTCAGGTTGCGCTTGAGATATTCAAAATCAAACAGGGCGACAAAATTGTCAGGTCGGAGAATATATTCAACTCTCCCATCGTCATTTACAGCTGGGACATTATCGTAAATGCATTGGTAAAAACAGGAATCGTCAAAAAGGAATTGTCAACCTATTACGTCACCGATATGCCCGGCATGCTTAAAATGATACGGGAAGGGAAAAAATGGTCCGATATTGGAATTACCCAGTTGTACGGTAAAATATCAGTGACTACCACAGATCCCACGAAATCAAATTCGGGAAATATGTTTGCCGGGCTGATTGCCAATATCCTCAAGGGAGGTGACGTCATTGTCGAGTCTGATCTCCCGCAGGTACTGCCCGAACTGAAAGAGTTTTTTGCCAGACAGGGATTTATGCAAAATACCTCGGGAGTCCTTTTTGAACAGTTTTTAAAAACAGGCGTTGGACAGTACCCTTTGATGGGTGGCTATGAGAGCCAGGTTGTTGAATTTTCAAGGATGCACCAGGATTTCTGGCCGAAGGTAAAGAACCAGATCAAAATTCTATACCCGGTTCCCACCGTCTGGAGCGAACACCCCCTGATCATCGTGAACAAAAAGGCTGCAGTTTTAGTTGATGCTCTGAAAGATGAGGATATCCAGAGAATTGCCTGGGAACAGCATGGGTTCAGGACCGGGTTGATGGGCGTGCAGAATGACCCGAAAATACTGCTGGCAGATGGCGTACCGGCTTCCGTGACCCGGATCATACCCATGCCGAGGGCGGCGGTAATGGAGAAGATTATTGAAGCGCTGACGGATGGCAAATAGAGTTATGTCAATATAATGAACAGTTATTAGAAGCAATGAAACAATCTTAAATTCATACCTATGAACGAAGATATCAGCATCAGGGATAATGCAAGTCTAAGCAATACAAACGCGGTGAATCTGGCTAAACTAACACCAGAACAACTTGTCAGGGTTGACGACATCAAAAAACAGATCAACATTGAGGATTCGCAGGCCATTATTACGTTTGGTGTCGGTGCTCAGCGGGATATTTCCACTTTCGCCGATAATGTCCTCCAGGAAGTCCGAACCAAGGACAGCGGTTTTGTTGGTAATATACTCACCGACCTGGTCATCAAGGTCAAAGACATTGATGTTGACAGCATTGGTGAAAAAGAGAGTTTCTTTTCAAAGATTCCGATCATTGGCAGGCTGGTCAGCTCATTCAGGAAATTTATTATCCGTTATGAAAAGCTGAGCGTGCAGATCGAGAAGATCATCGATGAGCTGGATAAAGCCCGGATGCAGATGTTGCGGGATATCACCCTTCTTGATACCATGTACGGAAAGAATCTTGAATACCTTCAAAACCTTGATCTCTTTATCGCTGCAGGCCAGCTGAAGTTGCAGGAATTGCAGAACACGGTAGCTCCACAGCTGAAACTGAAGGCCGATGAGACCAAAGATCCTGCGGATGCTCAGAAATACAATGATTTCATGCAATTTCTCAACCGGTTCGAGAAAAAACTGCATGATCTGAAGTTAAGCCGGATGATCTCTATCCAGGCTGGGCCGCAGCTTCGGCTTATCCAGAGCGGCGATCAGGCGCTGGTTGAGAAGATACAAAGTTCAATATTGAACACGATCCCGTTATGGAAAAACCAGATTGTGATCGCCATCACCCTGTTCCGCCAACGGTCGGCGCTTAAACTCCAGAAAGAAGTGACCGAAACGACCAATGAACTCCTCCGGAAGAATTCCGAAATGCTGAAAGAAAGTACGGTTGGAATCGCAAAGGAGACGGAACGCGGGATCGTGGATATTGAAACCCTGAAGAAAGTGAACGCCGACCTTATTTCAACGATTGAAGATGTCCTGAAAATTCAGGCCGATGGCAAGGCCAAAAGGCAGATGGCAGAGACTGAACTCGTAAAGATCGAGCAGGAGTTAAAAGAAAAGCTGTTGTCGGTTAAGGCATAGGTAGTTCCCGACATTTGTTTAAAAATGATCCATGATCTCGATTACAAATCTTACAAAATACTTTGGCGATTTTACGGCAGTTGATAGACTGAGTTTTGAGATTCAAAAGAAAGAGATATTTGGTTTGCTGGGACCGAACGGAGCCGGCAAAACTACGACAATCAGCATGATCTGCGGGCTGCTTAAGCCTTCGGAAGGAACTATAAGATTTGATAATTTTAACGGTAAAAACCCGAAATCGCTCATTGGATACTGTCCACAGGAGAACATCTTCTATCCTAAGCTGACCTGTTTTGAGCAGTTGCTGTTCATTGGCCAGATGTATGGAATTTCCTCAAGAATTATTAAACCTAAGGCCCTTGAATTATTGGAACTGTTGGGTTTAAAAGACAAAACCAGCGAACGTGCCGGCAGGTTGTCGGGTGGGATGAAACGAAGGCTCAACATCTGCCTTGCGCTGGTGCATGATCCCGAAATCCTGATCCTGGATGAACCGGAGGCTGGCCTTGACCCTCAAAGCAGGATCCTGGTGCGCGATTTTATCAGCGCCTTCGGAGGGGAGAAAACAGTCATACTGACAACACACAACATGGATGAAGCCGATCGTCTGGCCAACCGGATCGCGATCATGGACCATGGCAAATTACTTTTACTCGACACCCCGCAGAACTTAAAGCGGACTATTGGCGAAGGAGATATTCTTGAACTGCAGTTTGAAAATGGAAATGAACAGACGGTGAATCAGGTTGCCGGAAAACTGGCCTCCCTTTCACTGAAAATGACCGCCGGGCCTAATTTTATATTGATTAAACATCCGAACGTGGTTGAACATCTTCCGGCAATAAAAACGATGGCAGAAGAAAGCGGTTTGATCATTACTGAATTCAAGCTCCGGCAAAACACACTGGAAGATGTTTTCATTCACCTGACAGGAAGAAAATTGAGACAATGAAAATTTCGGGCGTAATTGCAAAAAGTTTCAGGGAGCAGTTCCGGAGTTTCTGGGTGCTGCTACTCTCGCTATCCATGGGACCGTTCTTTATTTTCATCTATTTTCTGATCATGGAATCCTCAAAGCCCCAATATAACATCCTTGTTGTTAACGGGGATTCAGGGCTTTTCGAAAACGGGCAGCACCTCAACTACGGGAAAGACCTGCTCGGTTATTTTTCTACTGCGAATCTTGACATCGGTTCGACCCCCTTTGTTACGACAGTGATTGCCGACAGGAATACCGGCATGGAAAAACTTAAAAACAAACGTGCCGATGCATTGATCATCATTCCCGTGTCATTCACCCAATCGTTGGATGCAAGAAAACACCATGACAGCTTGGCGCTCACCGGGATCGAATTCATGGGTGATTTGACCAGCGCCAATTACCTGATCAGCGCCGTGTGGGCAAATGAAATGATCAATGCATTTGCACTGCTGACGACAAACAGTAAAAGGATCGTGGAGGTTACCGAAACTGCGCTGGGAGTATCGGCAAGCATCAGCAGTTTTGACATGATTGTTCCGGGAATTCTCATTGTGTCGCTCATCATGCTTATGTTCACCGCCAGCATTGCTTTTGTGGCTGAGGTTGAGAATAAAACCATCATGCGTCTTAAACTTTCCAGGCTATCAACACTTGAGTTTTTAGGAGGCATTGGCTTTGTGCAGATGATGGTCGGGATATTTTCCGTGGTATTAACCCTGTTTATGGCGATACTGCTTGGATTTCAATATCAGGGTTCACTGATCCTGATGCTGATCATTGCCGGTTTGACAAGTTTATCCATTATTTCTTTCAGTCTGATAATCGCGGCGGTAACCAAGTCGGCCAACGAGGTGCTGGTGGTCGGGAATTTTCCGATGTTTTTATTCATGTTTTTCACAGGGGCAGCATTCCCGCTTAAAAGTGACGCGCTTTTTACTGTTACCGGATATCCTGTCACGATCCAGGGATTGATGACACCAACCCATGCCATTTCGGCATTGAACAAAACGCTCGTCATGAATATGGATCTGAAGAGCATTCTGCCTGAAATTACTGCCATCATCATGTTAACCATCATCTATTTTATCGTTGGCGCCATCATTTTTAAGCGCCGCCATCTGAGCCGGTATTGATTTATTATTCAATATCGGGGGAATAAAGATTAAACTTACTTCATTAAAATGATCCAACCCCCCCCTTGACAATCATATTTAATTCAATTAACTTTGTAAAAAAATGAAAATGAAGAAGATGAAAAAATTGATCCTCCCGGAAGTGCATATCCTGGGTGATCTGGAGGATGTTAACAACCTGGTTTCAGGGATTAATAAGAAAAAGGTGATTTTGATATTCCAGGACGGTGATCAGGGTTTGTTTTATTTGAAGGGCAAGAAAAAATTTAAACTGATCAACCAAAAGGATATGACAAAACTGGAAAAAAAATTCCAGGTACTTATCTTATCCTTTTTTCCCAGCCGTAAAAAAGTTGAGCCAATGACAGAGGAGAAGCCTGAAATTCCGGTGGCAGTTCCTGCAAGGGCCGGGAAGAAAGAAAAAAAAACTATAAAGGGAAAGGAAGATAAAAAAGAGAAAAAGGCTGCAAAATAATTTTTATTTAGGTTTTGCAGAACGGGAAAAAATTTTGCTGTTTTTTCGCATTTCATACTTTTCCCTTGCCTCTGGCTCTTTGCTTTGATCCGCAATAAATATGATTGTTTTACCGCCATCAAGTATGATGGGGTATTTGTTTGTCACTGAACCGGAAGAGAGTTTTGACTTCGGGATAAAATTTTGCTGGTTCGACAATTCTATCCTGGCATCGATAGAATTATTGGTGGTTAGTTGCCTTATATTTTTCATAGTATCTGTATCTTTAAGGTTATGCTTTTTCAGTCATTAAAACCCCGAATTCAATAAGATATTTTTTGTGTGTTGCAGTGTTAATAGTTATTTAACACTATGGCAAGTAATTCAGGTTAATGTCAGAAGTCAGGACAATTAAAAAAACCGGGGCCGTTCCATGTTTATGGAGCGGCCCCGGCAAGTATAAAAGGGAATGAAACCTATCGGGTCAGAATCAGCTTAAAGATGCTGACTTTTCCGTCGGAGTTGATGCGGATATGGTACAACCCTGAGGAATTGCCCTCCAGGTTGAATTCCATCCTGCGCGATCCATTGTAGTGCGAAGAGTATACCTGGTTGCCCTGCATGCCGTAAATATCGACACGGATGCTGCGATATACCTCATCACTTCTCTGTTCGATGATGAACTGTCCCTGAGTTGGGTTCGGATAGACAATGAAGTTCTGGTTTTTATCCAGGAGGGGAGAATCTGCATCGCCAGTTTTCACTGCCACTGTAGGGTAAGCCATGGGAACTCCGCACCAGGGTCCGCCTGTGGCGATGTATCCATGCATATAGCCACCCTCTTCTACAAAAGTACCTGGCAGGTAAATGATGTTCATCCCTGCGATCATGGTGGCGCTCCCGCCGTTCTGAACAAGAAAGGTGCCGGCAGGTCCGCCAACTGTGATGCATTGTGTGGCGTTGTAACATTGCGACTGACCTGAAGGAATTGTATCGGTTGCGGTAATGGAAACCGGAATCGCCGGGAAAACACTGTCGGTCCGCTGTGTCAGATTCTGAATGCGGTAATCCTGGGTAACCGGCAAATCAGCTTTATTGTAAGGATTTGCCGTATGCAGGGTCTTGGTATATTCAGCGAAAGCATCCTGCTCTGAACCGGCAGTAGAAAAGTTGGCAACGCCGGGAACTGCCGGGGGTACCGGAACCGTATTGATATCTATTCTGTTGCTGCCCACGATGGGGAATGGGTAACTGTCGCCGCCACCGGCAAGGAAGTTGAGGGTAACCAAACGGAAAGTACGGGCCTGATTGCCATGCAGCGCTCCGTTCATGATAAGGGTATCGAGAATGACGGTACCCGAATCGTTGGTGATCACGGCATTGACTATCCGTCCGCCGGTTCCGGCTCCAGGATTGTACACCGGAAGCGTCGGATCGAAGCTGAACCTTACACCGGCAATCTGCGGGAACTGACCGGGAGTAGCTCCGGGAGCTGTGGCCGATACGCCATGCTCGAGTGTTCTGCGCAGGCCGGCAGCATCAACTGTAAGCAGCGAAAGCAGGTTGTTGAAGCGCAGTGAGTTTTCAATATCCAGCTGTGAGATGTCTCCCTCCTGTTTTCCTGCGGCCGGATTGGCCTGGGGAGGATAATAAACCACACTGTCGCCCCATGCCTGGATATATCCGATGATGGAACGGATACCGCCACCATTCTTGATGGAGATCACTGCGGTGCTGTCATAAAATTTCGCCATCCAGAGGTTGGCTTCTGCCGACATGTTCCCAAGATTGGTCTCTTCGGTACGTACAAAATTGCGTCGTCCTTCGAGGAATACCGAAGTTTTGCCGAACAGGTTACCGTCTTTGGCCAGGATTGCCGAGCCAATGGAGTCGCACAGCAGTTTCACCCTTTCGCCACGGGTACCAGGAGCATAAGCAAGGCCTGCATTGGCGCCCCAAACATCAATAAGTCCCTGTGTATCGGTAGCATAGGCACCCGATACTGCAGGATCGATGCTGGCCGGTACGATCTCGCCGGCAGGGGTGAAATCAACCACCAGACGGCCAACATACTTGTAGTTCCCATCGGTATTGATGATGGCGACTGGCTTTCCGTCACTACCTGAAGTCAGGTAAGGATAGTTTTCGATGGCTACATCACCGGCACGTAAACGGTCGGTGCTGTCGGCCATCAGGGTGTGGGAACCACCGGCCACGATGATATCGACACCATGCAGTTTGGTGGCCAGTTCTTTCTCAAAGGCCAGTTGCTGGAGGTGTGCAAGAAGAATGATCTTGTTGCAGCCTTCCTGGGTGATGAGTGAATCGACATAGGGCTGTACGATGCCGGCCAGAAGGGTCATATCATTGGTTCCTGCTCCGGGATTTTTCACCGTGGTGGCGCCGGGCGACGAAATGGCAGCCAGCATCGGGGTGGTGACACCCACAACACCGATCTTCTCGCCGTTTTCGTTCAGGAAGCAATAAGGAGCAAGCTTCTTTTTGGCGGCGATCTGCGAAGGTGTGTTGGCCGGTGTACAACCATATGACGTATTCAACTGGCGTACCGGAGTAAATACCGGGCTCATGTTCGGATCGGTGGTAAAGTCGAGGTTCGACGACAGGTAAGGGAACTGGGCACCGAACCAACGAACGTTCGAACCAGAGATATTGCCTCCGATGATGTTGCGCAACTCGGGGGTGCCAAAATCGAAATCGTGGTTACCAAGCACCGAAGCCTCAACACCAATATAGTTCATGATGGAGATGTCGGCACGGCCAATACCGGCGCGAAGGTCATACGGCGGGTTGTTCAGTGTGGTGTTGTAATAGTCGGCATACGATGTACGGTATGGCAGCACCATTCTGGGATCTTCACCCGAGAAGGAGAACGGACTGGGGATGAAGTTATCGCCCGATGAGAGAGTAATGGAGTTCGGATAGACATTCTCGAGCGAGTCGACAATGGCGGCAAAGCGCGGGGCATCCTGAACGGCATCGGTGCTTGCTTCAAAATCGGAAGCATGAAGGATCTGCAACTGATAGTTGACGAAGTTCAAAACGAGCGTTGCAATTGAATCACAACCTGCGGCATTGGTAGTCACCCATGTATAAGTGCCGGGGGTTGTGTAGGTGGTACCGTTCCAGGTATAGCTTGTGTAGGCATTTACTGTTGTGGTTGAATAGGTGTCGCAGGAGACTACGGGTACTGGTGCAAAAGCAACACCCCTGAAGGCGGTGTTGGTTGCTGCTGTTGCAAGAAGTGTATAAGGAGCCCCGGGCATACTGTCGGCAATCTTAACCAGCTTATTGGCAATGGATTCTGAAGTAGTGGCAAAAATGACAGGATGTGTTCCCGACCAATCAACCGTGAGTCCCCGGGCACCGATGGTTCCAGTCGAAAGGGTGTAAGCAAGCGACCAGGTGCCGGCATTATAGGTAAATTTTTGAATTCCACCGCCGTTAGCCGAACTACGGTCATCGGCAACATAGCATATGGTGGAGGTTGGGTTCATTGAAAAGGCATAAGGGGAGGGAGATGTGCCGGTACCGGCAATGATGCGGGTACTGGTCTGACCGGATGTGATGGGTATACCGGTTCCTACCGAATAAATGCCAACGGGCGAAGAACCTGTACTGAAATAAAGCTGTCCGTTATAAACATTTACAACCCGGGTATTGGTCATCGTTGCGCTGACCTGCACCGGAATACTGTCTCCAAAATATTGAATTCCATTTGTTCCGGTGCTGCCGGTGCCGGCTGCCCAGTAATCGTTTCCGTTGGCCGCGCCACCACGGATGTTGTCGGTGTTGTATGCGGTGGATGATAATAGTGTGTAGTAGTTGTCGACATTATCAACCTGCAACAACTTACGGTTGACCGAAATAGAGGTTGTGCCCTTAATGGATGCTGTTCCAGGAGCTGAATTATAGCCTGCCAGGATCAGGTAATGTCCGTCGGTTGTACGGGTGAGCTGTCCCTCCGAGGATGCTGATCCTGAATTGGTGAGTACATAAGTACCGGAGGTTGGCACAGCATGGGTCTGAACCAATGTTCCCAGAGGGGACACTTCATCCAGATAAAGGGCTGTGGAGGCACTCGACAGGGCACTCACCCCGTCGCCTACCCTAAGGACCACCAGGTTGCCAGTGGAATAGGGCGTTTGTGCTGCTACTCTGCCGGATGCGAAAACCGTGATGATGGTTATGATGACGATGAAAAGATGGAAAAATCTGCTCATAAAGGAAAAATTTATTTGTGAATAACGGATTAATATGAAGTACCCTGATATCAACAGCGATTGCTTCTGCGGCAACAAAAATAGGCTTCCGAAACAAGGAAATTCCATCCCAGGATGTGAATTAATGAAAATTTAATAGCAGTAATCACCCTTTTACTCACGGCTATCAGGAGAATGAAATTCATTAAAATGTTATTTGACAAAGGTTTCAGCGCATGATGAATAATGCAAAAGGCTGCCGGTTATCCCGGATGCAGGGATAAAAATCAGCGAAAAGCACTGAACATATCAGGTCGGCTTAACAATTATTTAACAAAACAATGATGTAGTTACCCGGCGCATTTCTTTCCATGCAATAGAATTTCAATGATCTCAACGATTAGATGGAGCTGGAAAAGAGAGATGAACAAAATAGAATAGTCCCTGTCAGGCATCCTGCAATACTAAACAGGGGCAAAGTTTTCCCTTTTACCCGCCGACAATGCCAGCGGGAACTTTGTAAAAGTAACGCAGCGCATCCCTGTTAAAATTCTGATAAAAAAGTGGAAAACCTTGGGAGAAACCTCCTTTATCCCGGGTTAAATGTTGACGTTAAAACCCGGTAATTATGGCACTTACTGAAAAGAAATATCCCACCGGAGCAGTGCAGGCAATCATCGTGGTTACAGCCATACTCTCAGCCGTTCTGGAACTCATTGATTCGACGATTGTAAATGTTGCATTGCGACAGATCAGCGGCAGCATAGGCGCCTCAACAACTGAAATTGCATGGGTTATTACCGCCTATGCCATCTCGAACGTGATTATCATCCCGCTTAGCGGTATGCTTTCTTCCATCTTTGGTCGCAAGCGCTATTTTACCTTCTCCATCGCACTCTTTACTCTTGCCTCGCTGATGTGTGGCTTGTCGAACAGTCTCTGGGTATTGGTTGCCTGGCGGTTTATTCAGGGACTTGGCGGAGGCGCTTTGCTTTCCACTGCACAAACCATCCTTGTTGATGCATTTCCTCCCCAAAAACGTGGCATTGGCATGGCCTTGTTCGGAATGGGGGTGGCTACCGGCCCGGCCTTAGGACCTGTTTTGGGCGGAATTATTACCGACCACATTTCATGGCACTGGATATTCTTTGTCAACATCCCGCTTGGAACTTTTGCTGTTATCGCATCGTGGCTATTCGTAACCAACCAGGAAGGCGTAAAGCATACAGGTCCGTGGATTGGTGGGGGATCCTTTTTCTGGTAATCGGGGTCGGTTCCTTACAATACATTCTGGAAGAGGGCAATGCAAAAGACTGGTTCGAAAGCGCCGAAATCATTGGCTTCTCCATTGCTTCTGCGGCAGGTCTCATCGCTTTTATTTACAGGGAACTGCATGTTGAAAATCCGGCAGTGAAATTATCGATCCTGCGATCTACCAATCTGTCGGTCGGAGTTATCCTGAACTTTGTAGTTGGGGTGGTAATATCAATCTCCGTGTTCACCTTTCCGCTGTTTACCCAGATTGATTTGGGCTGGACTGCCACCATGTCGGGGATGGCGCTGATGCCGGGGTCGCTGTTAACCGCCTTTGGGATGATCATGGTCCAGCGAACGATTCAAAAGGGAATTAACCCAAAAACGCTGGTAATTTCTGGCTTTATCCTGACGTTCATCTTCTCTTACTGGATGCATTTGCAATCCATTGACTCCGGGTGGGACAGCCTGCTTTTCCCCCAGTTGCTGCGTGGATTTGCTGTCAGTCTGTTCATGATTCCGGTAATAAACCTTTCCATCCAGGGTTTGCAAGGCGCCGATCTTGGACAGGGTTCAGGTTTGGGTAATATGGCACGTCAGTTGGGATGCGCTGTGGGGATTGCCGCTTCAAATATACGATTGACCAGTGTAAGCGCCGATTTCAGAAATAACCTCATCAGCAACATAAGCGATTATTCTGAAAACGCCGCCCATGCTATTGGGAATATGAGCAGCATGTTTGCATCAACCGGTTTGAACCCGCAGGAATCACAGGCAGCCACCTACCGCCTGCTCGAAATGTCGGTACAACGACAAACCACCCTGCTTGCCTACCTCGATTCTTTTATGGTTGTCGGCATTGTTTGCCTGTTGGCATTTCCGCTGGTGTTTTTGATGAAACACGACCGGAATGCGATCATTGGAGAGGTTGCCGCGCATTAATCAGGGTCAGGCCACTTTTAATTTCATCACCTCAAGTTCAGCACCTTTTAACAGGCCCTCCGATCCTCTTTTCAGGACTTCTCCGGTGGTTTGTTCATCCAGATAATAATGCTCACACACATCACAGACATGTGCCGGAACCTCCTTGATCAGAATGATGGATCCATTCTTTTCAAGGGTAACCGTTACCTTTCCCTCATACATATTTCCTGCTTTACAAATGACGCATTCCATATTATCTGTTTTTGGATTTATAATCTGATGACCAAAGATTTTTATCTGGTTCATAAGCGGTAACCATGATACAATTTCCTGTTTCGGAATCTTTGGCAACGAGAAGATGTAATGGACGGGAACCAATAAACCCAAGCAGAAGAAAACTTGGATATGGTTTATCATCGGTATACTCACGGATAACTTCACCCCTATTCAGGATGAATTTCACCTCCTCCAAAGAAATATTTCTCCTGAACATCTGGGAGATTATATGATCGCTGAAAAAGATTTTGTTGCAAGTCACTGTTGAACCTTTGTACAAAGGTAGTGAAAAGCGATTCTAAATCAACTCCGGGGGCGCACGTAAATAGATCGATACGATATTACAGGCAATTTACCCGGAAAAACTTATTTTAATCCCGGATTGCAGGACAGATAATGGATGAAATACAACCGAAATGCATTAGTTGACGAGATTGTTGCAAAGTTACATTGACCCTGGCTGCGCCTGGCCTTCATTTGCCGAAAAGTATTTCTGTGTATTTTTGCCCCACCGGAAAAAAATATCAACACCAAGATGAGTAAGATTAAATTCGGGTTACTATTATTCCTGCTTCTCCTTTCCGGACCTCTGCTTTCGCAGGAAAAGGATTCGGCACGCACCAGGCACTTCATTGCACTTCGATTCGGATTGAACCAGATCAGGGAGGAAAACTTACATCCCAAAGTAAGCACCGGCACCCTCACCGAACTTTCGTACGGTTTCGAAAAACGAAAAAAGCACTTGCAACGGTTTCAACTGTCCCTTGGGTATAGCAGGCTTAAAACAAATCTGGAAGAGCTGTCGAAAAGCATCAACCTGAAAATGAATATCAGCTACAGTTATAACTTCCGGCTCGTTAAAAGCAGGAAATTCAACTATTATCTTGGCCCGGAAACAAACTTAGCCTATAACGCCTGTTTTCTCCCGAATTGGGACGACAGTCATCTGTACTGGGCTGACTATTTATCAATGGGTGCGAGAAATATTTTCTCGGTGAGTCTGAAAAATAAAAAGGAATGGGTAACAGATGTTTCAATACCGCTCTTTTCCGTGTTCAGCAGGCCGGAACTTTACCGGTTATATAAGATCGATAAGACTGACTTTGCGGGAATTGTTCACAACCTGAACAGTCACATCACAGCTGCACATCTGACAAACGTATTCTTTGTCCATTTACAAACGGAGTATCGCTTCCCTGTTTTTTTGAATAAAACCCAGGCGTTTACCTTCTCGTTCGATTGGCTGCGGGTAAGACACGATGACGGGAATCCCTTTTATCAACTTTCCTATCAACTCGGGATCAAATTTATCTTATGATAACCTACAGGAAGTTTGTTGTGATTATAATGCTTGCACTGGTCATCACCTCATGCTTAAAGGATGAACCATTTAAAGTCACATACGAAGGATTTCAACCGGTAAGCCGAAATGATGGCTGGATTACTTCCACCCCGGAAAATGAGGGCATGGAGAGGTCCCTGGTTGATGCGGCGTATCAATTGGTTTACAAGGATACCCGGTTTACCATGGCCAGGAGTTTACTGATCATCAGGAACGGGAAGCTGATCGCTGAAGCATATCCTCACGATAAGGCTGATATTGATCGGATTGCCAACATTCAATCCATGACCAAGTCGTACACCTCCATTCTCACGGGCATCGCGTTGAAACAACACCTTCTTGATTCTGTGGATCAGACTTTTTACAGCATTTATCCCGAATGGTTCTCAAACAATCCCGAAAAGAAGGAAATCACCTTGAAACAGGCACTGACCATGACGACAGGCATTGATTTTAATAACAGTGAAGACACGCAAACGCTTTATCAAACTACGGCCAATTCGGTTGAGTTTGTTCTTTCCCTTCCTGAGAACTATGAACCCGGACCTGTTTTTCATTATCATGATGGTGCGCCACATCTGGTTTCAGCAGCCATTCAGAAACGGTATGGTAAACCCTTTTCGGAGTTTGCGGATCAACATTTGTTTCAGCCGCTCGGAATTACCGATTGGAAATGGGAAGCAGCTCATGATGGCAATACCTTCGGCGCATTCAGCCTGTATCTGAAACCAAGGGATGTCGCGAAATTCGGACAACTCTTACTTCAGAACGGCAACTGGAACGGGCAATCCATCGTCGACAGCGCCTGGATAGCAGAGGCCACAAAGCCGCTGGTGAATTCAAGCGTTCTGGGGACCCCTTATGGCTATTTCTTCTGGATCTATCCTGCTTACCAGGGATATGCTGCCGACGGACATGGCGGTCAAAAGATCATGGTCGTTCCTCAAAAAAACCTGGTGATCGTTTACACTGCCTGGGGTTATACCAGCGGGGAGTTTTTCGATAACTTCAATGAAATTGCCGATCTCATAGTGAGTGGTTGTCGTTAAGGAAAAAAAACCCTGAATTGGTTGACTTTTTTCATCCATCAAGAAGAAGTAGACGCAGGAGAAAAAGGAGGACAGGGTTGGTGGTCAAGTCCTCAATTCCTTAATTGATACAGTTTGAAATGGCCTTACATGGTCCATACCTTAGGCGTATCAAGACAAGATTCCCTATATTTCCGAGTGAGACCGTGCTGTTTTTGCATAATTTTACACGATAATGAGAAATGAATCTACCAATATATAAGCTGTTATGATTGTTGACTTAATAGAAAATAGTGCCCTTTATGCCCACATCGACGACCGACTTGCAATTGGTTTAAAGTATCTTCAAACCACTGATTTTTCAAATCTTGAGCCGGGGAAATACCTGATCAAAGACCATGAAGTATTTGCTATGGTAAGTGATTATAACTCCAAACTAGCCGAAGATGCTCGGTGGGAGGCACACCGGAAATATGCTGATATCCAATATCTCGTTCACGGTGAAGAACAAATGGGTTACGCACCTGTCCGGGAATTTGAGGCAAGTCAACCCTATAACCCCGACAATGATATCGTTTTCCTGGTAGGAAGAGGTGATTACATTTCGGTCAGGCCAGGTATGTTTGTAATATTCTTCCCGCAAGATGCACACCAGCCTGGTGTTGCGATAACCGAAAGTATGCCCGTCAGAAAAGTTGTGGTGAAGGTTCTCATGTAATATCCTGCATTGCGGGCAAAACGGAATGTCTGACCACCTTCCGCCGAATTCAATCGACCATCGAATGTTGTTTGCAATATACATGTTGGTCTATTCAGGTTGCTTCAGTATAAGCTGGGCATAAGGAGTTTTTTTTCTATGCAGGATTTAAAAGGATTATTATCTTTGCAAAAGAAAACAAATGTTCTCTTATGCAGGTTCAAAAACCAGAGATACGTGAAAAAATATTGGCCACCTCGTTGAAGTTGTTCTACAAGCAGGGTTACCGGGGTACGACGACGCGCCAAATTGCAGGAGAGGTTGGAATCAGTGTCAGCAACCTTTACAAGTATTTCCGGAACAAGGAGATCCTGCTGGATGAACTGGTGGGCAGCTTTCATACCTGGTACCTGACCGGCTACCAGGCGATTCTCTCACACGAAAACAAGGACACCTTTGATGGAGTTGCCGTTGAAAACTTGGGCCAGGCGTTCTTTGAGAGCATGAAGGGACATTGCCGCGAATTTGTCATCCTCATGCATAAAAGCCAGGGTACCAAATACCAGGGGTTTAAACAAACTGTCATTTCAAGTCTTGTAAAGCATATCGAAAAGGAGACCGTCGTCCATCCTGAAAATAAACGCATGGTGGAGGTGCTGGTCAGCAACCTGTTCAACGGTCTGACCGAAATTGCGAAATACAGCAGAAATGACAAACAGTTAAGTTCACATGTAACTTTGCTTGCCCACTATCATTTACGCGGAATATCGGTCTTGTTTCCCTGATTTTTTTTATTTTAATAGTAAACAGATGTTCTCTTATAAATCAATAAATATGAAAATTACAATCATTCAATTCAGTCCATCGGGTAACTCCAAAGTGGTTACTCAGGATATTATTGCGATGTTGGAAAGCAAACATCACGAAGTAAACCTGCTCGACATCACAGGCGATGCGGCATTTTTCAACCGTAACAACCTTCAGGAGTATCTGGCACAACGGGTCACACCGCACGATGTATTGCTTGTTGGTGGTCCGGTGTATGCCCATCACATGCAATATCATGTGCTTGACCTGATCAAATCATTACCAAAGCCCAATGATGCCTGGGGAAAGTTAGCCATCCCCTATGTTACTTATGGCGGAATTTCGTCCGGAGTTGCCTTAAAGGAAAGCCGTAAATTTCTCAGGGAAACAGGACGCATTGTACCCTTGGCCATGAAAATCGTTGCGCCACATCGCATGACAAGGGCTTTTATGCCTGAAGAGTTTAACAGTGATAAGCTGAAAGGCGAACAACTAAAGGATATCGAAGAACTGGTAAACCGGATCGGATTACTGAATCCTGAAGGGAAAGTTAATGATGCCGGCAGATCGCTTCATTATAATGGAATTGTGACAACCCTGCTCGCAAAGACGGTTTTCATCGAAAAAACATGGCACGAAAAACGATACCCCCGTGTGGTGGTGAATCCGGCGATATGCACCGGTTGCGGAAAGTGTGTCAGGCTTTGTCCGGTTGCCCATCTGAAAAAGGAGGGTGAATCGGTGGTCACCAGCGCATCATCCGGGTGCATCCATTGCCTTAACTGCGTAGTAAATTGTCCTTCGAAGGCAGTGTCGTTACAAGGGGACCTGGAGAAAGGGAGAGCCTTCATGAGCAACATGATTGCAAAGAAAGGAAATAAGGAAACCCCAGGATCGGCGGTGTATCCCATATTGAAAAGTAAAATATCATGCTGTTGACCTTCAAAGGTTAATCGAATTTTTAGTCAAAGAGATGCAGCAAAGCTCAAGGTAAACGAAATGCTTGCAGGTTACTTTATCGATAAATTTCATCTGATGAAACCAAAAATTATCCATTACTTCCCTGAAAATCGGAGCCAGATATAGATTACAATGAACCATGCATTGTTACTGGAAAAAGCAGCACAGGATATCATCTGTTCGTTCACGCCAGTTCGCCCATTCATGTCCATCGTTTACAACCTGAAACAGATGTTTGATTCCCGCTTTCTCCAATTCAAGGTGGAAATCTTCATTGGCCTGATAAAATGTCAGGTTCTTAACAGTACCGCCGGGAAGATCATAACGCCCGACATCAAAATAGATGCGCAAAGTGGGCTGGTTCTTCCCCTGGTTCAGAAATGAATGGAATGCGTCATACAACTGATTGGAGAGTGTAGCAGACTGCCCTGCTCCGCATTGGATTTTATCTGGGCGGGAAAAAACTGTAAGTAGCGCGAGGTGGCCTCCTGCGGAAATACCCGTGATTCCTCGTTTTCGTGGATCGCAGGCAGTTTTGAACTTCCGGTCGATGGCAGGTACAAGTTCATCACAGATTGCATTTATGAACGCATCCTGCAGCGGGCCCAGGAATTCTGAGTATCGATCTGCCGGTGGAATAAACACAACAAGTACCGGCTTAATCTCTTGACTGGCAATCAGGTTGTCAAGTACCGTTGGATACGACATGTAATCGATTGCTTCAAATCCATCCAGTACAAATAAAACCGGCAAATTTGAAAGATTTTGGTACCCGGCAGGAATATAAATTTTAACTTTTCGATCCCTGATCGAGGTATCGCGGCTGGTGAACCAAATACTTCCAACTGTACCATGTGGAATATCAGACCTGTAACGAGTGACTGTGTCAGGGTTGAATCCCGGCATGGCAATTTCAGAATGTGGCCCATAACCACTTGGGGTGATTGCAGGGTTTCTTGGATCAAGGGTTACTGATGTGTCAACAATAACTTGGTAATCAAGCCTTGCATCACGAGGAACGATGTATGTTATGTGGAAAAATGCATCATCACCACAGTGGACAATTTCCATTGTATCTGGCACAGACCAACCGGACTGAAGATCTCCGTTTATCATTACCTGCTTTGCCTTTCCGAACCAGTAAAGGCTTACAATGCTCTCTTTTTCGATAACCGGGGTTTGGGGAAAATCCTGAATAAACTGAATTACAACTGCACCACGTTCGCTTTCAGGAAGAGATTGAAGTCTTGAAACGAAATTTCCGAAACTACTGTTGATGGGATTCCTTTTCCCTGCGATCGGTTTTTTGGCCAAGGCCGGGTCATCATTGTTGCAGGATGTTACAAAAAAGGAAAACAGCAAGAGAACCATTCCGGTCAATAAACGCAATATGCGTGTGAATTTCAAATCGATTGTTTTTATTTTATAATCGTGATAAAACAACGCGGGTATGATCATCATGCTCAATATTTGGCTACAACGGCAATTAGTTTCAAATTTACTTCATTTTATGGCCGATCAACAAAGCCCGGCTCATGGTGATGTTTGGCCTTTCAATAATTTCAAACCCCGATTTCTCAATCAGTATTGCCATCGTTTCAAACGCACTTTTCGAAACATGAAATTTTGGTTCAACGATGAACATAGTTCCCTCACGTTTTAAAATCGTTTTTAATTTTCAGCATTTAAGCTTTTATCAACAGATGATTTTCAACGATCTCCACATTGCCCTTCAGCATGGCCCATACCGGGCACATGGATGTTTCGGCAAGGCGGATTGCCTTTTCAAAGTCTGCATCTTCTGCATCCGGAGATGTCAGGGTGTACATCAAATCGATGCGGGAAAACCCATAGGGCGCCGCTTCCTGCCTGGTACCGGATGCCTCCACAGTAAGACCTTCTACGGTTTTGTCCATTTTCTGCAGCAGTACTTTGATGGCCGTGCAACTGCATCCGGAAAGGCTCAGCAGCAACATCTCCAGGCCGGTGTATCCATCGCCGTCGCCAAAAGGAGGGAAATAATCCATCTGTACGGATGGATTATTTCTCGCCCTGCCTGAAAATCGCACCCGGTCATTCACCAGGGTTGTCTTTGTTTCAAGTTTTTGAGCTGTCATGGTTGTTTGTGTTTTTCAATTGTCAGAACTTTCCGAACTTCAGCCCCACATTGGCCGTAAAATTATTCATCAGATCACCGGAGGTGTTGAGCAGTTGAAGCCCTCCTACATAACGGTAACTGATACCAGCGTTCAGCCTCATGAATTTCAATATGTTGACTTCGGCGCGAACGCCCGGCTCTATCACAAAAAACGCATCGCTGTCAAGCGTTTTATGACAATAATCATACTCATGCCCATGCTCATCCCATTCTTCATATTCATATTCCGTTACATAGGTTGCCCCTCCGGCACCGATAATTACAGGAAAAGTGACATGTATCAATGATTTTGGAAAGAGGGTGTATTCCAGGAGCAGACCACCATAACCTCCTTCAAGGTAGGCGCCGGCAGTGTCAGTCACATTGTCATAAAACATTCCGTTTCGGTTGGTCCATCCACGCCCCGACAGGCCAATGGTGAAGTTGTGATTGATGATCATCCCGGCGCTTAAGCCTCCAAGCCAAACATCCCGTTTATCAAATTGGGTAAATCCGGGATCGATTCCAACGAACCATCCGATTTTCGCTTTCCCGCCTTTCCCAAAAACGGTGTTCATGTCATCATTAGGTTTTGTTGATTCCTGCTGTGCGCTCACATAGAGAACAAAGAGTAACAGCGCGAAAATTAAACTAAAGCGTTTCATAGGAAATGAATTTAAAAGTTAAAAAATGAATTGTGAATGAATTAACATTGAGCGGCAAAAGTATACAGGTAAGGGTACCGGGGAAACTTTTTTTCGGTGAATGGCGGAATGACGCAGGTGGGGTTGGGAATATCGTCTGTGAGGTAATATTGTTGCTTCAGTTAAATAACATCCGCTGTTTCAAACGTAAATCAATATTGAAAACAGGCATATTGAAAGAAAGGGTTCAGATTTAATGATTTGTTAACGTTTGATTTTCAGACAATCGATATATTTACAACTACTGGAATTGTTATTACTAATGGTTTTCTGAATCCTGGCAAATTAACAACATCATATGAAAAAATTATTCAGTGTCAAACAGGTATTGATTTATTATGCTGTTGCAATTGCTTTATCCATGTTTTTCAGGGTTCCCCGGCTTAATCCTGACTGGTATCTGCATCTCCATAATTACACTTTCGGATGGATCCTGATTTCCCTGTTACGGGCATCAGGGCCATTGGTTGGCGGCCTTCTCTGCATAAGCATGTTCAGGAATAAATACAAAAGGACGATTACACTCACCGGTTCATCATTGGCCGCAAGTACCATTTATTTTGGCGCACCCGTACTCCTCGTTGCCGTCGTTGGAATTACTGGTTCTGGCGGGAAAAATTCTCATGTGTTTGGTTTGATTTCAGGAATAACGTTAATGTTATACTGCCTGTTTGAGGAGGCAGGATGGCGCGGCTTTCTGCAGGATGCAATGCGGGGCATTCCGAATCCTGCCCGTTTCATTATTATCGGAACCTTATGGTATTTGTGGCACCTTAACTTTTTATCGCCAGACCTCCATTCTTTAAAGGTTGGGTTGTTGGTTCATCTTCCTTCCTGCATTTTTGGCAGCTGGATCATCGGGTATTTTGCCGACAAGTATAAATCAATCCTGGTAGCGGCGGCTATTCATTCCATATTCAATATTTTCTTTGATCTGCAAACGGATATGAAATCGAAATTATTTATTGTGGCAGGAATATTTTTACTATGGGTTACATCATCCTATTTTATTGATAAAAATGCAAAAGCCATTTAAAATCCTGTGTCCGGAAAAAGAAATAAAAATGAAAATTTAAATGGAATGAATCGTAAATTTTCACGGATAATTGGTCTTTCTTTGATTGTATTTTCCTGGATTCTATGGGTAGCAATCTTACTCCTGCCTTTCTTCAAACTTACCTTAACCCAATATGCGATTGTTTACCCGATTATCCTTGCCGCAACGAATATCTTCTGGGTCGGTGCTGCCCTGGTCGGAAAGGGATTTATTCAAAATTTCAACATCTGGTCAAAGGATAAAACAGGATTTGTAAGTGGCAATCCAAGAAATGAACCTTGAGATCACAAGCAGAACGAGGCAGAACCTTTATCAAATCATTGTAGAAGCTATTTTCCTTTTGCCTTCATGTCAAGCCTGAGCCTGACAAACTGGATAATTTCCCTGGCGATATTTTTTTCACATGCCTGCTCAAGACCCTCGAACCCCGGCGAGGAGTTCACTTCGCAGATTTTAAACCCATTGCCGTCGAAAAGCAGGTCGATGCCTGCAATATCCAGATCCAGTTTGCGGGCAATCTCCAGCACAAGCCATTCGATTTCGGGGGTGATTTCGAACTTTTGCACGGTTCCACCACGTGAATAATTGGCCTTGAAATTGCCATCGGCGGCAGTTCTCACCATAGCACCCACAACCCTGCCGCCAACGGTCACAACACGCAAATCTTTCCCGTGGCTTGTCTTGACAAACTCCTGGAAGATCAGGTTGACATTGGGATTGGAGTTCTCGACCATGTGCATCAGTTCCTCGAGGGCATGGAGGGTTTCACACAGAAAAACACCGCTGCCCTGAGAACCGGAAAGGGTTTTAATTACGACGGGGAACCCGATGTGTTTGCCAACCAGCTGGAGATCGAGCGGAAATTTGGCCAGCATTGTTTTAGGGATCGGCATGCCCGATTCGGCCAGGATCTGCATTTGGTAGAGCTTGTCCTTTACAATATCGATCGAATTGGCTGAGTTGAATGAATAGACACCGAGTTTTTCGAGGTGGCGTATCAGCGCAAGGGCAAAATAGGTGGTTCCGGCGCCCATGCGGGGAATGATAAAATCGGGCAGCGGTGTGGATACATCGTTGACGAAGATGCTTTTCCGGTCGTCGCGGTTTACGATGATCTCGATCTGTTCGGGCTGAAGCACCTGGATTTCAATGCCAACCTGCCTGCCCTCCTCGATGAGCTTTTGAATCTCGTAGGTTTCAGGTTTGATCAGAAAGTCGGAATGTTTGTGAAGGATCCAGCCCAGCATGTCAAAATGAATGAGTAGTCAGGTGAACAAAATTACCCAAACATATTTGGCATCAGGGAACAGGAGGGTTAATTAATCATTAAATCTGATCCGGCGCCAGTAGGTCAAACTTCTCCAGAGCCACTCGAGCGGGCCAAACCGGTAATACTTCAGCCACAAAGGGGAGATGATCATTACAACCAGCCAGATCCCCATCATGATCAGCACCTGGAATTTCCTTTCTACTGTGCCAAACAATGCAAGGCCGTGGCCATAAAAGATAAAGGTTCCAATGAGCGACATCAGGATATAATTGGAAAAAGCCATTCGTCCTGTTGCAGCCAGTATATTTTTAAAGTGAAGGCACCTGGCCGATTTTACCAGGAGCATGATCATTGCGGTATACCCAAGGGCTATGGCCACACTGCCAAAATAATTCAGATGTTTGAAAAGGAACATGGAGCCTCTCACTTCCCAACCGGTATTGAAGTTCAGGATTACGCCCAATCCGGATAAGGAAAAACCGGCAAGCAGTCCGATAACCATCATGCGCGTATAAAATCCGTATGTGCGTTCTGCTGTCAGAATTTTCCATTTAAAAAGGGCCATCCCCATCAGCATCATCGACATGACCCGCCAGAAGACCTCCATCACGAAGATGAACGTTTGCATAAAGATACTGGCAGGGACACGGGATTCCATTTGCATCATCCAGCCTCCCTGCATAATGGTTATTTCCTTTTTTATAACATCCTGCAAGGGTTTCCAGCTTTGAAGGGTATGCTGATACTCTTCTTTCGACCAATAGGGCATCGAAAAATAACCCATCAGGTAAATTACAAAGGGTACCAGCAGAAAAACCAGGCTGATCCATATCAGCGTCTTAGGCTGTTTTTTCCTGAAAACAAAGGCCAGCATACCGCATAAACTGTAAGCAACCAGTATATCACCCGACCAGATCAGGTAGGCATGGATCATTCCGAATACAAAAAGCCAGAACATCCTTCGGTAATGAAGAGGCCCTGCCCGGTGTTCTTTGGCCACAGCGTTTTCTGTAAAGAGTAAAATGCCTGCACCGAACAACAGGGAGAAAATGCTCATAAATTTTTCACTGGCAAGGATATGACTGAATACCCACACCCATTTATTGATCCCGTTGAGATCGCCATAGGCATCGGGATTGATGTAGGCAGCTCCCGGCATCGAAAAATGCTGGACATTCATGATCAGAATTCCCAACAGTGCAAATCCCCGCAGCACATCAAGGGAAATGATCCTGGAGGATAAATTCACCGGGGTGTAAAGTGTTTCTGATGCAGAACTCATGGCGTTTGGTTTAATGAATTTGTTTTCATTTCAACGGCTGCCATAATGACCACATAGTTTTTCCCGTATTTTTTGGCGCATTTCGGGCAGGTGGTGTACCATAGATACAATTTGTTAAAAGTGAAACCTTTTGATTTTGCTTTATTTTCAAAGTCTTTACACCATGTGCCTGTGTCGCTGAAAGGCCCTTCATACACCCGGCTGTAAAATCTTCCATCCATCGTGATGTTGTTCCCACCGGGGATCTCTTTATTCACGGCCAGGTACAGGTCCATGTTCCACATTGAAGTATGGTCAGAAAGGCAGAGCCAATCGGGCATAATGGCACCGGCGGCCTCCACCTTTTTGTTCAGGCGCTTCATCACCTTGCCGAAATTAAGGGGCATGTAAAACAGGGTACATACGCGATCTTTTAAAAACCGCTTTTTCTCCCATTCAAATATTTTATCCTCCCAGGGAGTCGGGATAAATTCAGGACAGCAAAACGGGTCCTTTTCTTTTAAATGTGTCATAGTTCCTTCTCTTTTTGAGTTGCGTAAATATATTAAATAATTACGAAATCAAATCACCCACAATCTGGCCTTTGCCTTAAACCGGTTGATGATCGGGCCTGTGATCATCCCTTTGAAATCGCTGAGCATGTATTTATCTCCCTCACTATCGCCTGCGATTAAAGTGGGGCGGGAGCCATACTTGAATGAAGGGCACGCAAAAAACCTGGAGATGGCTTCGTGTTTGCCCGATCCCTGGTTTTGATGTGATTTACAACTTAGTGCTGTCGTCTTAATGAACCTTGTAAATGAGAAAGAGACCCACTCCGATGAAAACAACTCCCATGGCTTTATTGAGCCATTGAATTGCATGTGAAGCCAATACTTTTCTTAAAAGTCCAGACAGATAACATTTCAGTAAATCTGTAGAAAAGGCGGTTAGAAACACACCGGCAAAGAACTGCAGGACATTATGACTATGCAAGCCCCAGTTTTTTGCGGCGAACCCGACAATACCGATCCAAAAGATGAAACTGAAAGGGTTGGCAATATTCAACAGGAAACCTTTGAACAGGAGCAGGGCCGGTTTATTTTGTGAGCCGATGGCAGGCTTTAACTCAAGGGAGGGTACACCAGGCTTAAAAAGAGAAATACCTCCCATGATGATAAGAATCAGCCCGGCAATAACCCCCATAATGCGGTCATCCCAGCCAAGGATCATCTCTGATAAACCAAAGTAACTGATGCTGACCAGTGTGATGTCGCTCAGCAGCATTCCTGAAGCAAGAATAATTCCGGCAGAAAGACCGCGAACCAGGCTGGTCTGAAACAATGCCATGAACCCGGGCCCAATGGAGATCGTTATGGAAAGGCCAAATATGACTCCCAGCAAAAAAGCATTCATGTTGAAATTCTAACCGGCAAAACTAAGGAAATGATGCAGCTTACAGGTCAGTAACATCATGAAGGAAACGGATTTAATAATTATTTAAAATGAGTTCATAATTCATACCACTAATATAGAAAAGCAAAGTTCTGCTTCAGTTAATAATAACTTAACTCAATCTTCTCATTCAATTAATATTCATGATTTGGGTTCCATATACTTTTACACCCACTGTTACTGAAGAAAAGTAAAAATGAAAAAGAAACTATTATTTATCGGCGGATCTTTGAATCAGACAACGATGATGCACCAGATTTCCCAATATTTCACTGATTGCGATTGTTATTTTTCAGCTTTTTATACTACCGGATTCATTGATTTTATCGTTCGGAAAGGGCTTCTTGATTTTACCATATTAGGTGGCCGGTTTAGAGAATTGACAGAAAACTATTTCAGAGAAAATCATTTAGCAACCGATTACAAAGCCAGGAAACAGCAATATGACCTGGTATTTACCTGCCAGGATTTATTGATCCCCAATAACATCAGCACGACTAAAATTGTACTTGTTCAGGAGGGTATGACAGAACCAGAATCTCTCACCTATCATTTGGTCAGACGTTTATCTCTTCCCAGATGGTTGGCGAGTACAGCCATGACCGGGACTTCAAACAAATACGACCTGTTCTTTGTTGCCTCCGATGGATATCGTGATTTATTCATCTCCAAAGGGGCCGATCCTGCAAAAATACGGGTTACCGGTATTCCGAATTTTGATCATGCAGCACAGTACCTGAAAAACGATTTCCCTATAAAGAACTATGTGTTGGCAGCAACCTCCGACCGAAGGGAAACGCTGAATTTTGAAAACCGTAAAAAATTTATTGAAAAGGTGATGAATATTGCAGCCGGGCGGCAGGTTATTTTCAAACTTCATCCAAACGAAAACTGGGAACGGGCAACAGGTGAAATTAAAAAATATGCCCCAGGCGCCCTGGTATATACAAACTTTAACATCAACCCATTGATTGCAAATTGTGATGTGCTGGTTACTATCCATTCATCAGTAGTTTATATTGGTATGGCGCTTGGAAAGGAGGTTTATTCTGATTTAAACATGGATGAACTGAAGAAACTAACACCCATCCAAAACAACGGAACTTCAGCAAACGCGATAGCCGGAATATCCAGACAACTTTTACTGGAAGATTATGACAAATCATTGATAAAACAACATGAAGCAATTAGTGAGGCACGACAATTATATCATTATTCCCATTTAGACCTGCCATATTCATGAAAATTGTTACCGCCATTCAAGCCAGAACCTCCTCAAGCCGACTGCCGAATAAAGTCTTACTTCCGTTATGCGGTGAACCTTTGTTTATCCGGATGATCGAGCGGATAAAGCGGGCATCACTATGTGGAACCCTGGTTGTTGCTACCTCATTAAATCAGGAGGATGACATCATCGAATGTCTTTGCAACAAGAACGGTATTCATTGCTTTAGGGGAAGCCTTTCCGATTTGCTTGACCGTCATTTTCAACTGGCCAGAGAATATAAGGCCGATGCACTGGTAAAAATTCCATCAGATTGTCCATTAATTGACCCACTGATTATAGACCAGGTAATCGGATACTATCTGCAAAATTATCCCGCATATGATTACGTCAGCAATTTACACCCGGCAACCTATCCGGATGGGAACGATGTTGAAATAATGTCGTTCGGAGCGCTGGAAAAAGCATGGATTGAGGCAGACAAGGATTTTGAACGGGAACATACCACTCCGTATTTGTGGGAAAATCCGTCTGTGTTTAACATCGGAAATGTAACGTGGCCGATGGGTCGTGATTTTTCAACATCCCACCGGTTTACCATTGACTACGAGGAGGATTATCGGTTCATTAGTGCGATATACAACGAACTTTTTCCACTTAAACCAAGATTTGGCCTGGATGATATCATTACATTAATCGAAAAGGATCCCTCCATTATGAGAATGAATAACCGTTATGCAGGACGCTACTGGTACGAAAAACACCTCGACGAACTTCATACAATCGATGATTACAAATATAAATTAACCACATATGAAGATTAATTTAATACCAGTAAAAGAGTTTACCAGGATTCTGCAACTTGATCATGATTTTTACACTGAACTTGAGGTCATTTCCGACATGTGCAGGGCAAATGCCCTGGCGATGGTAAAAAACGCCGGCTCAGGGCACCTGGGCTCCAGTTTCAGTTCCATGGATATTGTTACCTGGCTCTATTATAAAGAGTTGAACCTTCTTGAATTGGGATTCGACAGCCCGCACAGGGATATCTATTTTTCTTCCAAAGGACATGATGTCCCGGGTCTTTATGCCATTCTTTTTTCAATCGGCATTCTCTCCGAAGATCAAATCCTTAACCTGCGCAGGATCGGAGGACTTGATGGTCATCCGGATGTTAAGATAAAGGGAATTGAAGCCAATTCGGGGTCACTGGGCATGGGCATTTCCAAAGGCCGCGGCATGGCATGGGCTAAACGGAAATTAAACCTGAACGGCGATGTTTATGTGATGACAGGCGATGGTGAATTCCAGGAGGGCCAAAACTTTGAAGCGCTCCAGTCTTGCGTTCAACAAAGCATTACCAACCTTGTTGTGATCATGGACCATAACAAGGTGCAGTCGGACCGGCCTGTTGAAAAGATCATTTCTTTGGGCGACCTCGAAGCCAAGATTACAAGTTTTGGCTGGCATGTGGTCAGGATCAACGGGCATGATTTTGCCGGCCTTGATAATACATTCAGGGAGTTAAAAATGATTACTGATAAACCAAAATTCATCATTGCCGATACCATTAAAGGAAAGGGGGTTTCATTTATGGAACATCCTGCTGCATTACTAGACAACAATGGACTTTATCCCTGGCATGCAGGCGCTCCCGATGATGAATCCTTCATAAAAGGGTACAATCAAATCATCAACAGGGTCAACGAATACCTGACCGGCATGGGATATTCAACCCTGGAGACAACCGAAACAGACATCGTGAAAAGCTATTCCAATTCACCGCGGGTATATAATGAGCTGGGCGAACCGCTCAGTTCGGCAGCGCCATTAAATAGCAATCTGAAACAAAATTCGGAGTACATTGTTGAAGCTTTCGGGAAAGCGCTGGTGGAACAGGGAGCAGTGCGACAAGATCTGCTCGTGCTTGATGCCGACCTTTCTTCCGACTGCCGTTTACGTTATTTCGAAAATGAATTTCCCAACCGCTTCATTGAAAACGGGATCGCTGAACAGGACATGGTTTCGATGGCTGGTGGGTTGGCAAAAATGGGATTTCTCCCGGTTGTCAATTCTTTTGCCAGTTTTTTGGCATCCCGTGCCAATGAACAGATTTATAATAACTGTACAGAAAATAATAAGATCATTTATGCATGCCATTATGCCGGATTGATTCCTGCCGGCCCGGGAAAATCACATCAGAGCATCCGTGATATTTCGTTGCTGGGAGCCCTCCCAAATATTGAGATCATACAGCCGTGCAATCCAGATGAGACAAGAATGGTATTGAATTATTGTGTCAATACTGCTATTGAAAACTGTGTCATCAGGATGAATATCAGCCCGTCACCCCGGGTGATTACATTACCTGAATCGTATTGTTTGATCAAAGGGCAGGGGGTAATCCTTCGTGAAGGAAAGGATGCACTGCTCTTTGCTTATGGACCAGTCATGCTGAATGAAGCTCTGCTGGCCGCTGAGATTCTCGCATGTAAAGGTTTTAAACTGGAAGTGGTCAACATGCCGTGGCTTAATTTTGCTGACATCGGATGGCTTGAAAAAATTACCATGCAACATTCCCAGATTTTTGTGCTGGAAGACCATTCACAATTCGGAGGATTGGGCGAATTCCTGATGATGCAATTAACCAGAGCCAACCTGTTAGAGCATAATAATTTCAACATTTTCGCCATTGATGGTTTTCCGGCATGCGGATCTCCTGCTGAAGCACTGAATTATCACGGTTTGGATGGCGAATCTTTGGCCACACGTATAAAAATTTTACATCATGTCAAATAGCATTGAATTCAACCATGATTATCCGGTCATCGACAGGTCGAATGCTCTTTTTAGAAGAGCTCAACGACTAATCCCCTGTGGGACACAAACGCTTGCAAAGGGACCTACCCAATATGTAAACGGCATTGCACCTAAGTATCTTTTAAAAGGGAAAGGGTCGCATGTTTGGGATGTTGATGGGAATGAGTATATCGATTATAATATGGGGATAGGCCCATTGTCACTGGGGTATGCTCATCCTATGGTTGATGAAGCAATCAGGCAGCAGTTAGCCAATGGGATTACATTTTCCCTGATGCACCCATTGGAGGTTGAGGTGTCCGAAATTTTACATGAAATCATTCCGAATGCTGAGTCGGTTCGTTTCAGTAAATCGGGAGCTGATGTTACCAGTGCAGCCATCAGGATCGCCAGGGCTTATACGGGAAAAAGTAAAATTCTGTGTTGTGGGTATCATGGCTGGCATGACTGGTATGTAAGCACCATTGCCCGAAATGCGGGTATCCCGGGGAGCACGAAAGATCTTACCTATACATTTTCGTATAATGACATTGATTCATTGGTTCGGTCTATCGACGATGATGTTGCAGCAGTCATTCTTGAACCGGTGGTGTTTGAAGCACCAAAACATAATTTCTTGCATCAGGTGGCAGAGGCCTGCCAGGAGAGAGGGATTGTTCTGATATTCGATGAAATGTGGACAGGTTTCCGCATGGCATTGGGAGGTGCACAGGAATATTTTGGAATTCAGGCTGACCTGGCAACCTATTCAAAGGCCATTGCAAACGGAATGCCGGTTTCGGTATTAACAGGGAAAAGCGAAATCATGCAGGTGCTTGAAGATGAGGTTTTTTTCTTTACCACGTTTGGAGGCGAGGCGTTATCACTGGCAGCTGCAAAAGCAACCATCCAGGTAATGAAGGATGAAAACGTCATTTCGGCCATTTCAACAACTGGTGAAATCTTAAAGGAAGGCTACAATAAAATTGCTAAGGATTTAGGCCTGGATTATACAAAAACGGTGGGTTACAATTTCAGGACCATGGTAACTTTCGACGAGAAGGCTGGTAATCCCCTGGAACTTAAATCATTTGTTCAACAGGAATTGATTAAACGCGGCATTCTTTGGTCGGGCATGCACAACATATGTTATGCCCATTCAAATGATGATATCAATTACACCTTGACGGCATATAAGGAAGTGTTATCCCTGTTAAAAGAAGCAGTTGCCGGCAATACCGTTTTACAGAATATCAGAGGGATTCCTGTACTACCCACCTTTCGGAAAACTTCCGGATTCAATACCAAACCACGTAATGGCAGATGATTATGAACAACTTGTTTTCATTAAAGGGCAAAACAGCCATTGTAACCGGTGCACTGGGACTTATCGGACAACAACATTGCCGTGCCCTGAATGAGGCCGGCGCTTGTGTGGTGGTGGCCGATTTAAATGAAACCAAATGTTCGGAATTTGCTAAAAATCAGCTTGATTATTCTATCGGACATTACCTGGATGTAACGAATAAGGAGTCCATAACCAGGTTAGTGAGGGATGTTCTGATTCATTACCGAAAGATTGATGTGCTGGTGAACAATGCAGCCATCAATGATATGTTTGAAGACCCGAAAGCAGCGACGGAGCAATCGAAATTCGAAAATTATCCGTTGGAGTTATGGCAAAAGTCGATCGATGTCAACCTTACCGGCGTTTTCCTGTGTTCGCAGGTCATCGGAAGCCAGATGGTCATTCAAAAGAAAGGCAGTATTATCAACATTAGTTCAACTTACGGTATTTCGGCTCCGGATCAAAATCTTTATAAGGATGCTGAAGGTGTTCAGTCATTTTATAAACCGCCGGCCTATCCGGTGACCAAGGCGGGTGTCATCATGTTGAGCAATTATCTTGCAGCATATTGGGGCCGTTATGGCATCAGGATAAACTCTCTATCGCCTGGCGGGGTGAAAAACGGACAAAGTAACTATTTCATTGAAAATTATGCACGAAAAACACCAATGGGAAGAATGGCAAATCCTGATGATTACAAAGGAGCGCTTGTTTTCCTTGCCAGTGAGGCATCTGCTTACATGACAGGCGCAAATCTGGTAGTTGATGGTGGGTGGACATGCTGGTAAATATGACCAATCGTGGAACAAACCTATAAAATAATAATTGAAAAGGCGAACAGGATAAAACTTCTGTTGACAGATTGTGACGGTGTGCTTACAAATGGGAATGTATTTTATTCTAAGTCAGGTGAAGAGATGAAACAATTTTCATTACGGGATGGCATGGGTGTTGAACGGTTACAGAAACTGGTAAATGTTGAAACAGGGATCATTACTGGTGAAAAATCGGAGATAGTCCAGCGAAGAGTGGAAAAGCTGAAAATCCTTGAATATCATCCCGGTTGCAGTGATAAATATATAACACTCCTGGAAATACTTGGAAGGAAGAACATCACGGCTGACCAGGTTGCTTATATAGGTGATGATGTTAATGATCTGGAAATCATGAGGCATGTCGGATTATCAGCCTGTCCCTCGGATGCAATGCCCATAATACGGGAAATTGCTCATTTGAAAATGATAAATAAAGGAGGGCATGGCGCCTTCAGGGAATTTGCAGAGGCAATCATTCATTTTAAACAAGAAACAAAATGAACACACAAAGAAAAGTACAGATAGGAGATCGCTTTATTGGGGAAGGTGAACCAGTTTATATTATTGCCGAGATCGGCATCAATCACAACGGGAATCTGAACATAGCTAAAAAATTGATTGATGGAGCTGTTTTTGCTGGTTGTGACGCAGTGAAGTTTCAGAAACGAACACCGGAATTGTGCACTCCAATTGATCAATGGAACATTCAACGCGAAACGCCATGGGGGAGGATGACCTATATTGACTATCGCCGGAAAATCGAATTCGGGTTAGCCGAATATACCGAAATCGACAGTTATTGCAGGCACAAAGGGATCCATTGGTTTGCTTCGGCCTGGGATGAGTGTGCAGTTGAATTTATGGAGCAGTTCAATCCCGTAGTCTATAAGATGGCATCAGCTACGATCACGGATTCAGACCTGCTGGTTAAGATTAAAAATACAATGAAACCGGTTATTCTTTCAACTGGCATGTCATCAATGAAACAAATTGAGCAGGCAATTTCCCTGCTGGATATCAATAATTTATTACTGGCCCAATCCACATCTTCCTATCCCTGTAAATTAAATGAGCTTAACCTGCTGGTGATTCGTTCTTTTGCTGAAAAATACAGTAAAATTCCAATTGGTTATTCAGGTCATGAAACAGGGTTGGCGCCTTCCTATGCTGCCGTGGCTCTTGGCGCTTCATTTTTAGAACGGCATATTACACTCGATCGCGCCCTTTGGGGAACAGATCAGGCGGCTTCAGTTGAAATTACCGGTATGTTCAGGCTTGTGAAAGATATCAGGGACATAGAAAAAGCGCTGGGTGATGGAAATAAAATTGTATATGACAGTGAAAAACCGGCCCAGGAAAAATTGAGAAAATTTAGTGGCCAGCTGGTATAGGAAAATTAAACCAGAGACCAATCTTTACAATCATTCACCTTATACTTAATCAAATTAGAAAATGAAAAAAACATTTCTGCTTATTCTCATGTTGGCTGTCATCATGCAGTCGATGAACAGTTGTAAAAAGGAAAGCGATCCTGATCCTGAACCTGAAACCCCCTCTGACCTGCAGATGGCGGTTTTCTCCGATCCGCATTATCATGACCCTACATTAGGGATAAGCGGTGAAGCTTTCGACGCATACCTGATGCAGGACCGGAAAATGATCGCCCAAAGCAAACCAATCATTGAATCGGTCATACAGAATTTGAAAAAATCATCCGCATCCGTGATTCTTATTCCGGGTGATCTGACAAAGGATGGTGAAAAAATGAACCATGAGAAGTTTGCAGCGCTATTAGCCGAACTTGAAAGCGCAGGGAAAAGGGTATTTGTCATTCCGGGAAACCATGATATAAATAATCCGCAGTCGTTCAGTTACTCGGGTTCCGCCACCACCCTTATCCCTACTGTTTCGGCCGCCGAGTTTTCGACGATCTATGCGCAGTTCGGTTATAATGAAGCCCTTTACCGCGATCCAAACTCACTGGGTTATGTCGTTACCTTGAATGCGAATACCTGGTTGCTGGCAATGGATGGCTGCCGTTACAATGAAAACGGCGCTGTTTCGATAACCGGAGGCAAATTCTCCGATGTTTCTTACCTATGGATCAAGGAAAAGCTGACTGAAGCAAAAAATAAAAACATAAAAGTGATTGGAATGGTACATCATGGATTGGTTGAACATTATCCTGGGCAGTCCATTATGTTTGCCGAATATCTGCTTGAAAACTGGCAAACAACATCAGCCGAACTGGCCGATCTCGGACTACAAATTGTCTTCACAGGTCATTACCATGCACAGGACATTGCAAAAAAGGATGGCGCAAACGGACACTTCCTGTTTGATATTGAGACCGGCTCCCTGGTAACATGGCCTGTTCCGTACCGCACCGTGACCTTTACCACCACCAATAAACTGGTTGTTTCCACAAGTCACCTGACAACACTCACCGGGTATCCTGATTTTGAAGCATTTTCACGAACTTACCTGCAGCAGGGCATGGATACACTTGTGAAATTGCAGCTTATGTATCCTCCGTACAGCCTTCCTTACGAACAAACTGCCATGATCGCACCACTCGTCGTGTCGGGTTTCATTGCGCATTATCATGGTGATGAGGTCATTGATCCGATAACACAGGGCGGTGTTGATGCCCTGATTGGAATGGGAGGAACTGCCGCATTATTAGGGATGTCGATCCAGGGGATGTTTTCCGATCCTGCGCCTGTTGATCAAAATCTGGAAATAGATCTGACCACCGGAAACATTACCCCAAAATGATGATAATGATAAAACTGTTTTTCAAAAGTTAAATATTACCCTACTAATACTATCCGGCTTTTACCTTATTATTTGGGGTGAAAGCCGGTTTCTGTTTTCCCAAAACAGAAAATATCAACACCATTGAGTTCTTATGAAATGACTATGGATTCACAAGGAATAGCAGAATGAATTTTCTTTCCTAGCAGGGAGATGGGTTGAATTAACTGTTCTAAACCGTCCGGACGACCGCAAGGTCTGTTATTGGTATACCTTACTGATATAATCGCCTTTTCTGAATATGATAACCGCTTCCATACCATGGTGATCAGAAAGGTATTCAGACCCTTTCCCCCATTTGAACTTCAACACGGCGACCTTTCGGCTGATCCACTGGATCACATGAGAGTTACGTGTCAGGATGTAATCAATTATACGTGGATCAGGATGGCTGGATTGGAAAGCATCATTGGATACATCATCAAAAGTAACCTTCATATTCCCTGAGATCTCTCCATTTTCAGCATTCAGGATAGTCAGCATCCCATTGTAATGCTCCACTTTTTTTTCATCCGTATTGAAATCGCCACAGATGATCTGGGGAGTCTGCATGTCAGAATAGGGATAAATCAATTTTTCAAAAATTTCTTTGAGTTGCTCATCCCTGATGCTCTGCGGATATGTATCATCCTGCAAATGGGTTGCAATCAACTGAAATGGGCTTTTGTTAAACCGTCCTTCCAGCAAAACAGCTCCTTTCCTGGCAAATGCATCAAAGCCTGCTGAAATTTTGAATTCGATCTCGTTTAATAACTTCAGGGGGATTTTACTTAGTATCCATATCCCACTGTTAAACTTCAATGAGAATTTTGATCCGTTGACCGGCCCGTAAGCGAAGGGGTAAAGTTCGTGCAGTTTATGTTTAATAATGGTTCGTGCAGGTGAGGTAAATGCCTCCTGGAAAACAATTATATCATAACCACTGGCATAAAGCGCATTGGCAATCGCTTGTATGCGGTTGTCGGTCTCTTTGAACAGATTAACCACCGGTAACATACCAATGTTCCAGGATAGAATTTTTAATTGGGTATTATTTTCAGAAAGTGAATCTGACTCGGAAGTGTAGAAGTTTTTCATTTGATTTCCATTGACAGTTAAACTGATAATTATCAGAAAACCACTAAGGAGCAATATACATATTGGAAAGTGTGAGTTTTTTTTCATACGTTATAAATAGGATCATTGTAGCGCTGTTGATGTTTGTTTCCGTTATAATTATCGTATGACAAAGGTCAGGTCATTCCAACTATTTGATGTTAAGCAAACAACAATTTTTGATTAAATAATCATTAACCTTGCACGCTTTAGTTGTTGTAGTGTCAATGTTATTCAGAGTTCAGCAAATGAATCCTGAATGGTATATCGATTTAGGGAATTACTACGTTGGATGGATCCTGGTCCGTCTTTTTAGGGCTGCAAGTTCGCTTGCAGGAGGGATTTTGTGTGTTTTGATTTTCAGGAATAATTACTAGCAAGCGATTCCCCTGACTGGCAATTCGATTCTGATCAGCCTGGTGAAATTTTTTGCACCGGCATTGATGATTACCATCGTTGATATCAGTGGTGATATCAACAAAATGTACCTATTAATGGTTTGCTGTTGGGCGCCGGTTGTGAATGAACTCTGTTTGTGTGCCGGTCGCGATGATTACATCGATAAACCGGTAAACCAGGAAATGTTTGTCTTGAAATTTAAAATGGATTGTCGGATAAGCAGATGCCTGAGTGCATGATCTTTTTTCAATATTCTGTACGGGAAACAAGTTTGCCCAACTCATCCCAGATTAACCAGGAGCCTTTTTTCTCACCCATTTCGTAAAACATCTCATAACGTTTCACGCCCTGGTCATCCCAAACATACCAGAATCCATCTTTTTTACCATCTTTAAACCTGGCTTCGGCAATCCTGATACCTGATTCATTCCAGTTAATCCAGGTCCCGTCTTTTTTACCATCCCTATAGGATCTCTCTTCTTTCTTGGCGCCTGAGGGGTAGTAAGTGACCGTAAATCCATTGAGGATGCCATTCGTAATACTATGCTGGGCCACAAGGATATGATCACTGTCGTATTCTTTATGGATGCCTGTATAAAATGCACCACTCTTGGCAATAATATATTTTCCCTCTTTCAGAATTACATCCTGGGCAAACATTGTTCCCACCAGGAGGAGACTGAACAGCAACAATGAAAGTTTCCGGAGCGGCATAACAAATTAAAATTAGTACGTAGAAACAAAGGTACGAATAATATTGGATTGAAAGAAAGAGCAATGAAATCCCAAGAGTTTTAATTGACCATTTCAAGTGCGGTCAACTGACGCGAAGATCAGGAATTCATTATGGTTCAACAGTGTTAAGCTGAATTTTAAGATTCTCTTCCAAAGAGGGACTTACATTCACCGTGATTTCTTTATCTTTGTATGAAATACAATTTATCTTGATTTTATAGGTGCCTGGAGCAATTCCTTCAAGTGTGAACCTTCCCTGGGCATCTGTAAAGATTTTTTGACTGGAATCAGCAAAACAAACGGTGACACCGGCAAGTTTTTCGTGGGTATCATTGTCGAAGATAATACCGGAAATGGACGATAGTCTGGCCGGACCAGGTTTAGGCTCTTTATCTGATGCTATAAGTAACATTCCGGAAAGGAAAAAGAAAGAAAACAGGATCGCAAATAATGGATATTTCATATTTTTAATTTTGATGCAAAGATAAATGCCAATGATGGGTCCAATATTAAGGAATTGTTAAATAAACATTAATTTTGCCTGAAAGCGGAATCTGATGGCAGATTCTGGTAT
Source organism: uncultured Bacteroidales bacterium (assembly GCA_903885595.1). Classification (GTDB taxonomy): domain Bacteria; phylum Bacteroidota; class Bacteroidia; order Bacteroidales; family FEN-979; genus CAIVAT01. Next base: position 44,705 of record CAISJJ010000139.1, read on the forward strand.
ATTTTTGTAAATCAATTTCTAAAACACTTATTGTGCGATGAAGAGGAAAAAACATGTTGCAAAGAGAGGCCGGGAGGAAGGAAATTACTCCGCCAGCGCTGCAGGGCTTGCTTTTAAGCATGGGTTTTACCTCGAAACCGCCTGGATACTTTCAGTGATATTTGAAAAAAAGAGTAAAAGCCTGCTAAAAAAATTGGAACCTCGCCATCTTCTCCCGGGTTATTCATTCGAACAAAGTATAAAAAGAATTAAGTACCATCATCTTTCTGGCAGAGTTCCACAGCTTGGGTTGCATCTCGAACTCAATCTGATTGAAGAAATGCGAAGCTGGAAAAATTCGCGGAATACCATGCTTAAGGACATGGTAAGCGTTCATGTTTCAAAAAACAGGATGGAGCGCCTGGCATCTGAAGGAATTGCACTTTATAAACGTTGGAACAAGTCGCTGAAACTGATTAAGGCAGAAATGAAAAAATCCACAATTCATAAGATACAAAAGGTAAACAAACAGGTCGATGAAGAACAGCCTTGAGTTTGATATTGGTGAATTTCTGTTTCGTTTTTACAGGAAACATACAACCTCCTTTTTAGCCAATATTTACAAGGCAGGAATAACCGGATCGTCAAAGGATATACACCGGGCGCGGCTGGATGCCAAAAAGGTTTTAGCCATACTGGACCTGCTGCGAATTGTCCAATCAGAAAAAATAATTGGGCCTGAATTCGGAAGATTTATTAAAAAATTGTATCAGGTATCCGGAAAGATCAGGGAGATTCAGGTTAATATGATGTTACTTTCGCGGCCGGAATATGCTGTTGTTGACCTTATCCTATTTAAAATCGACCTTTTAACCCAGGAAAAAGAACGGACTCGCGAATTTCTGCAAGCAATCAGGAAGTTTAAAGAAAAAAAGCTGATAAAGGCTGAAGCAACAATAAAAAAAGCAATTTACGAAATTACACCACTGTCAATGCAAAAAAAGATCAACAGGTACATTCGTACTAAAATTAGGTTGATCAATACGTTGTTTGAAAAAGGACATGACAATCAAAACCTTCATAAAATCCGACAACATTTGAAGGAGCTTGCAGCCGTTCTGACCCTGGTTGTCAGTGTGAAATCAACAAGGAAAGTTGAACAGGCAATCGATGGGTTAAATAAAACGGAAATGATGATAGGTGACTGGCATGATAAAGAGGTTTTAGCTGATTCTATTGAAATTTATCTCGAGGAGGCAATGGATATCACCGAAAGTCAACGTGTCCCGGTCAGGGATTTTCATCATCAGCTGATTGAATCAAACAGGATCCAAATCGAAAGTATAATTCAGGATGTACGAACCATCCTTATGGAAGGTATACCGTTTAAAAGCAACGGGATCCTGAAAGAATAAAGTCACATTTCACATTTCACAATTCAGATTTCGCATTTTTCACCTCCCATTTTTATCTTCATCTTTCTCCTATAAATCATTGCCAATAAAAGGCGCCATTGGTATGCGAGTTTCTCCTGCGAGCTTAGTTGGTCTTACGATAGACCTTAACTCATGTCTGTGTTCTTAAAGTCCTTTTCAGGACAAGTTACTTTGGTCGATTTGAATACGGGGTTATACCACCACAAAGATGACCGACCTTTACGCTTTATTTTTGTAATAGGTTTTGCAAACGATCCCATTCTTTCTGATGGTATGACATTTTTGCTTGTAACTTCCCTGGATCATAAACAATAAGCCTCTGGGCATTGAATTCTTGTTTGTAAAAAAGTACGCTCCAAATTAGCACACCGACTTTTCTTGCAATGGCAATCAATGCTTTTTTTCTGGACTTCCTCATAGCCAGCCGATTGAATTTTTCCTTGAAATAGGTTCCTTTGGTACGTGATGCCGCCCATGCTATTTGAACCAAAACAGCCCGCAAAAACCGATTTCCCTTTGTAGTCGCAGTACTCTTGTATTTTCCGGCGCTTTCGTCATTTCTTGGACGTAGTCCCGTCCATCCGGAAAATTTACCACTGTTTTCAAAGGCTTTCATATCGGCTCCCGTTTCTGCTATTACGATCATGGCTGAAAGATTACTTATTCCTGGAATGGTCAGCAGTAATTTCATTTCATCCTTATAATCTTCATTGCACAACTCCTCCATCTTCAGTATACACTTGTCAATTTGGCTTGTTAACAGTTCATACTCCTGAAGGGCTAACTCCAGTATAAACTTATGATGGTTAGTAATAAATCCTGTCAGAGAGGCCATAATATTTTGCTTCGTGTGCTTGTTAACGATACGATTATGGATTAACCCGGCTAAAACTTCCGGAGATGTTTCACCTCGTACAATATGCTCAATTACCTTCAATACACTTTTACCGGAGATGTTGCTGACAAAACTTGTAATTCGAATACTGCACATCTCTAACGTGCGTTCCATATCCTGAAGTACCGATGTTTGCCGTTGCTGCAATTTGACATACCGGCGACTATAGGTGCGTAACTCACGTATTTCCTTGCAGGGAACCAGGCTGCTGCGCAGCAACCCTTTATGCAACAAGGTGGCAATCCATTGGGCATCCTTTACATCGCTTTTGCGCCCTGGCATTTGCTTGATTAAATAGGGATTGACCAGAATCATTTGAAAGCCCATCTCCTCCAAAATGTTCCATATCGGTACCCAATACATGCCTGTGCTTTCCATCGCGATAGCATCAACCTCTTCGCATTGCAAGGCTTCACCCATCGACCGGATGGACGATGTGAGGGTCGAATATTCTTTTACCGGGCCATGTATGGCCCCGTTGTATGTCGCACAAAAAATTGTATCTTTGTGTACATCCAGTCCGCATGCTCGTTTCATAAACCGTCAAGTTTTAGATTATTGCGCTAATTTAACGATTGTGCCTCGAGCACGTATAGCGCTTGAGCAACGGACTGGATTTTTATTTGTCTGTGTGCAAACCAGCCGGGTTTTCATGTAAATTTGATTTTATCGCATTGAACAATCTCACCATCTGAATGGTTCTTTCACGAAGATGGACGTTAAATTTTGATTTGTCCTGATTTTCCATTGTGTCTATACTTTTTGATGGTTAATCAGGGTTGTGGCGTAAAAGTGAAGGGTGTGTTGATAAGTTGTTGGAATGTGTGAGAAGTGCAATATGCAATGTGAAATCTGAAATCTGAAATGTGAAATGTGAAATGTGAAATGTGAAATCAGAAATTCCATCCCCCCCCCCAGAAATTCCTCATGATCCAAAATAAAACACTTCCAGATGAAATAATTTCCATATAACATCCGGTAAAGGAGATGCTAATGAAGAAACATTCTAAACAACCAGCATATTACCAAATATTAATTTAATATTAAATATATCAAACGCGTAAGACCTGAAAAATCATTGAGTGCATAAAACCAATGATTTACATATTTTTTCATCTTCAATTAGGTTAAAAAATTGATAATTAGTTAACAATGAATTAATCCTGAGTTAACATCGCCCGAAAACCAACGATGTAATTTCGCAGCAAACTTTTACAATGTATCATCATCTGCGACTTTTACTTACGTTACTATTTGTATTTCAGCTATATGCAATGTCAGGGCAAGGTACCATCCAGGGTACTATTTACGACAAAAAAACCCGTGAGAGCATTGTTGGGGCCAGTGTCTTTATCCAGGGAACGACTACAGGCGCTTCCACCGATATAGAGGGGAATTACACCATTAAGAATATCAAACCAGGATCCTACAATGTTATAGTTTCATTTATTTCCTATAAGGTCGATACGTTAAAGGGAATTCGTGTATATAAAGATAAGGCAACCCAACTTGACCACGAATTAACAGAGACCACCACCCAGCTTTCGGAAGTTTCAGTAACGGCAAGAAAAAAAACCGATACCGATATTTCGGTGATCAATTCAAGTAAGCAGAGCAACCTTATCGTAGTAGGCGTTTCATCGCAGCAAATTGCCCGGGCACAGGATAAGGATGCCTCGGAGGTGATCAGAAGACTACCGGGGGTTACAATTATCGGGGGCAGGTTTGTGGTTGTTCGCGGGTTGATAGAAAGATATAATTCGGTTTGGCTCAACAATACCTCAACACCCAGTAGCGAAACGGATCAGCGTGCCTTTTCATTCGATGTGCTGCCCAGCAACATGATCAATAACATGATGATTTATAAAACACCGGCGCCCGAACTTCCGGCCGATTTTGCAGGCGCCAATATCCAGATATTTACTAAAAATCTTCCTGAAAAGAACAGCTTCAGTGTAGGGTATACAACGACATACAACCAGGGTACCACGTTTAGTGATTTCCAGCGCTATGACGGGGGTAAAACCGACTGGCTGGGATTTGATGACGGAACCCGCAACCTGCCCAAGGACGTTCCCTCGACAGAGGAAATGAAGGTAATTCAAACCTATAATTCTGATCCGCCTCCGGTTCAGGCTGATGCCTATAAACGTCAGCTTCTTGACATTTCACGATCATTCAGCACAACTTCTACCAGCGAAAAAATAATGGCGCCTCTTGACAATAAATTCAACCTGGATTTCAGTCAGTTATTCAACCTGGGAAAAGCTAAACTGGGCAACATCACCGCCATCAGTTACAAACTTGGTTTTATTACCAAGGAAATTGAGCGATCGTCAGTTGAATCATACGGAACCACCAATACAGGGGTAACCTATTCAAAACAATACAATGACATGCAGTATAATAAGACCGTTGAGATCGGAATTTTGCACAACTGGTCTTTTGCTGTTGGGAAGAGTGTATTCGAGTTTTGTAATATGCTTAACCAGAACGGGAATTCGATAACCCTGATCCGTAACGGAATTGATCATTACCGCGATGATAACAAGGTTTACAAAACCCAACTTGGATATGCCAGCCGGACTGTTTATTCGGGAAGCCTTGGGGGTAAACATTATTTCAGGGAGAACCGGTCAAACTTAAACTGGACCCTGGGATATTCCTATGCCAACCTGAATGAACCGGATAACCGTTTAATCACATATTATGCGGTAAAGAAAACTGACACCTCCTATTATCCGTATCAGCTTGAATATTCCTCAACGACAAACACCGATGCGAATGCCCGGCTTTTCTCCGATGTAAAGGAAAACAATTACAGCATCAATCTAAGCTATATGCATGGATTTGAATTTGGGAATTTTAATCCTGAGCTGAGGGTCGGCGCCTTTGCTGAAAGGAAGGACCGGAATTTTTATATCCGGCCATTTGGGGTTGTTTGGGCAAATCCGCTATCCTTCAATCCAAAAATAATTTATCAGCCCATCGATAGTGTTTATGATCCGGGCAATTTTAACTTTACCAATGGTGTAGTATTCAAGGAGGTGTTTGATGACAGTTACCGGTATGACGTTAAAAACACCCTGCTGGCGGGTTACCTGTCGGTAAAGCTTCCGATAACCAGGTTTGTCAGCATTTACGGTGGGTTACGTATTGAGAACAACAACATGGACCTTTCAGGACCGGGACCCTCTGGTGGTTTTGAAACAAAAGTAGAACGCGATACACTTAATTTTTTCCCTTCAGTAAATATAACCTTCAACCTCAATGAAAGGAACCTTATAAGGGCAGCTTACGGGCGTACCATCAACCGACCGGAATTCAGGGAAATTGCTCCTTTTGCTTTCTATAATTTCCAGGAAAATGTAGTTGTTTACGGCAACGATTCACTTCAATCATGTTACATTGACAACTTTGACCTCCGCTACGAATGGTATCCATCGTCGGGAGAAATGGTCACGATTGGCGCTTTTTACAAGTCGTTCGACCGGCCTATCGAAGCAACATGGATTCCCAGTTCAAGTGGAGAATGGGATTTAAAATATCTGAACGCAATCAATGCCTGGAGCCTTGGGGCAGAAATTGACATCAGGAAGAGTTTTCAAAGTCTGGGGAAAAAGCATAATTTTCTCAGATACTTTAAAAACTTCTCGGTTGTGCTCAATGCCTCTGTTATTAAATGCAGGGTAGAGACTGACCTGGATTTTGTGCGCGACAACAACCGGCCCATGTATGGGCAGTCTCCTTTTATCGTAAATGCCGGTTTGTATTACCAGTCAGACAAAACAGGTATTTCCATGAGCTTTTTATACAATGTATTCGGAAAGCGGATTATCGGGATCGGTACACCTGAAATTCCCAATTCATATGAAATGCCGCGAAATATAATTGATTTTACCTTTCTTAAGAGATTCGAATCCGGTTTGATGCTCAAGTTCGGGTTAAAAGACATTTTAAATCAGGAAGTACTGGTTCAGCAGGTAATGAAAACTGAAGGACTTCCAGATGCCATTATTAAAGTTAAAGCTTTCAGGCCTGGAAGATCTGTTTCTGTTGGCGTGTCATACACATTTTAATTATCAAACACTTACTCTTTCCTGCTGCAGAGCGTGGTTAAGTGTAAAAAAATAAAACCAAACATATTGCCCATTATGAAAAGATCATATACCCTTCTATTTTTTTTATTGACTTTTTTTTTCTCACAAGGACAAACACTTACAGTTTCGGTTACGACTGTAACTGCCAATATCGGCGACACTGTATTTATCCCGGTCAAACTCACCGGTGCAAGCAACTCCGGCATTCCCATCAGCAGCGCTAATATCCAGATCACCTACGACACCGCTGTATTGACGTATCATTCCCTCACAAATTTTTATACCGCCACTCCTCAGAATCAGTGGTTTTTTTCGGGTTATAACGGGCTGGTTTCAGCAAACTGGCTTGAACCAAGTATTGATACCCTTGCAATCCCCGATAGCACGACGCTCTACGAAATTAAATTCATTAAAAAGGCAGGAAGCACTCCATTGACCTTTGTGGTCTATGAGTTCACAGATGTTATCTATAATCTGATTCCAACAACCCCCATTCATGGCGCGGTAAATGCTCCGGTTATATACCACCAGGCAATTTTCAGGGTAAATATGCAGAACCAGGTTGTTTCCCCAAATGGAGTGCACCTGGCCGGCAGTTTTAACAACTGGAGCTGCACAGAGACCCTGATGTCGCCGGAGACCGGCAGTATTTATTCCGCGACTGTAATATTACCTGAGAACCAGTCCTATACTTATCGTTTTGTGAATGGCGACACATTAACCGCGATGGAAACAGTACCTGCGGAATGTGGTGTTTTGAACAGTTCGGGCGAATACGAACGCATCATGACCCTTGCGTCAAATGATACGACCCTGAATCAGGTATGTTATGGAATGTGTGCCGATTGTCCGCTTAATGTATCAGTTACTTTCAGGGTAAATATGCAGAACCAGGTTGTTTCTCCAAACGGAGTGCACCTGGCCGGTAGTTTCAACAACTGGAGCTGCACAGAGACCCTGATGTCGCCGGAGACCGGCAGTATTTATTCAGCGACTGTAATATTACCTGAGAACCTGTCCTATACCTATCGTTTTGTGAATGGAGACACTTTGACCGCGATGGAAACAGTACCTGTGGAATGTGGTGTTTTGAACAGTTCGGGAGAATACGAACGCATCATGACCCTGGCGTCAAATGATACGACCCTGAATCAGGTATGTTTCGGAATGTGTGCCGATTGTCCGCTTAATGTATCGGTTACTTTCAAGGTAAATATGCAGAACCAGATTGTTTCCCCAAACGGAGTGCACCTGGCCGGCAGTTTCAACAACTGGAGTTGCTCGGAGACTTTGATGTCGCCGGAGACCGGCAATATTTATTCAGCGACTGTAATATTACCTGAGAACCAGTCCTATACCTATCGTTTTGTGAATGGCGACACATTAACCGTGATGGAAACTGTACCTGCGGAATGTGGTGTTCTGAACATTTCGGGCGAATACGAGCGCATCATGGCCCTGGCGTCAAATGATACGACCCTGAATCAGGTATGTTTCGGAATGTGTATCGATTGTCCGCTTAATGTATCGGTTACTTTCAGGGTAAATATGCAGAACCAGGTTGTTTCCTCAAATGGTGTGCACCTGGCCGGCAGTTTTAACAACTGGAGCTATTCCCAGACATCCATGAATCAGGTCGGCGGTTTTATTTATGAAACTTCTGTAATTCTTGAAGAAGGATCCTCCCTTGAATTTCTTTTTGTGAACGGGAACAGTATTGCCGGCGCCGAAATCGTACCTGATGTTTGTGCCGTAAACGGGAAACGATATATGACGGTTCCAAATCATGATTCTGTTTTAATTGCCTATTGTTTTGACAGTTGTTCTGCATGTACCAATGTTGTTCAATACACCAATGTTACCTTCAAGGTCGACATGCGGCTTGTTGACACCATATCACCCAATGGGGTTTTTATTGCAGGCTCATTTCAGGGATGGCTACCAGGTATGACAGCCATGATAACGTCGGGGGACAGTATTTACAGTTTTTCCGACAGTCTTCGTGCAGGACAAACGGTGCAATATAAGTTTGTCAACGGGAATACCGGCGATGAATATGAAATTGTTCCTCTCCCATGTGCCGTAAATGGAAACCGCGAAATCACCATTCCCGTCAACGACACAATTTTGTCTCTTGTTTGTTTTAGTTCCTGCGATAGTTGCCTGATCACCGGATCACCGGATCATGGTTCATTGATCAAATCGCGGCTCATGCAAAATTCCCCGAACCCATGTAATGATTATACAACTATCAGCTTCCGGCTTCACGACTCGGGGAAGGTTAACATTAACTTGTTCGATCTGACTGGCAGAAAAACAGCGGTTCTGTCTGAAGGACATTACAATGCAGGCACTTACAAAGTTCAGGTCGAAACAAAACATATGAAATCAGGAATCTATTATTATCAGTTGAACTTCGAAGGCACTTCAGTGTTTTCAGAAAGTAAAAAAATGGTCGTGGTGCATTAAAGAGAATATTAACAGAAAAACTAACCATAAAATTAATAATTGTAAATCGATTGAAAATTAAAAATTGAACTTAAAACAAAACCTATGAAAAGAACATTGATTACTCTTACCCTTATGTTATGGGTGTTATTGGCGGGTCAGGCGCAGATAACCGATCCTTTTTTTGAAAAAGTAACCTATGTGGGAGCCTTTGGCAAGACCGACTGGACCCAGGGATGGTCAAATTTCAACCCACAGAACACAGTTTATCCTTCAACCACGGTTGTTATCGGGGATGGCACCCATGTTGGAAGCGCAGCGGCTCCTGCAGCGAATGTGATCAGTACCGATACACACTGGTCGTCAAGTAATTCGCCCCTGGTTGGCAATGCATCTTTTTCCAATTCAAATCTTTCCAATTCATTCTTTGAACCAGTCAATTTTATAGGTGCATTCGGTACCTACGACTGGACTCAGGGCTGGGCCAACTGGGATCCCCAGAATGCGGCATATCCGGCAACGACAATAACTGTAAATGCTGGTCACATAACAACTAATACTACCTGGACTTCTGGCAATGTTTACAAACTCAACGGATGGGTTTATGTTGACAA
>CAISJJ010000140.1 GCA_903885595.1 uncultured Bacteroidales bacterium
CCAAATTTGCAAAATATTTTTGTGACTCTTATAATCTCGAAGAATTAAAGCTACTTTTCAGGATAAACAAGGGTAGAAAAACGATTTCGTACTTCCCTAGCTGGAATCGAAACAGCTCCATTGATAATTATTCATCTGCCATTGAACAATTAGGCCGGAATTACAATGTACTTATTAAACCTCATCATAATAATATCGATATTGAGTACGAACGCCATAACCGCCTTCGTAAATTGAAAAACATTGTACTTATTGATGAACCTATTTCGAATGCGCCAATATTCCTCATCTCCGATCTGATAATCACTGACACAAGAAGTGGGTGCTATCCAGAGTCCTTATTATGTCGAAAGAAAACGATCGGTTTGTTAATGAAGAATGATCCTACTCAGGCAATGCCAGAACCGATCATTTTTAGCCTTTCTGATATCTGCGAGAGTGTAGATAAATTATTGCCGCTTGTTGAGGCAAATTTAGATTCAAAAAGCAACCCATACTACACAATTAATGATTTTATCATTCCATATTTGTTTGCAGATTATAATAAGTTAGCTGATTTACACTGCGCCGAGATAATAGTAAAGGCGATCCTTGATAATAAAAAAGTAAGGACAAATGGAGAAAAAAAGATATCGGTTGTAGGCTCTGAGCTTAATCACATTATCCTCCCTGAGATTAAAAATGAAAAAGAAATTCCTTCTTTGATTGAGCATGATTTTATGGAAGGAATGACATCGATCATTATCTCGGTGCGATCATTTCAACTTAATGAATGTGTATCATCTTTAAAAAAATATACAGAAGAGCCGCATGAAATCATTTTTCTTGAGCATGACGCATCTCCAAAATTAAAAAAACAAATCGTCAAAGCCACAAAATTGAATCAAAATTACAAATTTATCAAGATCGATAAGGGTGTCAATTTTACCCAATCACTCAACGAAGGTATCAATCAATCCAAGGGCGAATATATAGTACTCTTGTTTGATGACGTTGTTGTTTGCGAGGGCTGGCTTTCAGACATGCTTGAATGCTTGTACAGTGGTAAAAAGATCGGTATCGTAGGCGTGATGTCCGATGACGCTTCAAGCCTGCAAAGAGTAACTGGCATTGATTTCACATCACCGGAAAACAGATTGTCTTTCCGGGAAAACAACCGGCTCAACATTATCCATGCGAGAAATCTTGATGGCTTTTGCATACTCTTCAGGCGTGACCTGCTGATTCGAATCGGCCTATTTGATGAGATTTTTGGTAAGGACAAGCATGTGTTTGACGATTTTTGCGTAAGAGCAGTACTTGAAGGGTATAATAACGTTATTGCAGGGAATGTTTTTGTGCATAACCGGGGTGGTATTAACAAGCTGATGACACAAGACAAGGCCCTGTTCGACGAAAAATGGAAAGATCTGGATGCGTTGTACAATTTGACAGAAGAGGACTTAGTCAAAACTCAAAAAAAAGCCTTCTTCGAATTTATTCAGGATGTTCATCTGAAGAATCAGGAACCGGCTGCGCTTTTTTCCCCTTCGGTTGATCCCCATCTGCTACGTGATTTATCGAATCTACCACGGCTTCGACTATATATAATGGATAACGGGGCAGATATACCCAAAGAGAGCAGCCGGCTTTTCATTGATACGGGTATTGCTGAGCGGATTCATACCATATCGACCGAAGACCTCAAGAAAATACAGGGTGCATGGGACATAGTTGTACTAACCGCCTCCGATCTTGTTGATCAGAACCTGGAAGATTTTCTCATTTCGATGAATTTCAAACTATTGGTCGTTTCCGATAGTCTCTCTTCCATTGATGAAGATAGTCGCGTTAAACTACTGGAATATTTTTCGGCAAATGGTTTAGAAAAAATTCGTGAAAATCCGGATGTTTTCTTTTGGAAGGACAAAAGTCTCTGGGGTGAATATCTCTTTTCGAAGGGATTTACAGCAGATGCTGTCAAGAATTTTGAACGAGCGCTGGCTGATAATCCTGCTAACGAAAATGCCCTGAATAACTTGGGAGTCATATCTTATCAGTTGAACCGTTATGAAGCGGCCGAAAAATTTATGGTAAAAGCTGTCAGTCTGAATCGACGGAATATCAATTCACTGAACAACCTTGTCCAGCTTTATATGACCATGGAGCGCTTTGAAGACGCGGCAGGGCTTCTATTGGAAATTACAGGCATGAATCCAGAACAGCCCGAACCTTGGTATTTGCTTGGATTATGCCAGGAAAGGCTGAACCAATTAGATATGGCATTTGATGCCTTTAAAAAGGCTGAAATGTTTGACGGGAGCGTCTATCCCATGCCTGAAGGGTTGCATGTGCAACTTGAGAAATCTTTGTTTGCAAAAAACAATTCTCAATCCAGAATTCCCCCTAAAAAAATACTTGTCATCAATAATTTATATCCACCTCAGGAAATGGGCGGATATGGACGTTTGCTTTTTGACTTTACAAATATTTTGAGAAACCGGGGACATTCCATTTATGTTCTAACCTCTGATTCACCCTATCTGGGAAGCACCGACGGAGATAAGCCTGATGTACACAGAAGTCTTGTGCTGTTTGGCGGATGGGAG
>CAISJJ010000141.1 GCA_903885595.1 uncultured Bacteroidales bacterium
ATCATAAAATTCCGCTGTGGCTGTTCGGGTTTTTATACTGAACACCTCTTCAATTAAAACTTAATTGATTCACCTGCCGTTCGCAGATTTGACAGGTTATACTTTTAACAATACAATCATTGTATGAAAACTTTGCGATTGATGAAAATAAATGGTGAACTGAACTCCCGCAACCTTTTTTTATTTATCCTGGTAGCCGGGCTCATCACCGGAGGTGGAGAGTCGGCAGACGTTTTGGCAGAAGCTGTTTTCGAAGCCGAAGAGAAGGAGATTGAGTCCAAAGAATTCTATACGCTTGCTCTGCAATTGTATGAAGCAGCAGTATCTGCCTGCCAGTGATTCGCTAAAATCGGCCGGGGCACCGAAAAAGTTTTTATTTTCATGAATTTCATTTTTGTAAAAATTTGTAAAAAAATAAAAATGAGTACAGTAACAGTAAAAATAACAACCAGAAGCAAAAAAGCAAAGTATTTGCTGGGACTGATTGAAGAGTTATCAAAATCAGATAAAGGAATAAAAACATATGATGTTGCGATGCCCAATTCTATCACCTTAAAAGCAATGGATGCTGCAAAAAAAGGGCATGTAAGAAAAGCAAAAAGCATCGGGAGGTCCTTGATTCGACCGGAGCGGAGGCCTTCCGCACGATGCGCACCAACATCAACTACCTGTTGCAGGGCAAGGACACGTTATAGCCTGGCTAAAATCCGGGACGCGGGATACGGGACTGAAATAACATGACAAAAAATCGTAAATCGTAAATCGTAAATGGTCATTTGTCACTTAATAATCTCTCCCGCCCATAATTTATCCAGAAAGCGATGCCATGGCAACACACAAATGTCGCCAATTCTGCGGGGTGATGGATCGTTGCTCACCAGGATCAACTGGTCGACCTGGTACTCTTCGGCAAAACGGGTCAGCCCCTTGAAATGACGGGGTAACAGTCCATGATTCAGGGCCCTGACAAGGTTAAAATCGGGGATTTCCCGGTAGATGAGCGGACATAATTCATAACGCAAGGCCCTGCCTCCAAGCAGGTTGGCCCCGGCGTGCAGGATTTTGCGGGGACTCGATCCACTCAGAATGAAACGGGTTCCATGGTTCACCATTAAGCAATAACACTTTCCAATATCATAACGTCGAATTTGTTTGTTACAAACAATACAATAATATTTGATGGAATCAAACAAAGACGTTTAAAGCGGAATTGCTTTTCATGATCCGGTCATTGAAGAATGCGCAAGCCCAAGATATTCAAGGATTTCGGCCTCACCAACAACGAGGGGATCAGCTCCTGCCTGGCCAACAAATCCACGCTTGAGCAGGTGATCAAACCCTCGGGGATCGACCACCTCGACATCCTCATGGCCGGCTAAAGACGGGACACGGGACGCGGGACGCGGGACGCGGGACACCTTCGTGCGGTCTTAACACTTAATCACTTAACACTTGATTTTTCCGGTGGCCATCGTAACCGACGCCTACCTGCTGGTGAAACATGCCGACGCCAACCTCTTCGTGGTGCGCCAGGGCGTGACCCACAAAAAGATCTTCGCCGCGGTGATCCGCGACATGGAGATGCGCGAAATCCCCCATCTTGCCATCCTGATGAACGACCTCAAGCTCGATGAGGGGTCGTATGGTTACGGGCATGGGTATGGCTACGGGTATGGTTACGGTTACGGTTACGGTTATGGTTATGGTTATGGGTACGGGTACTATTCGGATGATGCGGAGACGATGCGGAAGAAGGGGTGGAGGGAGAAGCTTTTTGGGAAGAAGAAAAGACGGGACGCGGGACGCGGGACGCGGGACGAATAGATTTACGATTTACGATTTTAGATTTACGATTTGTTTTGCAAGCAGGCGTTACACTTAATTACTTAACACTGCAAATTTGAGCCCTTCAACCAAACACAGAAGTAAAAACCTGCCAAAACCGGAAGTAAAAACTTGCCAATTCAGGAAATAATACGATATTTGCTACCCCACAATAGTTTTTTGAAATGAGCGTAAAAACTTATATGTCAAGATTGTGCGATACTGAATTGCACGTTGCGCTGCAATCGTCGGGGGCGGTACTTATTGAAGGAGCTAAATGGTGTGGTAAAACCAGCACGGCAAGCAATGCTTCACGCAGTGTGTTGTTTATGCAAGACCCCGACAATTCCGGTTCCTATCTGGCCATGGCAGATACAAAACCATCCCTGTTGCTCAAAGGAGAAACACCCCGACTGATCGATGAGTGGCAAATGGCTCCTGTATTATGGGATGCCGTTCGGTTCGAAGTTGACAAAAGAGCCGAAACAGGCCAGTTTATTTTGACAGGCTCTGCTGTACCATCCGATAATGTGACAGCTCATACGGGTACCGGTCGTATATCGCGCTTAATGATGCGCCCCATGAGCCTTTTTGAGTCTTCGGAATCGAATGGCACTGTATCCTTGCGCGCATTGTTCGATGGCAATCAGGATGTAGGGGCGCAGTCGGATTTAAACATCGAAAAAATCGCTTTCGCTTTGTGCAGGGGAGGCTGGCCGGCGAGTGTCAAACTGAAGGGCACACCTGCTTTACGAATGGCAATGGATTATGTGGAAGCGGTGATAAACTACGATGTGTCGCGCGTTGACGACGTTGAAAAAAATCCCGGCAGGGTCCGTTTGTTGCTGCGATCATTAGCACGTAACATTGCCACACCGGCCTCTTATCAAACCATCAGAACCGATATAGAAGCAACCGACATAACAATTTCCGACAAAACCATCAGTTCATACATCAATGCACTGCGCAGGATTTTTGTGGTCGAAGATTTGCCGGCCTGGGCTCCCTCATTACGTTCAAAAACAGCCATCCGCACTTCAGCAAAAAGGCATTTTGTCGATCCATCGATTGCTACAGCAGTGCTGCGAACAAGCCCCGACGGTATTTTAAAGGACTTTCAATACTTTGGCTTCCTGTTCGAAGCCTTGTGTACACGCGACATCCGGGTGTATGCAGAAACAAACGATGGCGATGTGTTTCATTATCGCGATAAAAGTGGTTTGGAGTCCGACCTTATTGTACGCCTCCGCGATGGCCGGTGGGCAGCTATCGAAGTGAAACTGGGTAACAAACAAATTGATGAAGCCGCAGAAAACCTTTTAGCGCTAAAAACCCGGATTGACGAAGAAAAAATGGGCGAAGCATCGTTTCTGATGGTCATTACAGGCGGACAATACGCTTACCGGCGCAATGATGGGGTCCTGGTCGTGCCCATCGCCTGCCTTAGGAACTAAAAAAACAGTTGTTCCGGCCGAGGCCTTCCGCACCATCCGCACCAACATCAACTACCTGCTGCAGGGCAAAGAGCGGCAAACCATCCTCATCACCTCCGACATGGTGGGAGCGGGCAAGACCTTTGTGTCGGTGAACCTCGCCTCGGTGTTTGCCCTCTACGGCAAGAAGACCCTGCTGATGGGGTTCGACCTGCGCAAACCCAAGATATTCGAGAATTTCAGTCTTACCAACACCGAGGGGACCAGCTCCTTCCTGGCCAACAAATCCACGCTTGAGCAGGTTATCAAGCCCTCGGGGGATTTCGTATCGTAATAAAAATAAAAATGGTTATTAATGGCCAAATGTTGTATTTATTTGGTATATTTGGCCATCAATAAACAAGAATGCCTGAAAAATTAATCGGAAGAATTGAGGAAAAGTCCCTGTTGCTTGACACCCTGGCTTCAACAGAGGCAGAACTTGTGGCTGTATTCGGACGCCGGAGGGTTGGGAAGACATTTCTGGTTCGCAATGCATTCAACTCACAGATCGTATTTGAATGTACCGGTATACACGATGCATCGCTTAAAAAACAGCTGGAAAATTTCAACAATACGCTCCGTGCGGCAGGATATCCTGTTCATGAAAAGAGGCCATCGGACTGGCTGGAGGCTTTTCAAATCCTGATTGGTTTTCTTAAAACAATCAATGGGAAAAAACGGAAAGTCCTGTTTTTTGATGAATTTCCCTGGTTACATACGCATCGTTCGGGTTTCGTGCAGGCATTCGGCCATTTTTGGAATACATGGGCCTCGCGGCAGGAAAACCTGGTAGTCGTAATTTGTGGTTCTGCCGCATCCTGGATGATCAGGCACGTGGTGAATGACAGGGGTGGATTGCACAACCGGGTAACACGGAAAATCAGGTTATTACCCTTCACATTGGCAGAATCTGAAACATATTTCAGGTCGCGCGGAATCATCCTTGATAAATACCAGTTGCTCCAACTTTACATGGTGATGGGTGGAATCCCCCAATATTTAAAGGAGGTCCGTAGGGGCGAAAGTTCTGCTCAGGCCATCGACCGGATCTGTTTCACCGGGGACGGTTTTTTACATGATGAATTCAGAAACCTTTATAGTTCGTTGTTTGAATCGGCCGGAAAACACATCGAGGTCATCAGGGCGCTGGCAAACAAATCGTGTGGTCTCACCCGGAATGAGATCATTGATTCCTGTAAACTTACCTCGGGCGGCAGCGCCACGTTGCTGCTCGGTGAGCTGGAACAGTCGGGATTTATATCCCCATCCGTGCCTTTCGGCAAAACAAGGAAAGAAACAATGTACCGGTTATCCGATGAGTACTCCCACTTTTACATTAAATACATGGAGCATGGGAAATCGCAGGGAACTGGTTCCTGGATTAAATTATCAAGAGAATCCTCCTGGAAAAGCTGGAGTGGATATGCTTTCGAATCTATTTGCATAAAACATATCAGGCAGTTGAAGAAAGCGTTAGAAATTGGCGCTGTTTATACTGAAGTTTCAAACTGG
>CAISJJ010000142.1 GCA_903885595.1 uncultured Bacteroidales bacterium
GCTGTAAATTTCATATTCAGACTGGTTTATTTAACTTGTAAGTTCATGACTTAAATCACTGGTTTACCTGGACCTGGGCCGTTTGTTCCGGTATAAGCTGCAATTTTCCGCTGTATAAACCCGGGTGAAATTTTCCGACAGAATGCGGTGCAAGGTAGTGAAAAACCAATCCTTCTGCGGATCGTACTGTCCTACAATAAACACATAATCGAGCGGAAGCGATGTTCTTCCCTTCGTTAGTTCCATGTTGATGTATTTTGAAGGATCGGCCGGGTCGCCCAAATAATAGTTTGGTTTTTCTTTTTCATTCCATATTACCGGAAAATAACCCATCACGCACTCATAGTTGTAGACCATCACAACAGGCTTATCCACTGCCAGATAATCAACAAAATGGCCTGTGAACCAGTTGTCCATGCAGTAGACGGGCAACACCAGGCTGTTCGGTTCGATATAATCAGCGGCCTTGTTGCACGAAACAGCCAGTTTGCCCAGATCCCTGATGTTAGGCGAATAATAGCGCAGGAGCGCCGTATTTACATATAACCCGGCAATGGCTGCCAGCAGTCCGATCCACCACGGGATCCTGAAGGTGGAGACCCACAGGATTGCCACGAGGAAAAGGACAAAGCTGATCCTGAGATTGGTGTAACTGGCTGTTCCGTAAGCATCGGGAAGTATGAAATAAAGCGCCATCAACACAGCAGCCGATGCTAGGAGCCACCAGAAAAGAAAATGTGGCAGGATTGTTTCTTTACCTGTTTTAGCCGTTTGTTTTCTGGTCAAAAACCATCGGGCCAGCCTGACGACGAATGCCCCTATACCGATTGCAATAAGGACGAGTATGATATAAAAGAGAATTTGGGTATGTTTCCCTTCGATGATCGGGTTGAGTGAAATCAGTGGTCGCACCGACACCAGAAAGTTAATCAGCTCTTCGCGGGCTATGTAAGTGATATCGCGGGTGCCCGGCCGCGAATAAAAAAAATAGACAAACAGGATCAGGGGAATGATGGCTGCAGCGGTGATGGCAATGATTTTTTTGAGAAGGTCCCACAGGATTGTTTTCGTGTCACTTTTGTGACAAACCAGTCCGACAAGCGCTTCGATCACAATATGCAGTGCGATCATGATAAGCAAAAGTCCAAAAATCACAATGTGCGAAAAGTAGGTCACGGCTATCAGCAAGGCCATTATGGTTATTCTTTTCGCTGTCCAGGGCCTAGAGCCATGTCGTAACCAATAATTGAGGGTTATCAGGAAAAAGAGAATCGCCATGCAGAAATTGAAAAAACCGAAGAAGAAGAACATCGGGTGTGTAAAAGGGAAGATGAGAAAGCTGAAAAGGTAATTCTTAGGTGCGATGGTTTGCACCAGGCTCCTGAATGCAAATGGAATCCCGGTCAGCAGGATAAGAATAAGAATTTTTTCCGCTAAAAATGCCGGCATAACCAGGGTAAGCAATGAGATTAGCAGGTGTGAGATCCAGTTGGGAACCGGCTCGGGGTTCAGCATGAAAAATTGCCGGAAAAGGCTGTTGTCATGAAACACCAGTTGATTGATGATGTTGGAATTGCTCAGGTGTGAGGCGCCATCCATGCTTGGAAAGAACCTTGTGGTTATAAAGGGCAGCAGGTTGAAGATTGTTACAAGCGTAAATATCAGCAATTCGGCCCGCTGCCATTTTTTTAATTTGTCCATAAGCAGAGAATTAAGATTCAGTCTGAAACATCAGATAATCGCGGATAAGCGGGATTTCTGCTGCAGCGATTCCGTTGTCGATAAGATATTGGCTGTCTTCATCAAACGCAGTGATCAGTTCATTACGGCCCGGAGAAGCAAGGGAGAGGCTTTGCCGGTAAAGTGAAAGCGCCTCTTTTCGCTCCCCCAGACAAAGTTTTATATTGGCGGCATTCATCAGGTCGTAGGCCGAAGGATTGGAAGAAACCCCGAGAATCTGAGCATAGATCTCGACAGCCAAATCAGGTTTCCCAAGCACGAACTGGCAATAGGCGAGCGGGCGTAATACTTTCAGGTTATCGGGAACGAAAAACCGGAGTTTTGAATACTGGTGAAGGGCTCCGTCGTAATCTTTAAGGTTGAGGTAACACTGACCAACCTGCATGTGCAAGGTAACATCTTCAGGCTGTAATGCCGATGCATCTTTAAAATAGATCAGCGCCTGTTCGTAATCCTTCAGCTTCAAACAGCACCAGCCAAGTTTTTTTAGGATCCATAGCCGGTCAGCATCAAAAAGTTCTGCTTTTTTATAAAATTCCACCGCTTTCTTAAACCGTCCTGTTTTCTGGTAACAATAACCAATTTTCTCAAAATATTCACTGCGCGGTTTGTTTATTGTCATGAGCTCTTCATATACCCCGATTGCATCGTAGTAGTGTTCTTTATCGAAATGAAATATCGCGAGCTTTTCTGTGAAACCGGCACTTTCAAGGGAATCCTTGAAATAGAAGAGATCGGTGAACCTGACGGGGAGTTTAAAAACATCATCAAACTCCTGTCTTGAAGGAAATAGTTTGAAAAACCGGTAGAGGTCCTGGATATACTGGATGAAAATGGAATTGGATATCAGCGATTGATCGAGAATCTGTTCTTCCGAGGCCATCTCTATCATTTGCGCAAATTCAGCTTCAAAATTTGTAACGATCATGGTACGTTGCTGGTCGGGGATGGCCCTGAAATTAATTGCAAACGAGTATTTGTCGGAATTGCAGATGTAAAATGCCTTTTCGAGGCTCTCAATCAGGCGGGTGTTGATCTCCTCTTTTTCCGAGAAACTTTTCCTGATTTCGGGATGATCACGATGAAACGGAACGAACCAGTTACTCATGGAGTTAAAAAAATCGAATCGCTTGAGTTGCTGGAAAGTGCTCATAAATACATCGCCGCCTTCCATCTGCATTTT
Organism: uncultured Bacteroidales bacterium; assembly: GCA_903885595.1. Lineage (GTDB taxonomy): Bacteria > Bacteroidota > Bacteroidia > Bacteroidales > FEN-979 > CAIVAT01. Next base: position 2,924 of record CAISJJ010000142.1, read on the forward strand.
TGAAAATTTTTCGATTTTCTCAAAGAGGCCGGGAACCTCGTTGATCATATCCTTCCATTCCGGATTTTTACCCTCCAGCTCCTCCTCATCGGTCAGGTCGGTCAGCTGTAATTTGTCTTCAATTTTGGGCATCATTTTTTTCATCTCCGGAAGCACCTCTTCTTCAAATTCGCGGGTTATTTTATCAGTCTCCCTGGCCATCAGCAACTGCATTAAAATAAGTTCGATTTCAGGGAGGTATGTTTCATCGGTACTTAGCTTCTGCAACTTCACAGCCACATCGGGATAATGGGGGAGGCGCTGGTTATAAACGAGCAGCCCGATAACCAGCCCGGTCAGTGCGCGCTGGTAAACCTGGTTTTCCCGCGACCCGGCAAATTCAATGAGCAGGAACAACTTGTTTTGATCGAAGTGATTTAAAAGACTTAGGGTAAGGGCGCTGACGATCAGACATTTTTCATGCCAATGGATTTGTTCCGAGAGATTGATCCGTTGTACCAGGGTGATATATTCTGGCGGCATCTTTTCAGTAAGCCATATGAGTTTGAAGATCTGGTCCATCTGCCTGAGCGGAAGGAGGGTTGGGGCGACCCTCCCGTCTCCATCAAGGTCGGCCTCCTCAATAAGCTTGCTTACTTCCCGGTTGAAAAACATCTCTTCGATCATTGCCGGGATGGATTGGGGATCCTCTCCAAACTGATGATACAGGGTATGTCTTTCCGATTTTCTGATTGGTAACTCCTGAGTCATGAGGGATTGTCTGACATCGTCGGCCATAGCCAGTATTGAAGAGCAAAGGCCGTCAAGAATGGCTTTTTGCTGAGGATCATGATAGCCATCATAGGCATACCGGAGCAGGGTTTTATAATTGTCGGCAAATGTTTCCAGCTGATAAAAATAATCGGCCTTGGTGGTGTACCTGATCAGTTTTTCAAGTTCATCGAGGGCGCTTTTTAAATGTTGCCTGAAAACGGAATCCAGCACCCGGCGATACCGTTGTTCTATTTCTTTGCGGATCATAGTCTTTGCGAATCTTAAAAGACAAAGTTACCAATTAAAAACGCACGCCCGTTGAAAAGATGAAGGCCTGCATATTGTCGCTGGTTTTGCTTGCAAAGATTTTACTGCCGGGATATCCTTCAAGATTACGGTAGGCAACCCGTATATATCCAAACGAAACTGGCTTGTATTCAAAACTTATTGAAATTCCATTTGTTCGCAAACCACGCCCGGTGTTATCATTGACGCCTGTCAGGAAACCATGCGGATCGTTAAATAATTCGTATCTGGCTGTTACTGCAAAACACTTTGCGAAGGAATACCTGGCCTGGAGGAATCCGGACAGCATGCCTGCAATTTTGGTGGTATCGGGGGCCATGGTTGAATTGGTTTGAGCGGCAAAATCAAATTGTCCGACCAGGTCGAATGATGTAAAGGGAGACCATGTTGCGATGATGTTGTTATACAGTAAGTTGTTATCAACCTCATCGCCATACAGCGCCTGGTTTCCAAAGAAATTATTATAGGTAAACGAGAGGTTTTGACGAGGTTTCCAGTTGAGGAAGAGGATACCGGCCATACGGGTGTTCTGAGCATAGGCCAGGGAGAAAGGATTACCTACCATGAACCCGCCACTGAATTTGTCGCTGAATTTGAACGATACTTTGGCCCCCAGAACACTTCCGGGTTCGAAATAGCCGCCAATGGTAACAAAGGTTACCTGGTTCAATACAGCCCAGGTAGATTCATATCCGATGGGGTTAAAGATATAACCAAAATCAATCCATAAATTTTTTATAACCCTAAAACCGAAATTGGCCTGCCTTATAGTTTTGATCCACTGTGAATTGGATGAGGCCATCAGGTTTGGTGCATCACCATACTGGATCGCAAGTTTGCCCCTCACCTTATCGGTGGTGTAGTAAAATTCAAGCGCTGCAACATTCATCCTGATCTGGTCCTGTACCGGGCAGTTTGCGGAGTATGGGACAATATTTGATGTATCCTGTGGTGCGTTAATCGTCCAGTTGTAGTAAGTATCGATATATAAACCGAATGTAAAATGGTTGAGTTTACCAAGAATTCTCGATTTTGTAGCCTCTGTAGCACTGTCGTTTATTTCCTGGGCATTCACCTGCACTCCGATAAAAATAAAAAGGATGCCGGATAAGATGAATTTCCAGAAAAACGAGGGGTTATATCTCATGATTTCGCTATTTCACTTTTTCGCTACCTCGCTACCTCGCTACCTCGCTACCTCGCTACCTCGCTACCTCGCTACCTCGCTTATCTCCATCCTCCTCCAAGAGAAGTATAAACATTGATCACAGCTGTAACCTCATTGCTTTGTGCCTGTGAGAGTGCAATCTGAGCTGAAAAAAGCATCTGCTGGGCGTTGATGACATCCAGGTAACTGGCGTATCCTGCATTATACAACTGGTTAGAGAGGTCGAATGCAGTCTGGGCGGCATTCACAGTGGCTTGCTGGCTTGTAACGATCTCGCCTTGCTTCTGGTATTCAAGCAATGCATTGGAAACTTCTTTGAGTGCATTAATAATGGTGAATTGGTATGTATAAAGCATTTGCTCTTTTTGTGCCTGGGCTTTCTTTACACCCTGACGCAATTGTCCGCCGTTGAAAATAGGCGCAACCAGGTTTCCCAATGCACTGTAAATCAGGTTTGTTGGGTTGAATGCAGCGCCAATGCTTCCGGAGATCCCCAGCGAAGGCAGCATCATGGCACGGGCCACCCCGATATTGGCGTTGGCAGCTACCAGTGTTTGTTCTGCCTGGATAATGTCGGGTCTGCGGAAGATCAGCTGGGGTGCAATACCGGGAGTTTGAACCGCAGGCGTATTGAATTGATCAAGCATTGCATTTCCCCGATTGATCGCATGAGGTGGTTCTCCAAGGAGGATACTCAGATAATTTTCATTCTGACCAATCTGCATGTCCAACATGGGCACCTTGGTCATGGCCTGGGCCAGTTCGGCTTCGGCCTGTGCAACAACCAATCCGGAAGCAGTTCCGGCGATCATCTTGTTACGAACCAAATCCAGCGATTTCTGTCTGATAATAATATTCTCTTTGGTGATTCTCAGTTCATTGTCAAATTCAAGCAAGTTGAAATAATTGTTGACAATTTCGTTGATCAGGATGATCCTGACTGCTTGCTGGTAGGCGACCTGGGCGAAGAGATTGGCTCGGGCTGCCTCTTTTGAGCGTCTGAGTTTTCCCCAAAGGTCGATTTCCCAGCTGATTTGTCCGACTGCTGAAAGCGTGCTGTATTCAATTGTGTTGCCTGAGTTTCCGGGAAGTGAGGCCTGTTGCCATCCCCCAGCTGCAATTGCTGAGATCTGCGGCCATTGCTGCCCCCGTGCCACTTTGAAAGCAGCACGCGCTTCTTCGATGCGCGCATAGGCTATCCGGATGTCATAATTGTTTGTCAGCCCTGTCCTGATCAATCGCTGTAAAACGGTGTCTTTAAACAGCTTGATCCATTCAACGTTGGCAATACTGTTTGTGTCTCCACTTTGTGCAAACCTGAACAGACTGTCGGTTTTAACAATCGGACGCACATATTTGGGGCCTACCTTACATCCGCCAAGTGCAATAAACATCGAGAGAGCAAGGAACAGGATGGGAATTTTAGAATATTTACGATCCATATTGATTTACGATTGGACGATTTACGATTTACGATTTACGAATTACGATTTACGATTTACGATTTACGAATGACCAATGTCCAATGACCATTGACTAACCAACAATGATGAATTGCATGTTTTTTGCATAAATTCCATTGTTTAATTTACTGCATTGGTTTCATTGTTTTCATTGTTTTCATTCAATTATTTTGCTTCCTCAACACTTTTCTTCTTTTTCATCCGGTTTTCAATTTTTTGGAATGCAACATAAAGTGCAGGTGTGACCATCACCCCGCAAATAGTTGCGACAAGCATTCCACCAAAAACAGAGGTACCAAGAGCATGCCGGCTGGCGGCGCCAGCTCCAGCTGCGGTCATAAGCGGCACAACACCAAGAATAAACGCAAAGGAGGTCATAAGAATCGGCCGGAACCTTAGTTTCGCCCCTTCAACTGCTGCATCGAACAGCGGCTGTCCGCCGTCGTATTTCTGTTTGGCAAATTCAACGATGAGGATGGCGTTTTTGGCCACAAGCCCGATGAGCATGATCAGTCCGATCTGAGCATAAATGTTGTTTTGCAATCCGCGTGCCCACTGTAATCCGAACGCGCCGAATACCCCAAACGGAATGGCCAGCAAAACCGGGATCGGCAGCAGCCAGCTTTCGTATTTGGCAGCCAGGAGGAAATAAACAAAAATGAAACACAAGGTAAAAATATAGGGCGCCTGCCCGCCTGAAATGATCTCTTCGCGGGTCATACCCGAATATTCATATCCGTAACCGTAGGGGAGTGTTTTTGCTGCAACTTCCTTCACTGCTTCAATACCCTGCCCGGTGGAAGATCCAGGTGGGATACCGATGGTGAAGTCGGCCGAACTGTAAAGATTGAAACGTTTAACAATATCGGGCCCCTGGGTTGCGGTCACCTCAACGAGTGTTCCCAGTGGTACCATCTTTCCCGAATTGCTCCGCACATAGACCTTGCTGATATCCTCTTTATTGGCCCTGAATTGTGCATCGGCCTGGATGATCACGCGGTACGACTTGCCGAATTTGTTAAAATCATTCACATAATAACTTCCGAAGAGCGACTGAAGTGTCTGATAAATGCTGTTAATCGGTACATCCATGGTTTTTGCCTTCTCCTTGTCAACAACGAGTTTATACTGCGGTATGTCGTTCCTGAAAGGTGAAAAAATGCTCGAAACCTCCTTACGCTTGGAAAGTTCCTGGTAAAAGTCGCGTACTACCCCAGCCGTTTTATCAAGGCCTGCTCCCGACTTATCTTCGAGCTGTAGTTCGAGTCCACCGGTCTTACCCAGGCCGGAGATAGCCGGGGCATTGAAGGCCATGCAGATACCCCCCGGTAATTTGCTCATTTCAGCCTGGATTTTCCGAATAATCATTTCAACATGAAGCGCTTTGGCCTCCCTTTCCTTCCAGTCTTTAAGCTTGACAAAGCACATTCCGTTGGTTGTACTCACAGAATTATCCAGGATGGAGTAACCAGGGATCATTGTATAGGATTCAACGCCCTCAAGTTTAGCCAGCAGCGCTTCAACCTGGCGGGAGACTGCATCGGTTTTTTGCAGTGAATAGGCCTTTGGCGTATTGATATTGATGAAGAAATATCCCTGGTCTTCTGAAGGGAGGAACCCTGAAGGCAGGAATTTCATCACGACAACAACCAGGACCAGGATAACAGACAGGAACATAACGGGCCTGGAAAGATGATGGGTGAAATTTACGACTATCCTGACATAACCATTAGTTGTCTTGGTAAAACCTTTATCAAACCAACGGAAAAATTTCCCGAGCAGTCCTTTTTTATCCTTTTTTGGTTTAAGCAGCAATACGCATAGCGGAGGGGTGAGGGTGAGCGCCAGCAATGCTGAAATCAGGATAGAGGAGATGAGGGTAAGGGCAAATTGCTTGTACATAACGCCTACTGTGCCACCCAGGAATGAAACTGGAATAAAAACAGCGCAAAGTACCATGGTGATCGTAAGAATTGCGCCCGTGATTTCATGCATGGTATGTTTGGTCGCCTCCAATGGCGTTAGTCCTTCGGAGTCGATCTTCTCCTGCACCGCCTCCAGTACCACAATGGCATCGTCGACCACAATTCCGATAGCAAGTACCAGCGCGAACAATGTAAGCATGTTAATCGAAAAACCAAGGAAACTGAAAGCCGCCAGCGCCCCGATCAGGGAGACAGGAACGGTAATTGCCGGGATGAGCGTTGCACGCCAGTCCTGCAGGAAAATGAACACCACAATGAATACCAGGAAGAAGGCTTCCATGAGCGTTTTGAGCACCTCTTCGATGGAGGCGGTCACAAATTCAACTGTGTCAAGGCCCTTCTTGTATTCAATTCCAGATGGGAATTCTTTGGCAAGCAATTCCATTGTGGCGTCGCACTCCTTGCGCACATTTACAGCGTTGGATCCGGGCGACTGGTAAACTGCGATAACAGGCGCTGTTTTGCCGTCGAACCGGCCATATGCATCGTAGGTTTTCAGGCCAAGTTCAATTCTCGCAATCTCGTTCATTCTTACGACCGAACCATCCTGGTTGGCTTTGACGATGATGTTGCCAAACTCCTTTTCATTGGCCAAACGACCTTGGACCCGAAGCATGTAGGACATTTCCTGGCCCTGTGCCGCCGGCGATTTTCCAATCATCCCTGCTGCTGCCTGCACATTCTGGTCCTTGATGGCAGCCTGTACATCCTGTACCGATATCGAATAGCCGGCCATCCGGTCTGGATTGAGCCATATGCGCATTGCGTAATCATCTCCCCCGAAAAGGTTAACATCACCAACGCCATTGATGCGCTTTAATACATTTACAACGTTTATGTTCAGATAATTGGAGAGAAATTTTGTGTCATAGGCCGTGTCGTTCGAAACCAGTGCATAAAGCAAAAGGATACTCGGCGATTTCTTCATAACGATAACCCCGCCCTGTACTACCTCGGCCGGAAGGACGTTCATGGCACGCTGGGTCCGGTTCTGCACGTTAACGGTGGCCATATCAGGGTCGGTGCCTACTTCGAAATAGACCGTTATATTACACGAACCATCGTTTGCACACTGGGAGGTCATGTACGTCATATTATCGACCCCGTTGATCTGTTCTTCCAGTGGTATGGCGACGGTTTTCTGAACGTCCTCGGCATTTGCGCCGGGATAGTATGCCGTTACCTGGATGGTAGGCGGGACAACATCGGGATACTGCGAAATCGGCAGAACCATCATGCTCAGCAAACCAACCATGGTGATCAGTATTGCGATGACCGATGACAGAATGGGACGGGTTATAAAGGATTGCAACATATTTTTATAATTACGAATTAAAAATTACGAATTACGATATGGGATTTACGATTTGCGATTTACGATTTACAATTTGTTACGAATGACCAATTTCAAGTAACGAGTGACAAGTGACGAGTGACAAGTGACGAGTGACAAGTGACGAGTGACGAGTGACAAGTGACAAGTGACAAGTGACAAGTGACAAGTGACAAGTGACAAGTGACAAGTGACA
>CAISJJ010000143.1 GCA_903885595.1 uncultured Bacteroidales bacterium
CGGCAAGCATGATGTAACGACGCAAAAACGATTGAAAGTACATTATATTTGACACATGAAATACTCCCCGGAAGCAGTTGCTATCAACAGTGAATGACAATTTTGGGTTTCCATGTGACCGCTGAAAAACAAATTATTAACTGAAAAAAAACAAAGAATATGAAATTCAAGAATGATATTGCTGTCGTTACAGGAGGTACAACCGGAATTGGAAAGGCATGTTGCTTGCGGTTAAAAGAGGAGGGTGCAATTGTTTATAACCTGGATATAGCTGATGATGATAACCGGGAAATTCCTTTTATCAAATGCGATGTCAGGAATTATGCTGAAGTACAAAATGCTGTCAATTATATTTTCGAAAAAGAGGGTAAAATTGACCTGTTATTCGCTAATGCAGGCATACACATCACCGGAAATATAGAAGAAACAAGTGTTGAGGATTTTGAAAATGTACTTTCAGTAAATTTAAAAGGCCTGTTTTATACAGTAAAGTCAGTAATTCCATTGATGAAAGAGCAGAAAAAAGGACGGATCGTATTAATGGGTTCCGACCAGTCGTTCATCGGTAAATCAAGAAGCTCAGCTTATGGTTTGACAAAGGGGGCTATTGGTCAGCTTACCAAAAGCACCGCAATTGATTACGCAGAATTTAACATAAGGGTTAACTGCATATGCCCGGGAACAATAATGACACCCTTGGTTTTGAAGGCTATGGACGAGTTTCACAGGTTGACAAAAATTGACAAAGACGAAATTTACAAATCCTGGGAAGGAGCCCAACCCATAAAAAAAATAGCGGAACCCGAGGAGATTGCCAGTGTTGTCTGCTTTTTATTGTCGGATGAAAGCAGTTTTATTACCGGAGCGCTCATCTCAGCTGATGGTGGTTACACTTGTCAATAAAAGATGCCTTTATAGATGTAAGTTTGTACATGAAAAACATATTCTTCCTTCTCATTTTGATGCTGTTGTTCTCCTGCATCAAGGCTTTTGATCCGAAAATTAAGAGCAATGCGGAAAGTAAATACGTTGTGTCAGGGCGGATAACAGATACAGAAGGCTGGCAGGAGGTGGAAGTTTCACTTTCTTCCCCTATTGAATCTCCTGGATTTATTCCGGTGGGAGGTTGCAAGGTGAAGATTCTTGATGATAATGGACATGAATTTGTATTGGAAGAATGGGAGTATGGTATCTACAAGGTGTGGATTGAACAGGAATATCTTGTAAAGGGCACCGCATACCAGGTCAGGGTTAATACACCCGGCGGAGAAGAGCTGGTGTCGGCATTCGATACCATGCCCAGGGGCCCTCAAATGGATTCTGTCTATTATTTTATTGAGGAGAAGCCGACGTCGAATCCGAATGTATACTCAACTGGCATGCAATTTTACATTGACCTGAACGCGGTAGGAGACTACAGCCGGTTTTATAAATGGGAAGTTGTAGAGACCTGGGAATACACCGCCGCTCTCCCCGCAGAATATTACTACGATGGCAGCATGCACGAGATCAAACCCCCTGATTGCACCAATTATTATTGCTGGTACACAGGTCTGTATAAAAATGTATTTACGGTTTCAACGAAGAATCTTTCTCAAAACATCTACAGGCAATACCCGCTGCAGTTTATCGACGGACGCACCTCCCGCCTGTCGATTTTGTACAGCATATTGGTCCGCCAGTTAGCCCTGAGTGAGGGGGCCTACAATTACTGGGAGCAGTTACGCATCAACAGCAATGAACAGGGAGGGCTTTATGAAAAGCAACCGCTTTCCATAAAAGGCAACATTGTGAATGAAAGCAACCCTGAAAAAGATGTGCTTGGATATTTTTATGCTACTTCGGAATCGCACAAAAGATATTTTTATCATGATGTTGAAGGAGTTGACTTTGGCTTTTCCAATTTTTGTTCCCCCTATGAACTGGGCATGTTTGGCTGGAGGGAAATTGAAAAGTGGGAATATCCTGTTTACTTTTATTATAATACGGAGGGAGCTTTGAGGTTGTTGAACCGGGAGTGTGTCGATTGCCGGAAACTGGGAGGCATTACGATAAAACCCGATTTTTGGCCAAATTGATTGCCAGAACGCATGAATTAACCATTTTTTTTATTTTTTTTTGGTGGAAACTAAAATTAGTGTACTTTTGCATACCGATCGTTCAGTATTTTATTTATGAAAGACACCAGGGAATATATCATCGACGAGGCGTACAAACTTTTCCTTAACCACAGTTACGAAGCTGTTTCGATAAGCATGATCAGCGAAGCGATAGGATTTACGAAAGGAGCTCTTTACCATCATTTCAGGAACAAGGAAGAACTGTTCCGGGCTGTGATCGACAAGCATTTTCCCCTCCAAACCGTTACAGTCGATATGGAAACCATCACTTTAAAGGAGTATACCCGGGTTTGCATCTCCCACACTCAAAAGATACTCGAAGCCCTGTTTGCAGATGAGAAGGAGTTTATCCCGGTTAATTACCTTTCGCTGATCGCCGACTGTTTCAGGCATTACGAAGGATTCGCCGGGCAGAAGAACCAGGTTCTCGACCACTTCATCAGCCAGTCAGAAACCATCATACGCAACGCAATTAGAAGAGGAGAGGTACGCAACGACGTCGACGTTCCGGTGATTGCCATGCACTACTTCTCTTTTAGCATCGGCCTGGCCGGCGATCTCATCAGGAACAACTCCGTAGAATCGGCCGTGAATTCACTTACCCGGCAATTTAACCAACTCTACGCACTATTGAAAAAGTAATTTTTTTAAGATGACACATACCATTCGTTCAGTATGTTACATACCAATCGTTCAGTATCTGGTCAGCAATTTGCCCCCTGTGATGCTGAAGGCAACAGACAATTCAATGGTTTCAACAACATAAATAATCCGACAAACACAGCAATATGAAAAAGTTTATTATTCCTGCGATGGCGTTGTCAATGCTTTTCGCATGCAATCCAAAAGAAAACCAGGACAGCCTTCCCGGTACGAAGCCAATTACAGTGACAACAGTCATGGTGAAAAAGGAAAAGGTTGTAACCTCTTTGCGCTACAGCGGAACGGTGGAGGCGTATCAAAGCATACCATTGACCTTTCAGACAGCCGGAACCGTGCAGGAAGTGCTGGCTGACGCAGGTGATATTGTACTTAAAGGTCAGCTGCTCGCCAGGCTGGATCAAACCGATGCAAAAAATATGTATGAGATCACGCTGTCGCAGTACCAGCAGGCTAAGGATGCCTACGACAGGCTGAAATCTGTACACGCCAAAGGAAGCCTGCCCGAAATCAAATGGGTTGAGATGGAGTCAAAACTTGAGCAGGCTCAGTCCTCACTTAACTTGGCAAAGAACAACCTTGAAAAATGCAATATGTATGCACCGGTAAACGGGATGGTCGGACGGCGCAATATCGAACCCGGCATGTATTCCATATCCCTTGCTTCAGCGCCACTGGAACTGGTGGATATCAGGCAGGTATATGTAAAGATCTCGGTTCCCGAAAATGAAGTGGCTAAGATTGTCAAGGGAATGAAAGCAGCTTTTACTGTTTCTGCCCTGAATGACAAGGAATTCAACGGAGAGGTGGCCAACATCAGCCCCGTTGCCGACAGGATCGCCCGCACCTACGAAGCAAAGATCCTTGTGCCGAATCCGCAGTTTGCCCTGAAACCGGGCATGGTCTGCGATGTGAAAATGGAAACTAC
>CAISJJ010000144.1 GCA_903885595.1 uncultured Bacteroidales bacterium
ACAAATTTCAATCATCCTCACGTAACCTATTTATGGTGAAAGCGATTGTCCTATCTTACTATCACTTACAGTATATTGTTTCAGCATCCGGCTAATTATGTCAAAAACTCTATCTTTCAACCATTTAGGAGCAAGCACTTTCAAATTATCCTTGTGCCCCAGGATAAATGAAATAAATTCATAGGTTGGATGCAATTCGAAACGGAATACCACCTTGTCTTTTGTCTCTTTCACCATTTGCTGGCTTGGATGTATCGGTTGGGTGAGGAGATACTGAGCCTGCTGTTTTGTGAATTCGATCTTAATAATTGGTGGTTTCGACTGAGGAGCAGAGATGCCAATGGTATGCTTAAAGTATTCCCTTGGGTTGAAATCTGATTTGCGATAAGTATTGTTAACTGATTCGATCGATTTGATCCGGTCGAGGCCAAAGGTGCGGATATCCTTTTCGTTTTCATCCCAGCCAATCACATACCACCGGTTATTATGTTCCTTCAGGAGATAGGGATGAAGAATTCGGGATGTTATACCGGAAGGCGAACCATTTACGCTGATTTGAGCAGAAACTGGCTGCGGTTTAAATCCCTTAAAGGACAAGTGTTCGATCCGGAGGGCCTTTTTTTCTTTGATGGCCCGGATAATGGGTTCAATGTAAGTGGTGCCCTCGAGGTAGGGTGGGTTTTCGAATTGTACATACTCCTCAAACTCTTCCATACTGAGGATACGCCTGACATCTATCACATCGAGAATGCGGTCAATGGCCTCGGCGTAGCGCCTGACCATGTGAAAACCACGGTATTGCCGCAGCAAACGGGCAGCAAATTCAATGGCATCAATATCCTCGTCTTTTACCAGGATATTGGATATCGAATACCCGGGATCCTCATAATAATAGCCGCGTTTCATGCGATCGTAGCGGATTGGGGCATAATAACCAGGTTCAGGATCATCTTTCATGGCCTTCAGATCCTTTTCAATGGTTGACCTGGAAATTTGCTGGTCAAGCCGCTGGCTGCATCGCTCAATCAGGTAATCAATGCCGGGATAAGACCGCTGCTTGTTGCGAATGCATGCATCAATGACCTGGTAGCGGGCGAAGGAATGTTTTGTTACAGGCATAGGCAGTTCAGTTGGATTGAAACACAAGCTATATGTTGTTGATCCTTGTTGAAACATATCAAATGTATAACTAAATTGTTAATGTAATAACATTACGGGGGAAAAAATAGTGACACTGGACTTGTGACGCGTGACGCACATTTTTTACGGGGAATATAAATAGATTACGGAGTGGCATCGTTACTTTGAAGAAAGAACAAATGGAGGATTTATGGTTGAACAACATTACAAATTCAATGGAACGGATTTTAATGAACACGGAATGAGTACCGTAAGAGATGAATTCTTTCTGGACCTGATTAAAAAATGGGAGGATGATTTTCACGACCGGTATTTACCCTTTTTCGCAAATTACCTGTTCGCTAATGCTTCCACCATGATTTTGGCAAACCAATGCCTGGTTACGGAACCCAATGAAGACCTTGGGATGGAGCTGATTGAAGGAGAAATTGATCTTGATACGAATCTGAAGATTGAGAATTTCAGTAAAAGACTTACCATCTATGCACTCGGATCAAACCATGATCTGGACGAACCTTTTTATTTTATCAGGGATGACAGCATGGCCGATGGGATGGTCATTCTTAAATATGTTCCGGAGCATGATGAAGATGACCTCGGTCCGGATATACCTGTAGAAGGTGAGAAAATTAAAGTGTCGTTAACAAAACGCTGATCTGTTCCTGATCCCTAAATTGATTAAGGTAAAAATCATATGACCCCGAAAATTTGCTGCAACATGCAATATCTTGATTTTAAATTACTGCCTCCTAGGCCTGCATGGATTCACAAATGTTACAATTGTGAAAACATACTATCTGTTGATTACTATCAAGCTGGTAGTTCAGTTATTCGAAGAGACTTTTCGGATTGGAGAGCAGTCCCACCTTATGGACCAGTTTATCCGGTCATTATTAAATGTTCAAAATGTGAAACCATTTTCTGGACCAATAAACTTATTCGAACAAGAACATATGTTAAATCCTCAAAAGACGGGTCTAACATTAAAATTGACGAGAGGTGGGAGAAATCGGAAAGAGCTGCCTTTCTAACCCTTGATGAGTACATTGAAGCACTTACAAAGTGTATAAACCGTTCGACTTGTGAAGAACTTAATTATGAGGAAGAGGAGTATATCAGAGTTAGGATTCTATGGGGTTTTAATGATAGAATACGCAGTGGAGAACCTCTTTTTCAACATGATTCGGACAAAGCCGCTTTTACAGAGAATATTTACTGGCTTTTGAAAGGTTTTGATATGAATGATTCATCTGATAGAATACGAATCGCCGAATTACACAGAAATTTAGGGGAATTTGAAAAATGCATGAAAATCCTTAAAATGGACAGACGCACGCCTAATGACTGGATATACGATGTGTTTGAGAAAGAGTGCAATTTAAAAAACACCCTTGTGTTTGAATATCCAAGGATGGGAATCAGTAGAAAGTTATACCAGCAGAATGATATTGAATTATATATTTCTGAAGGCAGGATAATTGATTCCGGTAATGCCAAACGTGCTGTGTACAATAGGATTAAATTTGAACTTCCAAATTATTTATGGAATGAAATTGATACTGCTTTTGGTGATTACTGGAATAATGTAATTGGAATGGGTGAATATATATACGAAGGGCAGATTGAGCAACACATTTACAATCATATGAAATCCAGAAAAATCATATTCGAGTATGA
>CAISJJ010000145.1 GCA_903885595.1 uncultured Bacteroidales bacterium
GCACTTCCTTGGTAAGGAAGGGGTCAGCAGTTCAATTCTGCTCAAAGGCTCCAATGATGGTTTGATTTTATATAAATCAAACCGTCTGATTTTATATAACCTCTAATTATTTCGTAATTAAACTTTGTAATTAAACTTTAATAAAATGGCTAAAGAAAAATTTTCACGCTCCAAACCGCATGTCAATGTTGGTACAATCGGCCACATTGATCATGGCAAAACCACGTTAACGGCTGCCATCACTTTAGTTTTGGCAGATAAGGGTTTATCCGAGTTCAGGTCGTTCGATTCAATCGACAATGCACCGGAAGAAAAAGCACGTGGAATCACGATTAACACTGCTCACATCGAGTATTCGACAGCGCTTCGTCATTATGCGCACGTTGACTGCCCGGGTCACGCCGACTACATCAAGAACATGGTTACCGGTGCTGCCCAGATGGACGGCGCTATCATCGTTGTTGCTGCAACCGACGGTCCCATGCCCCAAACCCGCGAACATATCCTGCTCGCCCGTCAGGTTGGTGTACCCAAGCTTGTTGTTTTCATGAACAAATGCGACAGTGTTGACGATCCTGAAATTCTCGAAATCGTTGAAATGGAAATCCGCGACCTGCTTACCTTCTATGGTTTCGATGGAGCCAATACCCCGGTTATTCAGGGATCTGCATTAGGCGGACTGAACAAGGAACCGAAATGGGTTGATAAAATCATGGAACTGATGGATGCAGTTGACACCTGGATTCCTTTGCCATTACGCGATGTTGACAAGCCATTCCTCATGCCGGTTGAAGACGTATTCTCAATTACCGGACGTGGAACAGTTGCCACCGGAAGAATTGAAACCGGTGTTATCAATACGGGTGATCCTGTTGATATCATTGGTATGGGCGCTGAAAAACTGAAATCAGTCGTCACCGGTGTTGAAATGTTCCGCAAGATCCTCGACAGGGGTGAAGCTGGTGACAATGCTGGTTTGTTGCTCCGTGGTATTGATAAAGATTCCATCCGTCGTGGTATGGTTATCGCAAAACCGGGTTCCATCACACCGCATAAAAAATTCAAGGCCGAGATTTATGTACTGAAGACCCAGGAGGGTGGACGTCATACTCCGTTCCACAACAAGTATCGCCCACAGTTCTACTTCCGTACCACCGATGTTACCGGCGAGATTCATCTACCTGAAGGAGTTGAAATGTGTATGCCTGGTGATAACATCACCATTCATGTCGACCTGATTTCCGAAATCGCCATGAGCAAAGGACTCCGTTTCGCTATCCGCGAAGGTGGACGTACTGTTGGTGCTGGCCAGGTTACTGAAATTCTGGACTAAATAGTAAGTCAACAGTAGGCAGTTTGCAGTTCCGGTATTTCAACACCCCCCTTTAAACCGTAAACTGAGAACTGTAAACTGCGAACTGTGAACTTAGAACTTAAAAATAAAGTTTAATTACACACGGGTGTAGCTCAACTGGTAGAGTGGCGGTCTCCAAAACCGTAGGCTGTGGGTTCGATTCCTACCACCCGTGCAAAAACATTAGATAAATGGCTAAGAATAAAGTTGTCAACTACATTCAGGAGAGCTACGATGAACTGATGCATAAGGTATCGTGGCCTACCTGGGCTGAATTACAAGGCAGTGCGATTGTGGTTTCCGTTGCTTCGCTGATCATTGCCATCATCGTTTTTGCGATGGATGAAGTTTTCCGCAACATCCTTATGCAATTCTATAAACTTATCTAAAACCTGTTGGTTTTAATTATCTGATGTTCAAAAAATTAATCAAGAGTCAATCTCACAATAAGCATGAGTGAAGTAACCAAGAAGTGGTACGTCGTGAGGGCTATCTCTGGAAATGAGAAGAAGGTTAAGCAATATCTCGAAAGCGAAATTGTCAACCTGAAGCTCCAGGAATACATATCACAGGTGCTTATTCCTACGGAAAAGGTTTACCTGATCCGTAACGGGAAGAAAGTAAGCAAGGAGCGAAACTACTTCCCTGGTTACGTTTTGATTGAAGCAACACTCGTTGGGGAGATTCCTCACATTATCAGAAATATACCCGGTGTTTTGGGTTTCCTGGGAGCAAAGGGTGAGGCTCATCCGCTGCGTCCATCTGAAGTTAAACGAATCCTGGGTAAGTTCGATGAACTTTCTGAACAGGGAGAAGAGGTAAACATTCCCTTTATCGTTGGAGAGACCGTTACTGTTATTGATGGACCGTTTAACAGTTTCAGCGGGGTTATAGAAGAGATTAATGAAGAAAAAAAGAAACTTAAAGTGATGGTCAAGATCTTCGGACGCAAGACCCCACTGGAATTAAGTTTCATGCAAGTACAAAAAGAGTAGAACCGAATTGAACGGATGGGGTTCACCCTGTCTAAACATTAATTATAAGTAACATGGCAAAAGAAGTTAGTGGAATTATCAAGTTACAGATCAAGGGCGCGGCCGCAAACCCATCACCCCCGGTAGGACCTGCATTGGGTGCCAAGGGTGTGAACATCATGGAGTTTTGCAAGCAATTCAATGCCCGTACACAGGACAAGGCCGGGAAATTGATTCCTGTTATTATCACCGTTTACCGGGATAAATCGTTTGACTTCATTATCAAAACGCCTCCTGTTGCCGTTCAGTTAATGGAAGTTTCAAAACTTCAGAAAGGCTCTCCAGAGCCCAACCGCAACAAGGTTGCTTCCGTTTCATGGGAACAGGTTACAAAGATTGCTGAAGACAAAATGCCTGACCTGAATGCGTTTACCCTGGAATCGGCTGTCAAGATGGTTGCAGGAACCGCACGCAGTATGGGTATTACGGTTACAGGCGCCGCACCTTTCAAGAAATAACATGCAATTAACCAGTTGTTAAAGAGACCTCGTTAACGACATTAAATAAATAAACAATGATAAAGCTGACAAAAAAGAGGAAGGTTGCCCTGTCGAAAATCGACAAGAATACCGTTTATTCGTTGGCGGATGCTGCTGCGCTCGTAAAAGAGATCAGCAATACCAAGTTCGACTCATCCGTCGATATTGACGTTCGTCTCGGGGTTGATCCCCGTAAGGCCAACCAGATGGTTCGCGGAATCGTGACGCTTCCCCACGGTACCGGTAAGACTATTCGTGTTCTTGTACTCTGTACGCCCGACAAAGAAGAAGAAGCCCTGGCGGCTGGCGCTGATTTTGTTGGTTTGGATGCGTATGTTGATAAAATCAAAGGTGGCTGGACAGATGTTGATGTTATTATTACCATGCCCAGTGTGATGGCTAAGGTTGGCGCTCTTGGAAAAATCCTCGGACCACGTGGATTGATGCCCAACCCTAAAACGGGGACTGTTACCATGGAGGTTGGAAAAGCCGTTAAAGAAGTAAAAGCCGGTAAGATCGATTTTAAAGTTGACAAGTTCGGCATCATACATGCTTCTGTTGCAAAAGTATCCTTTGAACGGGATAAGATTGTGGAGAATGCAAAAGAACTCATCAACACGATTATCAAACTGAAACCTTCTTCGGCAAAGGGTACTTACGTAAAGAGCATCTATATGTCGAGTACCATGAGCCCGAGCGTTCCGGTTGATCCTAAATCGGTTAGCGCTTAAACAGAAATCTGAGAGACAACAATCATGAAAAAAGAAGAAAAAACCCAGCTTATAGAATCCCTTACAGAGCAGCTTAAAGGAGCAAGCTCCTTTTACCTGACTGATACTTCTACCCTGAATGCGGCAACGACAAGCAGGCTCAGAAGGACGTGCTTCAAGAAGAATGTACAGCTGCGGGTAGTGAAGAATTCATTGTTACAGAAGGCCATGGAACGTACCGGTAAGTCCTTTGAGGAGTTTTACCCGGTACTGACAGGACCAACCTCCATTATGTTTTGTGAGGTTGCAAATGAGCCGGCAAGGCTGATCAAAGAATTTCGTAAAGCTGCTCCGAAACCCAGTCTGAAAGGTGCTTATGTTGAAGAATGTATTTACCTGGGCGACAATCAACTGGATGTCCTGATCAATGTCAAGTCGAAGTTCGAATTGCTCGGCGACTTGATTGGCCTGCTGCAATCCCCAACCAAGAATGTTATGTCGGCCTTACAGTCGGGCAGTAACAAACTGGCGGGGATCGTGAAGACCTTATCGGAAAAACCAGAGTAACCAATTTTTGAAAATAATTTAGTAATAACCGTTCCGGAATCCGGAACACAAATAGTAACAAAAATGGCAGATTTAAAAGCTTTTGCAGAACAATTAGTTAATTTGACAGTAAAAGAGGTTAACGAATTAGCAAAGATCCTGAAGGATGAGTATGGTATTGAGCCAGCAGCCGCAGCTGTAGCTGTTGCTGCAGGACCTGTTGCTTCAGCCGCAGCTGAACCTGAAGAAAAAAGCACATTTGATGTGATTCTCAAATCAGCAGGACAGGCTAAGTTAGCTGTTGTTAAATTAGTTAAGGAACTAACCAGCCTTGGCTTAAAAGAGGCGAAGGAATTAGTTGATGCTGCACCGAAAGCTATTAAAGAAGGTGTTTCGAAAGACGAAGCTAACGCTTTAATGATTCAATTAAAAGAAGCTGGTGCAGAGGTTGAAATTAAGTAAGACGAACATTCTTATACCTTAATAAAAGCATAGATCTCTTCATTTTTGAAGAGGTCTATGGTTTATTTATAAAAATTAATTTCAAACCTTCCCGAATTTCGGGATTAAAAAATAACGACCTTGGCTTCAAAAAAAACCGAAAGAATTCGCTTTGGATCTACCAAGATACAAGCTGAGTATCCTGATTTTCTTGGCATTCAGGTAAAATCATTTCAGGATTTTTTCCAACTGGAAACTAATCCTGAGAACAGGGTCAATGAAGGGTTATACAAGGTTTTTACTGAAAATTTTCCGATTTCCGACGCGCGAAATAATTTCGTCCTCGAATTTCTGGATTATTTCATCGACCCTCCGAGATACTCAATTGAAGAATGTATTGAACGTGGTTTGACTTATAGCGTTCCGTTAAAAGCCAAACTGAAACTGTATTGTACCGACCCGGAACATGAAGATTTTGAGACGATCATCCAGGATGTATATCTCGGCATGATTCCCTATATGACGCCACGTGGTACATTTGTAATCAATGGAGCTGAACGGGTAGTTGTTTCGCAGTTGCACAGATCTCCCGGGGTGTTCTTCAGTACCAGTTTTCACGCCAATGGCGCCCAATTGTATTCAGCTAGGATCATCCCATTCAAGGGTTCCTGGATTGAATTCACCACCGACATCAACAATGTCATGTATGCATACATCGACCGCAAAAAGAAGTTACCGGTTACGACGTTGCTTCGTGCTATTGGTTTTGAAACCGACAAAGATATCCTTGAAATTTTTGGCCTTGCCCAGGAAATTAAAGTCAGCCGTGCTGCGTTAAAGCGTGTGGTCGGATCAAAATTGGCCGCCCGCGTCGTACGTGCCTGGATTGAAGATTTTGTTGATGAGGATACAGGGGAAGTTGTATCCATCGAGCGTACGGAAGTGATCATCGAACGTGAAACCATCCTGGAAAATGACCATGTTGACCAGATCCTGGATGCCGGCATTAAGACCATCCTCATTCACCGTGAAGAGGCGCTTGCGACCGATTATTCCATCATCTTCAATACACTGCAGAAAGACCCGGCAAACTCAGAAAAAGAGGCTGTTGAATTTATTTACAGGCAGTTACGTAATGCTGAGCCACCTGATGAAGAAACAG
Organism: uncultured Bacteroidales bacterium; assembly: GCA_903885595.1. GTDB lineage: Bacteria > Bacteroidota > Bacteroidia > Bacteroidales > FEN-979 > CAIVAT01. The sequence goes on from CAISJJ010000145.1 coordinate 5,727, forward strand.
CCCGCGGAATCATTGAAAAACTTTTCTTCTCTGACAAACGATACGACCTGGGAGATGTCGGGCGTTACAGGATCAACAGGAAACTGAGCCTCACCACACCCGTCGAAACCAAAGTTCTGACCAAGGAAGACATCATTTCGATTATAAAATACCTGATCGAGCTGGTAAACGCCAAAGCCGAAGTCGATGATATCGACCACTTGAGTAACCGCCGTGTCAGAACTGTTGGAGAGCAATTGTACAATCAGTTTGGTGTCGGCCTCCTCAGAATGGCCCGTACCATTCGTGAGCGTATGAACGTTCGTGATAATGAGGTGTTTACCCCGATGGACCTGATTAACGCAAAAACGTTGTCATCAGTCATCAATACATTCTTTGGGACAAACCAGCTTTCACAGTTCATGGATCAGACTAACCCGTTGTCGGAGTTGACCCACAAGCGCCGCATCTCTGCCCTCGGACCTGGTGGTCTTTCACGTGAGCGTGCAGGATTCGAAGTCCGCGACGTGCATTATACCCACTACGGTCGTCTGTGTACCATTGAAACTCCTGAAGGACCTAACATTGGATTGATTTCATCCTTATGTGTTTATGCTAAGATCGATAAGCTTGGTTTTATAGAGACTCCTTACCATAAAGTAGTGGATGGAAGGGTTACCCTTGAGGAAGAACCAACCTATCTAACAGCTGAAGAGGAAGAACATAAGATCATCGGTCAGGCTACGACGCCTATGGATGATCTGGGTAATTTCCTGGAAGAGAAGGTTAAGGTTCGTTACCTGGCCGATTACCCGATTATTGATAAAACCAAGGTTGACCTTGTCGATATTGCGCCAAATCAGATTGCCTCCATTGCAGCATCGCTCATCCCGTTCCTTGAACATGATGATGCAAACCGTGCCCTCATGGGATCGAACATGATGCGGCAGGCTGTTCCGTTATTAAACCCGGAAGCAGCCCTGGTAGGAACTGGTATTGAAGATATGGTTGCCCGCGACTCACGCGTTCTGATCAACGCCGAAGGTGATGGAGTCGTTGAATTTGTTGATGCCAACGAAATCGTGATCCGTTACAACCGTGATGAAAAAGATCGGCTGATCAGTTTTGATGAAGATTCAAAAAGCTATACCCTTACCAAATTCGCCCGTACAAACCAGAATACCTGTGTTAACCTGCGCCCCATTGTACGCAAAGGGGATAAGGTGACCAAAGGACAGGTTTTATGCGAAGGATATGCAACCAAAGACGGATCGCTTGCGCTTGGCCGTAACCTGATGGTTGCCTTCATGCCCTGGAAAGGATACAACTTTGAAGACGCTATTGTCATCTCTGAGAAAGTTTTAAAAGAAGACATCTTCACTTCAATTCACATAGAGGAGTTCACACTCGAGGTACGTGACACCAAACGCGGTGTTGAAGAACTGACGAACGATATACCCAATGTTAGCGCTGAAGCTACCAAGGATCTCGATGAAAACGGATTGATCCGTATAGGCGCTGAGGTGAGCGAAGGTGATATTCTTATTGGTAAGATCACCCCGAAAGGGGAGAGCGATCCCACACCGGAAGAGAAATTATTGCGCGCTATCTTTGGTGATAAAGCCGGTGATGTGAAGGATGCCTCTTTGAAGGCTCCTCCCTCAATGAAGGGTGTTGTAATCGATAAGAAACTGTTTTCCAGGATCATCAAAGATCGTAAGGCCAAGGCCAGGGAGAAGGATGATATTAAAAAACTGGATGACGATTATCACAAGGAGGTAGACAAACTCAGGGTAAAACTGGTTGAAAAACTCAATATCCTCGTTAGCGGCAAGGTTTCACAAGGTGTTTACAATAACTTCAAGCAGGAAATCATTGCCAAGGGAACCAAGTTCCAGACCAAGAGTTTGATGGATATTGATTATATAAACATCAATCCGAATAAATGGACGGCTGATAAGGAGAAGAACGACCTCATCAAGACCCTGATCAACAACTATATCATCAAGTTCAAGGAGATCATGGGCGTTCACAACCGTAAAAAGTTTGTTGCAGTTGTCGGCGATGATCTCCCTGCCGGAATCGTACAGATGGCTAAGGTTTATATAGCCAAAAAACGCAAGCTGAAGGTTGGTGACAAGATGGCCGGCCGCCATGGTAACAAAGGGATCGTTGCCCGTATCCAGCGTGAGGAAGACATGCCATTCCTTATTGACGGAACACCGGTCGATGTAGTCTTAAACCCACTCGGGGTTCCATCGCGTATGAACCTTGGGCAGATTTACGAGACCATTCTTGGATGGGCTGGTAAAAAGTTGGGTTTGAGATTCAACACCCCGATCTTTGACGGGGCGACTATTGACCAGATCAACGGGTACCTTGATAAAGCCGGACTGCCGAGAAACGGGAAAGTGTATTTGTATGACGGATTATCAGGCGAACGTTTTGATCAGCCCACTACCGTAGGTTTCATCTATATGCTGAAACTGCATCACATGGTCGACGATAAGATGCATGCCCGTTCAATTGGTCCTTATTCGCTAATTACACAGCAACCACTTGGCGGTAAAGCCCAGTTCGGAGGCCAGCGTTTTGGAGAAATGGAAGTCTGGGCGCTTGAAGCCTTTGGCGCTGCCAATATCCTGCTGGAGATCCAGACTGTGAAATCCGACGATGTGATCGGTCGTGCCAAAGCCTATGAAACCATTGTAAAAGGTGAATCCATGCCGACTCCCGGCATACCGGAATCCTTTAACGTTTTGGTTCATGAGTTACGTGGTCTTGGACTCAACCTCACCTTTGATTAATGACCAGGGCGATTTTGCGCCTTCGAATGTATAAGATTTTTCTGTTTTTGGTTTTTCAATCGAAATATAAAATAATATGGCTTACAGAAAAGACGGTCAGGTAAACAGCAGCTTTTCAAGGATCACCATTAGCCTTGCTTCGCCGGAAAAGATCCTCGAGATGTCGAGTGGTGAAGTTTTAAAGCCGGAAACCATCAATTACAGGACTTATAAACCTGAACGTGATGGGCTGTTCTGCGAACGCATCTTTGGTCCTGTAAAAGACTGGGAATGTCATTGTGGTAAGTACAAACGGATTCGCTATAAAGGGATCGTTTGCGACCGTTGCGGTGTAGAGGTTACGGAAAAGAAGGTCAGAAGGGAACGCATGGGACACATTCAGCTTGTTGTACCTGTGGCCCACATCTGGTTTTTCAGATCACTTCCGAATAAAATAGGTTCTTTGCTGGGTTTACCTACAAAAAAACTTGAAGCGATCATCTATTACGAAAAATATGTGGTCATCAATCCTGGCATCAAACTCGCAGATGGGATAAACTATCTTGATTTCCTTTCTGAGGAGGAGTATTTCGATATCATGGAAAAACTTCCCCAGGAGAATCAGTATCTCGACGATCACGATCCAAATAAATTTGTCGCCAAAATGGGCGCCGAAGCATTGTGCGAATTGTTAGCACGCATCGATCTCGATAAGGAATCCTATGACCTTCGTTATAAGGCCAATACAGAAACATCACAGCAACGTAAAGCCGAGGCCCTGAAACGCCTCCAGGTGTTTGAGTCGTTCCGTGATGGCCAGAAACGCCTTGAAAACCGCCCTGAGTGGATGATTGTAAAGGTTGTTCCGGTTATTCCACCCGAGTTAAGGCCCCTCGTTCCGCTTGATGGCGGACGTTTTGCAACCTCCGATCTGAATGATTTGTACCGCAGGGTTATTATCCGTAACAACCGTTTAAAGAGACTTATTGAAATCAAAGCGCCGGATGTTATTCTTCGTAACGAGAAGCGTATGCTCCAGGAAGCTGTCGATTCATTGTTTGACAATTCCCGAAAGGCAAGCGCCGTTAAAACTGAATCAAACCGGGCGCTTAAATCCTTATCCGACAGTTTGAAAGGTAAACAAGGACGTTTCCGTCAGAATTTGTTGGGTAAACGTGTTGACTATTCCGGTCGTTCGGTTATCGTTGTGGGTCCTGAACTCAAACTCAGCGAATGCGGTTTGCCAAAAGAAATGGCTTCCGAGTTATATAAGCCTTTTATTATCAGGAAGATGCTTGAAAGAGGCATCGTGAAAACAGTAAAATCGGCAAAGAAAATTGTCGACCGCAAAGATCCAGTAGTATGGGACATCCTTGAAAATATCCTGAAGGGTCACCCTGTATTGCTTAACCGTGCTCCCACGCTTCACCGTCTTGGTATCCAGGCCTTTCAGCCCAAACTGATCGAAGGCAAAGCCATCCAGCTCCATCCGCTTGTTTGTACGGCTTTCAACGCCGACTTCGACGGTGACCAGATGGCGGTACACGTTCCACTTGGGAATGCAGCCATTCTGGAGGCCCAGCTGTTGATGCTGGCTTCACATAATATTCTCAATCCTGCTAACGGCGCCCCGGTTACTGTTCCATCCCAGGACATGGTTCTTGGACTGTACTATATGACCAAAGCGCGCAAGAGCGACGCAGCGTTAAAGGTGAAAGGGGAGGGGATGATCTTTTATTCCCCCGAAGAGGTGATCATTGCCTATAACGAGAAAAGTGTTGATCTGCATGCAATTATTAAGGTTCGTCACACATTCTATGAAGGTGACGCAAAAGTGACCAGGATTATAGAAACGACGGTTGGACGTATCCTGTTCAACCAGGTTGTTCCTGAGGAATATGGTTACATCAACCAGTTACTGACGAAGAAATCATTGCGTGACATCATCGGGATGATCCTGAAAAAAACCGGAACTGCCAAAACTGCCAAATTCTTAGATGATATCAAGGATCTTGGATTTAAAATGGCCTTCCAGGGAGGTTTATCATTTAACCTTGATGATGTAATTGTTCCTGCGATCAAGGAATCACTGGTTGCCGAGGCCAGACTCGAAGTTGAAGAGGTGGTGAATAACTACAACATGGGTTTCATCACCAACAATGAAAGATATAACCAGATTATTGATATCTGGACTCATGCGAACTCACAGCTGACTGTTTCATTGATGAACCAGCTGATCAATGACAAACAGGGTTTTAACCCGGTGTATATGATGCTTGATTCTGGCGCCCGCGGATCCAAGGAGCAGATTCGCCAGCTTTCAGGTATGCGTGGATTGATGGCGAAACCTCAGAAATCAGGCGCCGGTGGCGGAGAAATTATTGAAAACCCGATTCTTTCAAACTTCAAGGAAGGATTGTCAGTTCTTGAGTACTTTATCTCAACCCACGGCGCCCGTAAGGGTTTGGCCGATACCGCTTTGAAAACTGCGGATGCCGGTTATCTTACCCGTCGGTTGGTTGACGTATCCCAGGATGTTATCATTTCTGAAGAAGATTGTGGTACATTGCGTGGGTTGACCATTACAGCGCTTAAAAAAGCTGAAGAGGTGGTTGAATCTCTGTATGACCGGATTCTTGGCCGTGTTTCCCTGCACGATATTCACCATCCGCAGTCAGGTGACCTGATCATTACAGCAGGAAGTGAAATTACCGAAGAACTGGCTCATATCATTGATTCCTCGCCGCTTGAAGGAGTTGAAATCCGTTCCGTACTGACATGTGAATCGAAAAAAGGTGTTTGTGCCAAGTGTTATGGCCGTAACCTTGCAACCGGCAGCATGGTTCAGAGAGGTGAAGCTGTGGGCGTTATCGCTGCCCAGAGTATCGGGGAACCCGGAACTCAGCTTACTTTGCGTACCTTCCACGTTGGCGGTGTGGCCGGTGTGAACATTGCCAGCGCTTCCCGTATCGATGCAAAATATGATGGTATCCTTGAAATTGACGAACTCAGGTCGGTTGATTATACAAGCGAAGCCGGTGAAAAATATGAAATTGTAATTGGACGTTCAGCCGATATGCGGATTGTCGATAAGAATACACGCATCGCCCTCACATCGGCACACATACCTTATGGTGCACGTTTGTATTTCCAAAATGGCGATCCGATAAAGAAGGGGCAGTTGATCAGTGACTGGGATCCTTATAATGCAGTTATTCTTTCAGAAGTACCCGGTAAGGTTAATTTTGAAAACATCATTGAAAATGTAACATTCCGCGTTGAATCGGATGAGCAAACAGGTTATCATGAAAAAGTAGTCATTGAATCACGCCAGAAAGCCAAGAATCCGGCCATCAATATTTTATCAGCTTCCGGCGAAATTGTCAAGATTTATGATATCCCGGTAGGCGCTCACATCAATACAGAGGATAACGTCAAGATTAAAGCAGGCGAAATTCTTGTGAAGATCCCCAGAGCCATTGGTAAAGCCGGTGACATCACGGGAGGTTTACCCCGTGTAACGGAGTTGTTTGAAGCACGTAACCCGTCGGATCCCGCTGTTGTGTCTGAAATCGATGGTGTGGTTTCGTTTGCTAAAAAGTTGAAGCGTGGTAACCGCGAGGTCATCATCACCTCCAAAACCGGTGAAGAAAAACGTTATCTCGTTCCTACCTCCAAGCAGATCCTTGCGCAGGAAAATGACTACGTCCGCGCAGGTACGGCCCTTTCGGACGGTGCATTGACCCCAAGTGACATTCTGGCCATCAAGGGACCCATGAAGGTTCAGGAATATATCGTAAATGAAATCCAGGAGGTTTACCGTTTACAGGGTGTAAAGATCAATGACAAGCATTTTGAGACCATTGTCCGTCAGATGATGCGTAAAGTTGAAGTGGAAGACCCGGGCGACTCGCGGTTCCTTGAAGGAGAATTGATCAACAAGATTGATTTCCAGGAAGAAAATGACTGGATTTACGGTAAAAAAGTTGTCGAAGAGCCGGGCGATTCTCCATCATTCAAAGCCGGACAGATCATCAGTGCACGCAAATTGCGCGATGAGATTTCAATGTTGAAACGGAAGGACAAGAAACTGGTAGAAGCCCGCGATGCCAAACCAGCCACTGCTTTCCAGATACTCCAGGGCATCACCCGTGCTTCGCTCCAAACCAAGAGCTGGATATCAGCTGCATCCTTCCAGGAAACGACCAAGGTACTCACCCAGGCTGCAATCAACGCCCGTCAGGATGAGTTGCTCGGACTGAAGGAAAATGTGATTGTTGGTCACCTGATCCCGGCAGGAACCGGGTTACGTGAATATGAAAACCTCATTGTTGGCAGTAAAGAAGAATATGAAATCCTTCTTGCTTCGAAAGAAGAAGATTAATAATTAAGTTATGCAAGAAAAAAAGAATCCGCTCAACCAGATAAACATAGAGATTTCAGATGAAGTCGGTGAAGGAATTTATTCCAATCTGGCGATCATTACACACTCACCGGCCGAATTTATCATTGATTTTGTAAAGATGATGCCGGGTGTTCCTAAAGCGAAAGTGAAATCCCGGATAATCCTTACCCCACAACATGCAAAGCGCCTCTTCAAAGCATTGAAGGAAAATGTGGCTAAGTACGAATCGATGCATGGTGATATTCGGGATTCAGAAGGAGAAATTCCTTATAACTTCCCATTGCCTACAGCTCAAGCATAGAAAAATCAAAGATCAAAGATCAAAACTCAAAGATGAGTTCTGGGAATGGTTGTACCATAACGCATGAGAGTGGCCTGATAGGTTAACCAGGTTAATCTTCAAACTTTATAAGGGTTTCTTCATATTGTTGCGTTGAAACCCTTTGTTTTTTAGCAAGATGCAGGGCCTCCTTCTCATATTTGACCGCCTCAGGTTTATTCCCTAGTTTGAACATCAGGTTGGCATAGGTGTCATTGTTCTCGGGAGTGCTGTTCAGGGCGATTGATTTTTTCGCCCACCCTGCTGCCTTTTCAATCTGCGTTTTTTCGGTTGCCATCTGGGAAAAAATCCTGGCCATCCGGTTCAGCATTGCATAGTCGTCAGAATAATTCTGGTCTACCCCTGTCATGGCAAGATTCAGGTACTTTTCCGTTTCTGATTTCATTTGATACATATTCAACTCACCCTGAAAAAAGACCTTTTCTGCATCGGTGTAACCGGTTTCTTTAATCTTTTGCTTTGCCAGATTTAGATTGGTTTCGTTAAATGACTTGTTTCGGGACAATGTTATAAGCGCCTGTGTGTATACCCCTATGATTTTTCCAAAAACGGAATCGCTTGTATACAGTTTCTCATATTCCTTATGATGACTCAGCAGGAATTTGAATTCCTTCGAATCCAGGTCATAAACATACTTGTATAATATTTTCCAATTCGCCGGGCTATACATATCTTCCTCCTTAAGTGAAGCAAAATACTGATTCAAAGGTTCATTGATGGGCAGATATGCTCCCTGCAGCCGTTCAAGATAGTTCATCATAAAACCCGGGTCACGATTCCCTTCCTGGTATTTTTTGGAATAGGAGGCAAAACCTTCTCCGGGTGCAATGGCTATATGCCCCATCTCAATATAATCCCTGACTTTTTGAGGAGCGCCTACCCGCAGGTGCACCATTTCGCCGCCTGGATTGATAAACAGCAGGGTAGGATAGGCCCTGACCTGGTAAATCTTTGCGAGTTCCAGCCCTTCCCCTTTTTCCATGTCGGCATGTGCACAAATAAATGATGAATTGTAATAATCTGCAACAGTGTCGTTTGTAAACATTTTTGCTGCCATCCATTTGCAGGGACCGCACCAGGTTGTATAGGCATCCAGGAAGATGATTTTATTCTCCTGTTTTGCAATGGATAATATTTCCGACCACGGTTTTTCAATAAAATGAATAGAGCGGTTTTGACTATGGCCATCGAAAAAGGTGAATAAAAGAAGGGAAAATAGCAGGGCGTTTAGCTTTCTCATGTGATCTCTTTTCTGTTATAACGAGATAATTGGTAAAGATTGTGCGAAGTTAATACCATATCTTTGTATTTTTAGCAAAATTTTCAGCCGGTGCCAGGAAAAAGGATAAACGACATCGTTATGATTGGTGCAGGGAACCTGGCAACCCATCTGGGTTTGGCATTGTCGGGCTGCGGGTTCAGGGTGATGCAGGTGTATAACAGGACCTCATCAAAAGGAATGAAACTTGCTTCAGTGATTGGCGCTGAATTTATTTCAGATCCTGGGATGTTGCGACAGGATTCTGATCTTTACATTCTGGCAGTAACCGATACCATGATTGGTGAAGTAGCAAATTCGCTGCCGCTGAAAGATCAATTGCTTGTGCATACAGCAGGTACCATCGAAATGAGCATCCTGTCGGCTGCTTCAGGGAACTATGGGGTTTTTTATCCGCTGCAGACCTTTTCAGGCCGCCGGAAGATTGATTTTAAAAAAATTCCGATATGTGTAGAGGCAAATTCAAAAGATGCTGAAGATCAAATTTTTGAAATGGCAGGCAAACTCTCAAACCAGGTTCAGGTCATTGACAGTCACAACCGGAAAATGCTTCACCTGTCAGCGGTTTTTGCCTCTAATTTCACCAATTTTATGCAGGTCATTGCCGAAGTATTGCTGATTGAAAACAATATTTCGTTCAGCCTGCTTAAACCGCTTATCCGGCAAACAATGCTGAATGTTCGAAAGGATCACCTCTTCCGGTATCAGACCGGTCCGGCCTATCGCGGGGACCATAATGTTCTTGACGCACATCGTGAATTGCTGGCCTCTCACCCTGAATACCTTGAACTGTATAATCTGATTAGCGACAATATCATCAAATACAAAGCATTACATGGCAAACTATAAAGAACTTCTCAGGCACATAAATACCTTTATTTTTGATTATGATGGTGTTCTTACCGACGGAAGTGTGATTACAACAAACGAAGGAGAAGCTCACCGTATCTCCAATGTCAAGGACGGCTATGCGTTGCAGCTTGCCCGTAAAAAAGGTTATCGCGTGGCTGTCATATCCGGGGCAAGGTCTGAATCAATGATGCACCGGATGAAGGCCCTGCAGATTACAGATGTTTTTTTGGGAGTTGAACGGAAAAGGGATGTTTACAGGGAGTACCTGAAAACGAACCATCTTACCCATTTAAATGTTTTATATATGGGCGACGACATTCCTGATTATGAAGTAATGCTCGAAGCAGGAATATCAACGTGCCCTGCCGACGCAGCCGAAGAAATCAAATCGGTGGCAAAATATATCTCTCATTTTCCGGGAGGCAAGGGCTGTGTGCGGGATGTTATTGAACAAGTTCTGAAAGTTCAGGGCAAATGGATGAACGATGACGCTTACCATTGGTAAATCAAAACTCAAAGATCAAAACTACAGATTAAAATCAAAACCAGTTTGAACCATACGTTATTGGAATTCGTAACTTGTAATTCGTCACTCGTCACTTGTCATTCGTCACTTGTCATTCGTAAATCGTAAATATCAGCCATGCACTCCCAACGTCTGTCCTTTCGCACTTATCTAAAGTCGTTTGCACGGTTGATCCGGTTGCCGAATGTGCTCATTCTTATCCTGACACAGTTCATGCTCCGGTATTGTATCATTGCACCAAATATTTATCCGGAAGATCCGGCTGCAATTTCGACCTTTGCTGATTTCCTTGTACTGGTGCTCACTACCCTGCTCATTGCCATCGGCGGGTATATAATCAATGATTACTTTGATGTTAAAATAGACCGAATCAACAGGCCTGATAAACAGGTTGTCAACAGGGTCATCTCCCCCAGGGCAGCTATCAAATTACACATGTTGCTGAATGGTATTGCCATCCTGCTTGGGTTTTACCTGGCGTATCGCATAAAGACCCTGAGTTTCGGATTTATTTTTCCCTTTATCTCGGCGTTACTTTGGATCTATTCAGCCAAGTATAAAAAAATGCTGTTTTGGGGTAACTTCATAGTTGCCGCGATCACCTCATTTGTGATTCTTATTGTTTGGCTTTTTGAATTTTTCTGGCTCAGGCTGGATGCGGGGCTATTTGCCGATGTCATGGCCGACATCCGGTGGGTCACCTTTGTATTCATGGGATATGCCATGTTTGCATTCCTGATTTCCATGATTCGCGAGATCATTAAAGATATGGAAGATGCCAGAGGTGATGAGACCTATGGTTGCAAAACTATTCCACTGGTTGCCGGCATCAGGCTGACCCGGTACCTGCTTGCCTTGATGATAATCATCACCATGGCGCTTCTTGCATTTGCCCAGGTGGTACTTTACAGGCTCAACCTGCAAATGGTCTTCTGGTATTTTAGTATCACGATTCAATTTCCGGCAATCTACCTGCTGGTTAAACTATTCAGAGCCCATGAACCACAGGATTATCACTATCTGAGCAATTTATGTAAAGTGATCATGGTGGCAGGAATTTTGTCGATGGAACTTATATTAATCAGCAATTAGAAAATTATGATCAATCGTCGTTTAAACGGGCGACACATCATCCTCGCCTCGCAATCACCCCGCCGTCAGTATCTTTTAAAGGAACTTGGACTTGATTTCGAGATCAGGACCACCAATATTAAAGAGGTTTACCCCGATGGGATGAAGCCTCATGAAATCGCAATTTATTTAGCCGAACTGAAAGCAGCCAGTTTCGATGTTTCCCGTTTGGATGAAAAGGCGATTATTATTACAGCTGATACCATTGTTTCGGTTGGGAATGAAATACTTGGAAAGCCTTCGAGTTACAGTGAGGCGGTTATCATGCTTCAAAAACTATCTGACCGCACACATGATGTAATTACAGCTGTTTGCCTTTACTCGAAGACTAAAAAACATACTTTTCACGTTCTATCCTCGGTCTGCTTTAAAGAGCTCAGTCTTGAGGAGATCGAATATTACATCGATAATTTTCAGCCTTTTGATAAAGCAGGGGGATATGGAATTCAGGAATGGATTGGGTACATCGGCATCAATAAAATAGAGGGATCTTTCTTCAATGTGATGGGACTGCCGGTGAAGGAATTGTATGAAGAGCTGCTTAAATACTAATTTCATCAAATAAAGCAAGAATGAAGGAAAAACCTTTGATACTGATCACCAACGATGATAGTGTGAAAGCTCCCGGTATCCGGGCGCTGATCAGTTATATCCGGCCATTTGGCCGGGTAGTTGTCGTGGCGCCCGACCGTCCGCAATCGGGTACCGCCCATGCAGTAACCATCGCACATCCATTAAGGCTTGAACTTGTTACAAAGGAAACCGACTATGAAGAGTATAGCTGCAACGGCACGCCGGCCGATTGTGTGAAGCTGGCATTCAAAATTGTCATGCGTCGCCGCCCCGACTTTCTCTTTTCCGGTATTAACCATGGGACCAATGCCTCCATAAATATAATTTATTCCGGAACGATGGCAGCGGTACTCGAAGGAGCCCTGGCAGGGGTTCCCTCAGTCGGGTTCTCCCTTGACAATTATAGTCTCAAAGCCGATTTCGGACCATCAGCTAAATTTGTAAAGACCATAGCCTCTTCTGTCATAACCGACGGGTTGCCAAACGGCGTATGCCTCAATGTCAACATTCCGGATGTTCCTGAAAATGAAATCAAAGGAATCAAAGTGTGCCGGCAGGCAGAAGGAACCTGGGAAGAGGATTTCGATGAGCGGGAGGATCCGCATGGCAGTAAGTATTACTGGATGAAGGGTGTTTATGCAATGATCGGAAATGGCCAGGATACCGACCAGTGGGCAGTTGAAAACAATTATGTGGCCGTCGTCCCGGTCCATTTTGATCTGACAGCCAATAGCGCACTTGAAATACTCAGAAACAGGTTCTGATGCGATACTATATCATTGCCGGCGAGGCTTCGGGCGATTTACATGCATCGAACCTGATGAAAGAGCTGAAAGCCCTGGATCAGGATGCTATATTTCGTTGCTGGGGAGGAGATTTGATGAAACAGCAGGGGGCCGAACTTGTAAAACACTACCGTGACCTGGCTTTCATGGGTTTCATGGAGGTAGTTTCCCATCTGCCGGTGATCCTGAAAAATTTTAAATTCTGTGAAAGGGATGTACTTGGGTTTAAACCTGATGTTGTCATCCTGGTTGATTATCCCGGTTTTAATCTTCGGATAGCTGAATTTGCCTCCCGGAGCGGGCTTCGGGTGTTCTACTATATTTCTCCCCAACTCTGGGCCTGGCGGTCGTCGAGGGTTAAAACGATCCGTAAATGGGTTGAGCGATTATTTGTTATCCTGCCTTTCGAAACAGCCTTCTACAAGCGTTATAATTATTCTGTTGATTATGCCGGGCATCCGCTCCTGGATGTCATCAATGAGCAGATGCAACTAAAAAGCCGACCACAGTTTTTAGCGGAAAATGAGCTGCCCGATCTGCCTATGATTGCGCTGTTACCGGGCAGCCGAATGATGGAAATTGAAAAAATGCTTCAAATGATGACCAGTGTGATATCATCTTTTCCGGGTTATCAGTTTGTTGTTGCCGGAGCTCCATCGATTCCAGCTGAATTTTACAAGCGATTCCCCGGAAACTCCGGAGTCAGGGTGGTCATAAACCAAACCTACGACCTGCTAAGCCATTCCAGGGCAGCGCTGGTGACTTCAGGAACTGCTACACTTGAAACGGCATTGATGGAGGTACCCCAGGTTGTATGTTACAAAGGAAATGCGCTATCGTATCTCATTGCCAAACAGCTTGTTCATGTTTCGTTTATCTCGCTTGTTAACCTGATAACGGGAAGAATGCTTGTTCCCGAACTGATCCAGTCGGAGCTTAATCAAAAAAACCTGGTAAAAGAATTGTCGTCACTCCTTGAAGATGGAGCCAGACGCCAGTCGGTGCTGGACGGTTATCAATCATTGAAGCACGATCTTGGTGGAAGGGGGGCTTCTGCAAGGGTTGCCGCGCTAATGATTCAATATTTAAAGGCCTGATAACCATTGATTTTCATTAGCCGATGCCTTTTTTTAATGAATTACGCTTAAAGAATAAATTTGTGACCACGATTATAAAATATTTGAAAATTCTTACGATCATTATGTCGGGAGTGTTTATGCAGCAATACTCCTTTGCACAGCAATCAACGCAAAAGGAGTTGCTGGCTTCTGGTATTCTGAAGGCCAAAATGGGTGATTTCCAGGCAGCCCTTAAGGACTTTAATCTGGCCATGTCACTGGATTCAACCGATGCTGAGCCCTATTATAACCGTGGAATTGTCCTGACGGAGTTAAAAGATTATCAGGGCGCAATAAAAGATTTCACCAGGGTAATCCAGCTTAAGCCGGCTCGGGCTGAACCCTACTTCAGTCGTGGCCTGGCCAAAGATTTTATCAGCGATTACCTGGGCGCTATCCTGGACTATAATAAAGCCATCTCCCTGAAGCCTGACTATGCTGAGGCCTTTCACAACATGGGCCTTGCGAAGTTCGACCTGGGTGAGAACGAGGAGGCGATCGGTGATTTCACCCGTGCCCTTCAGTATCAGCCTGATCTTACTGAAGCATATTATAACCGGGGGCTAGGGCGTTTTAATATGCATGATCTGCCCGGAGCAATTGCCGATTTTGATGAAGCCATTAAGCTCGATCCCTCACAATATGATTATTTTTCCAGCAGGGGAGCTGCCCGGGCTGCATCAGAAAATTACACGGAGGCAATTGTTGATTTTTTGACAGCAATCCAATTAAATCCTGCTGACCTCAACACCAGGATGAACCTTGCTTTGGCCTATATGTATCTCAAAAAGTACCAGGAGGCTATCGGGGAGTACAGCCAGATCATCCTGTCAGACCCGCTGAATCATGAAGCGCTTGCCAACCGGGGGGTAGCACGACGTTATTTGGCTGATGAAGCAGGGGCATGTGAAGACTGGAATCTTGCCTCTTTGAGGGGGTCGGAAAAAGCAAAAAATTATTTATTGAAATTTTGTAAGTAAAACCGTATTACCTTTTGATTATTTCCTGATTAAGCAGGTATAAACATGGTGATACGTCATGAACTCCTGGAGGCCTTATCCTCTGCTCAGGTTACTTTTTCCCTTCCTCTCGGGAATTATAATTGCCATTTCATCCGGATCGTTTGATGGTGGACGATTATGGATACTGGCAATCATGTTTTGTTTGCTTGTATCGTTCCGAATGACATCCCACTTTCGGACAAGTTACAGGTTTCGCTGGATTTCAGGTTTTCAGATCAACTTGTTTTTGTTCCTGGCCGGCTATTCGGTTACATGCATTCGTTGCCCGGCGAATGATCCTGATTACATTGGCCGGCAACCTGAAGGGTTATTCCTTGCAACAGTTGCAGAGCCCCCCGCCATGAAGAAGGGTTCCTTTAAAACAATCCTTCAAGTACGTTGCCGGCATCAGGATGGCAGGTGGGTCAGAGCCCACGGCCAGGCGGTAGGATATTTGAAACGTACGTTAAATGAGCGATCCCTGCAGTATGGAGATTTTATTCTGCTGCATGCCAGCTTTACTACCATCAAGGATAATTCAAACCCATACGCATTTAATTATTTCAGGTACCTGAATAATAAGAATATCAATCACCAGGTATTTGCTGACACCAGGGCATGGAAGTTCGTGAATATAAAATCATCCGGAGTTGTACAGAAGTTTGCTTTCCGGTTACGCGACAGGTTGCTGGATGTACTGAGAAGTAACGAGGTTGCGGGAAGGGAGTTTGCAGTGGCTTCAGCCCTGTTACTGGGCTATGTTGAGGAGTTGGATGCCGGTTTGAGAAGAGATTATGCGGCAACCGGCGCCATGCATATCCTGTCAGTATCAGGCATGCATGTGGGCATCATTTATATTTTCCTGGAATTCCTGCTGGGATTTCTGAACCGGCGGAAACTGCTTCGATTGCTGAAAGCCATCATTTTATTGACATTTATATGGTTTTATGCCATGCTGACCGGACTTTCACCCTGTGTTTTCAGATCGGCAGCCATGCTGAGTTTACCCATCCTTGGAAAATCGTTGAACCGATCGCCTGATATGTTCAATGTAATTGCAGCTTCGGTTTTTATCCTGCTTGCCATAGATCCATTTCTGTTGCTGGATGTCGGATTTCAGCTCTCATATCTGGCCGTATTGGGTATTGTTATCCTTTATAAACCCGTTTATGATCTGTATATCACCGCTGCCTGGATTCCCGACAAGATATGGTCGATTCTGGCAGTCTCAATCGTGGCCCAGTTAGCAACTTTGCCCATCACGCTTTACACGTTTCATCAGTTCCCGAATTACTTTATGCTAACCAACATATTTGTCGTTCCATTGTCGAGCCTGATCATTTATATCGGAATTGTACTGATGGTAACAGGTGCCATCCCGCTTTTTTCAGCTATTTGCGCCAAAGCGCTGATCGCCCTGGTGTGTTTATTGAACCATATCATTCATTTTATTGAACAACTCCCATTTTCAACGGTGAGCGGAATCTACATTTCCTCATGGGCAATGGTTGTTCTTTACCTGGTAATAATTCTGGGTGCACTTTACCTGTTTCTGAAACATATTTCATTTTTGTATCTTTCTATCGGCGCCGGTATTGTATTCAACCTTATCATACTGAACTTTCAAGTGCACCGGCTCAATTCATCGCGTATGATTGTTTACAATTCGTACCGTTCAGCCTGTTATCAGTTTAGCATCCAGGACAAGTCAGTGTGTTTTTATAATGGAAGCAGGGTGAATGATCCCACTTCTCAAAAATTAAATTCCGACATGGTCAATGCCGCGATGGATGCGTATGGGATCAAATTCAGCCGCGCTTTCTGGTCAGGCAGGAAAGACAGGCATGCCGAAGTAGCCAAAGACTTTTTACCGGTCTTTTACAGCGGGCGTTTTATTCAGTTTGCCGGGGCCCGGATTGCAATCCTCCGAAAACCCATTCCCGCAAGGTTGACAAGGGCAATCCATGTCGATTTTCTTATCCTCTCAGGCAATCCGAAAATCAACCTTGCCGATGCGTTAAAAATCTTTCATCCCGGGCAAATTATCATTGATGCAACCAATTCAAGGATGCGTATTATGCAATGGTTGAAGGAATCTGCGGTACAACAGATTAAATGTCACTCAGTTACAGAAAATGGAGCCTTCGAGAAAGAAATTTAAAAAGAAGTTTGTAAATAGAAAAAATTAGGTTACTTTTGCATCACATTTGAGGATCGGTAGTTCAGCTGGTTAGAATGCCGCCCTGTCACGGCGGAGGTCGCGGGTTCGAGTCCCGTCCGGTCCGCAAAAGCCCCACAAGGGGCTTTTTTTATGCCCGGGAATGAGCAGCATGAGTGCAAAAAAAGAAGGTGCCCCCTTGATCGCTGTTGGGACACCCTCAAATTTGTTGTTATATATGGAATCTTGAATCTCTTAAGAATTACTAATTGCAATCCTTAAAACTTCTGGATCAGTTATTTTGCATAGCTCACAGCGCGGGTTTCGCGGATAACCGTTATTTTAATCTGTCCCGGATAGGTCATTTCACTTTGGATCTTCTTCGAAAGATCAAAGGAGATCTGGTTTGCCTCAACATCGGTCACTTTGTCGGCGCCGACAATTACGCGCAATTCACGACCAGCCTGAATCGCATACGTTTTCACGACACCGGGGTAGCTCAGCGCAAGTTCTTCAAGGTGTTTCAGCCTCTCAATATATGCTTCAACCACTTCGCGTCGGGCCCCCGGCCGTGCGCCTGAAATGGCATCACATACCTGAACGATGGGTGATATCAGGTTGTCCATCTCTACTTCATCATGATGGGCCCCGATGGCATTGATCACCTCTTGCTTCTCCTTGAATTTTTCGGCCATTTTCATGCCAAGTACGGCATGTGGCAATTCCGGTTCAGTGTCGGGCACTTTTCCGATATCATGCAATAACCCGGCACGTTTGGCCAATTTCGGATTTAATCCCAGTTCTGCTGCCATGGTGGCGCAAAGTTTGGCAACTTCAATAGAATGCTGCAGCAGATTCTGACCATAGGAGGAGCGGTATTTCATTTTACCGATCATCCTTACCAGTTCGTGATGCATATTATGGATGCCCAGGTCAATGCTGACCCGTTTCCCGGTCTCAATGATCTCCTGCTCGATCTGTTTTTTTGTTTTCGCAACGACCTCTTCAATGCGGGCAGGGTGAATTCGTCCGTCGGTTACGAGTTTATGCAGTGACAGCCGGGCGATTTCCCTTCTTACCGGGTCAAATCCCGATAACAAAATGGCATCGGGAGAATCATCGATGATGATCTCGACGCCGGTAAGCGATTCGAGGGTTCTGATATTGCGCCCTTCCCGGCCAATGATACGGCCTTTGATCTCTTCACTTTCAATGTTGAAAACCGAAACGGTATTTTCGATGGCATGTTCGGAAGCTGTACGCTGGATAGTTTCGATGATGATCTTTTTAGCCTCTGTATTTGCAGTAAGCTTGGCTTCGTCAATGATGTCCTTGATATGAACTATCGCATCTGATTTGGCCTCCTCCTTGAGGGTTTCGATCAATTGTGCCTTGGCTTCAACTGCCGAAAGACTCGAAATGGCTTCGAGTTTTTCAACCTGGATTTTCATCGCCTTGTCGAGGTCAGTCTGCTTTTTGTTGATGATTTCGATTTGCTGGGCGAGGGTTTGTTTGATCGTTGCAATCTCTTTCTGTTTTTTTGCAAACTCCTCCACCTTTTGATTCATGGTACCCTCTTTCTGCTTGAGCCGGTTTTCGTTGCGGGCGACCTCTTCGTTTTTCTCATGAATAAATTTTTCATGTTCGCCTTTTAACTGCAGAAATTTTTCCTTCGCCTGAAGGATTTTCTCCTTTTTAACAACCTCGGCCTTTTCCATGGCCTCTTTCAGCAATGAATCGCGCTTGCGTTCGAGCGCCCTGTTTAAAATAGTTCCCGTAAGAACACCTCCCAGGATGATTCCAGTCACCCCGATGATGATATATAGCAGAATTCCTCCCATTGATTGAGTTATTTATTGATACATCCCTGTATTAAGAGATGTAACGTTGTTAGTAAAATGAAGGAATGCGTAGAAAAAGGGTAAAGAAAAAACCCGCACTAATCAGCGAGGTATTGATAAACCTCTAACGACACGAATAGGACTGCCAAACTTTTCGAACTTCCACTGTCAGGGAACTAACCCTGTTCTCCTGCCTGAGCAGAAGTGAGGCCTGTCCTACGAGCTAGTGAGCGTTGTCCTAATATTTGTAATGTTAGGTTTACAAACTGTCTGAATTAATGCGGGTAAATCTTCAGATATTTTCAAAGAACGGTTGCAGCTTAAAACTTACATTGTTCGTCAAGTGCCTGATCAATTGCCAAAAGTTTTTCTCTCCACAGTATCTCCTTTTCTGACAATAACTTATCATTCTGCAGGTAACCGGTTGCATATTCCAGCGCTACCATGGCAAGGAGGTCCTGTTTATCTTTGTAAGCGTAACTGCCCGAATAATCCTTAATCCTTTTATCAATCAATTTGGCAGCGCTGCGAAAAAGTTCCTCATGTTCTTTGTCAATCGCCAACCGGTATGATCGCTCAGCGATAGGTAACGATATGGAAAGTTCCTCCATTTGCCTGTTTACGAATTCTGTTTTAACTATTTAAAAGCCCTATACATTTATCAATTTCCCGCACAAGTTCATTGATTTTCAATTTTGCTTCTACGTTTCCTTCTTTTGTTTCAAGTGTTTTAGCTAATTTTAAGATTTTACTCTTCTCTTCCAGTTGACTTATCGTCTGTTTTTGTTCGTTAATGACCTTTTTTAATTCCTGAATCTCGTTGATTAACCTCGAGTTTTCATCGCGGGTTGACTGATGCTGGTCAATAAGTTTCCTCAACTTATATTCAATCCCGGAAACCAATGTGGCGACATCCTTCATTTCGCTGTTTCCTCTTTAATTTATGCAAAGATACTTTTTTTTTCTTTTTTTTTAAACAATGACTTCACCTTTTATTGTTTCGGCTGATTAAGCACATAAACTTTATTAAAATATTGACAACCATGAACGAACAGTTTCTTTCATACCTGTGGAAATACCGGCTTATTAATGCCGATTTGAAGACTGAGTCGGGTGAAACGCTCGTCGTTCTGCACCCCGGTGATCAAAACACCGACAGCGGACCCGATTTTTTTAATGCCCGGCTTTCTATTGGAAATACAACCTGGGCAGGAAATGTTGAGCTTCATGTCAGGGCCTCCGACTGGTACAGGCATGGTCATCAGGGCGACCGTGCTTACGACAACACCATTCTTCATGTAGTTTATGAACCGGATAGCGGGGTCAGGCATCAAAATGGGGAACCTATCCCGACACTCATTTTGAAAAATCAATACCCTGAAAGTATTTTCTGCCAATATGAGCTGATGATGCACAACCAGCAGTGGATTCCATGCTACAACCAGCTGAAGGAAACGCCGGATCCTCATTTTGATCTCTGGGCGCCTGCCCTGGCAGTGGAGAGGCTGATCTTCAAATCTGCAGGTATTAAAATGCTCTGGGACAGTTGCGGTAATGATTGGGAGGAAGCTTTCTACCGGCATCTTGCCTGGAGCTTTGGATTCAGAATCAATGGATTGCCATTTGAATTACTGGCAAAATCCATACCCTTGAGAATTATGCGGCAGCACTGTGATAATCCAATGCAGACTGAGGCTTTATTGTTCGGTCAGGCCGGGATGTTACGTGAGACGCTCAATGATGATTATCCCCGGGCATTGCGGAAGGAATATCAATTTTTGGCAGACAAATATAAACTCACCCCGCTTCAGGAAAGCGCCTGGAAATTTTTGCGGTTGCGGCCCACAAATTTTCCAACCCTGCGAATCAGTCAATTCGGGGGTTTTCTTAAACTGACCCAAGCCCGTTTCTTCCGGATGATTGAAACGGGAACATTCAATGATGCTGTTGCATTTCTGGATATTTCTGCAACAGAATATTGGAATACACATTATATATTTGATAAATCCTCCCGGTTTCGGACGAAAATGATGGGGCTTTCGAGTACCAATCTATTAATTATCAATGGATTGGTTCCGTTTCTCTTTTTTTATGGATTGGAAAAAGATCAACCTTCCATACGTGAAAAAGCGCTTAATTTCCTGGAACAACTTCAGGGGGAATCCAATTCGGAAATAACAAAATGGGAAAATGCAGGATTGCCTTGTAGCAATGCCATGCAAACCCAGGCCCTGCTGCATCTGAAAAGGTTTTACTGCGAAAAAAAGCAATGCCTTGATTGCAGGATCGGGAGCGTTTTACTGTCAGCGGGCCTGTGAAAATAGCCGGCAAAACAACATGACTTCAATGAAACGGTGATGGAAATTCAAAAAGCAGTAAACCAGGCAATCCAATTGGTAAATAACTATTTGAGTTATAACCGTACCGAGCAACGGGGAATATTTGTTATGTTCCTGGTTCTTTTTGGTTTGATCATCGTTAATGGGGTGATCCCCTCCGGAACATTTCAAAAACCACCTGATTTTTCGGAATTTGCAAAGGAGGTCATCGCTTTTGAGGAAGCCTGGCATCGCGCAAATGATTCCGACAGCATTGCCAGGACCCGGAAGTATTTTCGCTACGGGAACCGATTCCCGGGATCATCAAATGATTCGGTAAAACCCGGTTTAATGGCCACAAGGCCAATCGTAATAGTCGAGCTGAATTCGGCCGACACCTTTGACCTGCAGCAATTGCGGGGCATCGGTCCTGCCTTTGCGCGGCGTATAGTAAATTATCGCGAACGGCTGAGGGGTTTCAATGATAAGCGGCAACTGCTCGAAGTATTCGGGATGGATTCGGCCAGGTTCCATTCAATCGAGGCGAACCTGAATGTAAATGCCGATTCCGTTCATCCGATTGATCTGAACCTGGTGACTTTTAAAGAATTGCTGCGTCATCCCTATTTTCCATTCCCCATAACCAAGAACATCATGATTTACAGGCAGAAAAATAAGAATTTCAAATCATTGGATGAATTAAAAAACATTGAGGGGGTGAATGATTCACTTTTCAGGAGGATGGTCCTCTACCTGAGGCTCGGTCCATGATGCCTCTTCTGACTCATCTTCATCGCCCCAATCCCATGTTTTGCGCTGAGGTCCCTGGTCACGGTAATATATGGAAAGGACAATCCCGGCAAGCAGTCCCATCAGGTGAGACTCCCATGAAATGGGCTGGTTTGGAAAAAGTTGAGGAAAGATACCCCATATGAGTCCTCCATATAGAAAAGCAACGAGCAGGGTTATGACCATAAGCCCTTTCTCCCTGCGGATGATTCCACTAAAGAAAAGAAAGGAAGCCAGACCATAGATAATGCCGCTGGCGCCAATATGACCGGCATCACCCCTGGCAAAAACCCAAACCCAGATCCCGGTAATAAGATACAGTAACACCAATATCATCCAGGCAATATCTTTATAGAAATAAAATAGGAAGGCCCCAAGGATCAGCAGCGGTATGGAGTTGGCAAACAGGTGCGAAAGGTCGGCATGCAGAAAGGGTGCGGTGAAAATTCCTGTCAATCCTTTGGTTTGCAATGGATAAAGCCCATAGGCATTTAAATCGAGGTTGAAGATAATATCTGCCCCTTTGATCAGCCATAAAACGATCAAAAAGAGGGCTGGATAAAAAAAACTCCGGTAGAATCTTATTTTTTCTTCGTCGGCCAAGGCATAATAATTCTCGTTAAAATTAGTTAAAATAGAGACACACACCAATCTGAAGGAAAAATAAAGGTACCTTTGATCGCTCATAACCATTGTTAATTAAGCTATTTAAGATGAATAAGTTAATATTTTCTCAACAATCCGGGATCAGTCTGCTGGTTTCTGTTATCCTGTTTTTTTCAATCACCCTGCAGGCTCAAAAGCCTAAACAGGATCCGAATGCAGGCGTGAAAAAGTACAATGCAGCGATGCAACTTATCAACTATGCCTATGTTGATACGATCAATGAAGCCAGGCTTGTTGAAAAGGCTATTATTGAAACCCTGCAGGAGCTGGATCCGCATTCGGTTTATATTTCGAAAAAGGATGTAAAACGCGCCAATGAGCCGCTGGAAGGCAACTTCGACGGAATCGGGGTGCAGTTTGAGATAATTAAGGATACGATCTCAGTGGTTCATGCCATTCCGGGTGGCCCATCAGAGCGTCTCGGCATCTTTTCAGGTGATAAAATTGTGAAAATTGACGGGGAGGTCGTTGCAGGCAAAAAGATCACAAACCAGTTTGTACTCGACCATCTCAGGGGTAAGCGTGGAACCACTGTGGATGTTTCTATTTTCAGACGCGGGAAGAAGGATTTGATCGATTTCACCATTAC